>CAYUAX010000404.1:0-1533 GCA_964442845.1 uncultured Bifidobacteriaceae bacterium | reverse complement strand
ACGGACACGGACTACGGCCGGCCCGGCGGTGTTGCCCAGGGTGGAGGCGTGTTCCTCTACGCCATCCCGGCGGGTCAGGCGAACGCCACCTTCAGCATCGTGCCGGTGGACGACGCCCTCGTCGAGGGCACGGAAACGGTCGTCGTGACGCTCGCCGCGAATGCGGCCTATGTGGTCGGCGCGCCGGCCAGCGTGCAGCTGAACATCCTCGACAACGACCAGCTGCCGGTCCTCGCGATCGGCAATGCCGCGGTGGACGAGGGCAACGCAGGGACGGTCAACGCGGTGTTCAGCGTGACCCTGTCCGCGCCAGTGAACCAGGTCGTCACGGTCGACTTTGCGACCGCCGACGGCACCGCGACGGCAGGTCAGGACTACGTCGCGACCTCGGGCACCCTGACGTTCCCGGCGAACAGCAGCGGGCCGCAGACCATCAGCGTGCAGGTGATCGGCGATACGGACTTCGAGCCGGACGAAGCGTTCTTCGTCGACCTTTCGAACGCGGCGGGCGCCACGATCGGCACCGGCCGCGGCAGCGGCACGATCCGCAACGACGACGTGCCGCTCGGCGTATCGCTGGCTCCGAATCCGTTGAACGCGGTGACCCGCGAGATCCGCAACATGTCGGTCACGCTCACCGTGCCGGCGCCTGCGGGCGGCCGCACGGTAACGCTGTCGAGCTCGGCCCCCGCGGTGGCCGCCGTGCCGGCGAGCGTGATCATCGCGGCCGGCGCGACCAGCGCCAACTTCGACGTCACCACGGCGACGACGGTCGGCAACGCGATCATCACCGCCACGGTGGCAGGGGCCGCGCCCGCGACGGCGACGGTCGACGTCAGCGCCCGGACCCTGTCCATCACCCTGCAAAACGCGGTCGTCGGCGTCGGTCGCTCGGTGGCTGGACGGGTGCTCCTGACCTCGCCGGCACCGCAAGGCGGCGCCACCGTCACGCTTGCCTTCGATCCGGCGGGCATCGCCAGCGCATCGCCGGTAGCCCTCGATTTCGCAGCGGGGCAGACCCAGGCCGACTTCACGATGCAGGGCGTCGCGGCAGGCAGCAGCACTCTTTCGGCGACTTCGCCGGGGTACCAGGCGGCTTCGACGGTCGTCACCGCCACCGCCAACCTCGTGAATTTCACGACTGGATCGCTCGGAATCGGCCGCGACCTGCAGGCCGCGATCGGCGTCACGAGCGCGTCGACGGCCCCGGCGGGCGGACTGCAGGTGAGGGTCAGCGCGAGTTCGCCCAACGTGCTGCTGTCCGCCTCCGCGACGACCGGCGGCACGCAGTCGCTGGTGGTGCTGATCCCGCAGGGTTCGACCAACTCGCCGCAAATCTTCGTACAGAACGTCGGCCAGTCGGCCGGAACGGCGCAGCTGCAACTCGAGGTGCTCACCGCCGCGTCGCCGCCGTTCGCGGACGGTGCGCCGGCGGTCGTGCTGCTCCAGCCGAGCGGGTTCCTCCTGCAGTGCGGTGCCGGGAACTGCGAGAACGGACCGGCCAATGCCACGATCAACACGTCGACGCAGGCG
>CAYUAX010000403.1:0-1587 GCA_964442845.1 uncultured Bifidobacteriaceae bacterium | reverse complement strand
CGCTGAAGGACTACCTCACGCAGCACGGCATCGTCGCCATCGCCGACATCGACACCCGGGCGCTGACGCGCAAGCTGCGCTCGGCCGGCGTGATGCGCGGCGTGATCGTCACCGGCCCGGCCGACCCGCAGGCGCTGGTCGAGAAGGCCCGCGCCGTGCCGCAGATGGAGGGCGCCGACCTCGTGAAGGACGTCACCTGCGCCGCGCCCTACGACTTCTCGCTGTCGCTGGCCGACACCGTGGCGCAGGCCAGCTTCGCCGTGCCGCCGGAGCGCCGTGCCGCCCGCACGCTGCGGGTGGCCGCCTACGACTACGGCATCAAGACCAACATTCTGCGCCGTCTGGCGGCGCACAACTGCGAGGTTCGGGTCTTCCCGGCGTCGGCGCCGGCCGCCGACGTGCTGGCCTGGAAGCCCGACGGGGTGTTCCTCAGCAACGGCCCCGGCGACCCGGCGGCGGTGGGCTACGGGATCGAGAACGTCAGGCAGGTGATCGCTGCCGGCGCGCCGGTGTTCGGCATCTGCCTCGGTCATCAGCTGCTGGCGCTCGGCCTCGGCGCCGAGACCTACAAGCTCAAGTTCGGGCACCGCGGCGCCAACCACCCGGTGAAGCAGCTGGCCTCGGGCCAGGTCGAGATCACCTCGCAGAACCATGGCTTCGCGGTGGACCCCGAGTCGATTCCCGAGGGCGTCGAGGTGACGCACCGCAACCTCTACGACGGCACGGTGGAAGGGCTGCGGCACGTCTCGCGGCCGTGGTTCTCGGTGCAGTACCATCCCGAGGCCTCGCCCGGGCCGCACGACGCCGACTACCTGTTCCGGCAGTTCGTGGATCTCATGGAGCGCCAGTAACCGCCAATGCCTCGACGTCACGACCTCAAACGCATCCTCGTCATCGGCTCGGGTCCGATCGTCATCGGCCAGGCCTGTGAGTTCGACTACTCCGGCACCCAGGCGGTCAAGGCACTGAAGTCCGAAGGCCTGGACGTGATCCTCGTCAACAGCAACCCGGCGACGATCATGACCGACCCCGAACTGGCCGACCGCACCTACGTCGAGCCGCTCACGGTGGACGTGGTCGAGCGCATCATCGCCAAGGAGAAGCCCGACGCCGTGCTGCCGACCGTCGGCGGACAGACCGCGCTCAACCTCGCGGTCGCCTTGCACGAAGCCGGCGTCCTCGCCAAGCACGGCGTGGCGCTGATCGGCGCGTCGATCGCGGCCATCAAGGTGGCCGAGGACCGCCAGCTGTTCCACGACGCGATGATCGAGCTGGGCCTCGACGTGCCGCGCAGCGCCGTCGTCAAGACGATGGCCGAAGCGCTCGAGGCGGTCGAGAACACCGGCTTCCCGGCCATCATCCGCCCGTCGTTCACGATGGGCGGCGTCGGCGGCGGCATCGCCTACAACGTCGAAGAGTTCAAGGAGATCTGCGGCCGCGGGCTCGACATGAGCCCGGTGCACGAGGTGCTGATCGAAGAGTCGGTGATCGGCTGGAAGGAATTCGAGCTGGAGGTGATGCGCGACGTCGCCGACAACTTCGTGGTCATCTGCTCGATCGAGAACATCGACCCGATGGGCGTCCACA
>CAYUAX010000402.1:0-1598 GCA_964442845.1 uncultured Bifidobacteriaceae bacterium | reverse complement strand
TCCACGGGTGCAGCAGACGCGACAGGTAGCCGCCGCCGAGCACGACGGCGATCCAGTAGAGCGCCGGCGTCCAGAACGCCAGGCCGGTGAGCAGCAGATAGGTGTACGACACGGCGGCCGCCGCGTGGACTAGCCGCTCGACGAGCGAGTAGCGGACCAGCCGCCGGCCGGCGGCGCTCACGCCGCGCCTCCGGTCGCGTCGCGGTCGACGTCGGCCTTGCGGCCGTAGCGCAGGTAGTGGAGGCCGGCGACGGCCAGCCCGGCCAGCATCGCCAGGTTGCCGGTCCACTTCAGCGCGCCCTTCCAGACGCGCACGGCCGCCGGTACCGCGGGATCGCGCGGCAGCCCGTACAACTCCGGCCGGTCACCGAAGGCGAGCACCGTCACGACGCCGGTGCCGCCGACGCCCGGCGGATCGTAAACCGCGGCCTCGGCGAAGCCGTCCTCCTTGAGCCTGGCGACACGCTGGGCGGCGACGTCGAGCATCGCGTCCTTGGTGCCGAACTGCAGGCAACTGGTGGGACAGGCCTTGACGCACGCCGGCTGCAGCCCCTCGGCGACCCGGTCCACGCACAGCGTGCACTTGTAGACGCGGCGCGTGTCGGTGGCGAACTTGGGGACGTTGAACGGGCAGCCGGTGATGCAGTAGCCGCAGCCGATGCACTGGTCCGGCTGGAAGTCGACGATGCCGTTGGCGTACTGGACGATGGCGCCCGGCGCCGGACAGGCGATGAGGCAGCCGGGCTCGGCGCAGTGCATGCACTGGTCCTTGCGCATCAGCCAGTGGAAGCCGCGCGGGCTCTCGTGTTCGCTGAACTTGATCAGGTTCCAGAAGCGCGCCGTCGTCTCCGGCAGGGTCTGGTAGGTGCCGCCCTGGGTCGTCGCCTCGGGGGCCAGGTCGTTCCATTCCTGGCAGGCCACCTCGCAGGCCTTGCAGCCGATGCACGAGGAGGTGTCGATCAGCTTGACGACCGTCGGGGTCGTGCGCACGCCGGGCGCCGGCGGCGTCGTGGCCGACACCCGAACGACGTCGAGCGCACTGGCCATCTACGTCGTCACCTTGTCGAGCCGCACGAGGAAGCCCTTGTATTCAGGCGCGTGCGAGTTGGGGTCGACGATGGTCGGCGTGACAAGGTTGGCCAGCGCGCCGCGCTGCTGGCCGCGGCCGAGGAACCCCCAGTGGATCGGGAAGCCGATCTGCCACACGGTCTTCCCCGCCACTTGCATCGCCTTGATCCGTCGGGTGACCAGCGCCTTGCCCTCGATGGCGCCGCGCGCCGAGGTCACGCGCACCCGGTCGCCGTTGGCGATGTCCTTCTCGGCGGCCAGGCCCTCGGGGATCTCGACGAAGAACTCGGGCTGCAGTTGCACCGTGTAGGGGTTGTGCTTGGTCCAGTAGTGGAAGTGCTCGGTGAGCCGGTAGGTGGTGCAGACGATCGGGAACTCCTCGGCTGTGCCGAGCACGTCGAACGGGGTCTGGAACCGATGGATCGCCGGATTGGCGCTCTGCGTCGGGTGCAGCGGATTGGCCACCGGCGATTCGGCCGGCTCGTAGTGTTCCGACCACGGCCCGTCGACGAACTGGCCCGGCACGAACA
>CAYUAX010000401.1:0-1615 GCA_964442845.1 uncultured Bifidobacteriaceae bacterium | reverse complement strand
GGCTTGCGCAACACCGCCGAGGCGCGCACCGCCGCCACCGCCGCCTCGTCGACGCCGTCGGCCTGGCGGGCGAGCAGAATCACACAGGCCTTGTCGCCCGATGGCGCCGCCCGCAGCGTGCGGGCCAGGGTGTAGCCGTCGGTGGCCTGCAGCGCGATATCGGTGATCAGCACGGCCGGAGGCCGCGTCTGCCAGTCGGCGGCGGCGGCGGCGCCGTCGCCGAATACGGCGACCTGCAGCGGCTGATCGGCGAAGGTCATCTCGACCACCCGCCGGGTGATGCGGCTCTCGGAGACGACCAGGACTCGGGGAGTGGCCACGCTCATGGGCTCGACACCTCGCCGCCGGGCCGGTGCAAGGACCGCGCCGGTCAGGCGTCGGCGCGGCTGCGCGCGTGCGTGGTGATGAAGTCGACGATGGCCTGCATCGGCGTGCCCGGAATGAACACGCCGGTGATCCCGAGCGCGTGCAGTTTCGGGAGATCCTGGTCGGGGATGATGCCGCCCACCACGACCTGCACGTCATCGAGGCCGGCCTCGCGCAGGAGTTCGACCACCCGCGGACAGATGTGCATGTGCGCGCCTGACAGAATCGACAGCCCGATCACGTCGGCGTCTTCTTGCAGCGCGGCGCTGACGATCTGCTCCGGCGTCTGGCGCAGGCCGGTGTAGACCACTTCCATGCCGGCGTCGCGCAGCGCCCGGGCGATCACCTTGGCCCCCCGGTCGTGCCCGTCCAGCCCCGGCTTGGCGATTACGACGCGAATCCTTCGCTCCATGCCCCGTCCTCTAGCCGCTAGCCGCTAGTCCCTAGCCGCTAGATGATTGGCGTCTCTTCCCACTCCCCCCACACGTCGCGGAGGGCGTCGCACATCTCGCCGACGGTGGCGTAGGCCCGCACGCAGTCGAGCAGCGGCGGCATCGTGTTGGCGGTGCCGGTCGCCGCCTTCTTCAGCGCGTCGAGCGTCCGCGCCACCGCGCCGTTGTCGCGCGTGTGCTTCAGCTGTTCCAGCCGGGCGAGCTGCGTCTCGGCGGCCGAGTCGTCGATATAGAGGATCTCGATCGGCGGCTCGTGCTCCTGGACGAAGTCGTTGACGCCGACGATCACCTTGTCACGGCGTTCGACCGCCTGCTGGAACTGGTACGCCGCCTCGGCGATCTCCTTCTGCGGATAGCCCTGCTCGATCGCCTCGACCATCCCGCCCATGCGGTCGATGGTGTCCCAGTAGGCTTTGGCGCCCTGCTCCATCTCGCGGGTGAGCGCTTCGACGAAGTACGAGCCGCCCAGCGGGTCGACGACGTTGGCGACGCCGCTTTCGTGCGCCAGCACCTGCTGGGTGCGCAGCGCGATGGTCACCGCCTCCTTGGTGGGCAGCGCCAGCGCCTCGTCGAGCGAGTTGGTGTGCAGCGAGTTGGTGCCGCCCAGCACCGCCGCCAGGGCCTGCAGCGCCGTCCGCACGACGTTGTTGTAGGGCTGCTGGGCGGTCAGCGACACGCCGGCGGTCTGGGTATGGAAGCGCAGCTGCCACGAGCGCGGATTCTTCGCGCCGAACCGGTCGCGCATCGCCTCGGCCCACAGCTTGCGGGCGGCGCGGAACTTGGCGATCTCCTCGAAG
>CAYUAX010000400.1:0-1620 GCA_964442845.1 uncultured Bifidobacteriaceae bacterium | reverse complement strand
ACCATCGGCATGGGCGTCGACTCCAACGTGCTCATCTTCGAGCGCATCAAGGAGGAGCTGGGCACCGGCAAGGCGCCCAAGGCGGCCGTCGCCGCCGGCTTCGACCGGGTGTTCTGGACCATCGTCGACACCCACGTCGCCTCGCTCATCGCCGCCGCGTTCCTGTTCCAGTTCGGCACCGGGCCGATCCGCGGGTTCGCCACCACGCTGACCATCGGCCTCCTCTCGAACGTGTTCACCGCGGTGTTCGTGTCGCGGGCGATGTTCGAGCTGTTCCTGTCGCGGCGCGAACAGCCGGCGACCATGAGCATCTAGCCCGCCATGCGCATCTTCGAGAACGCCAACTACGACTTCATCCGCTGGCGGTGGCACGCCATCGTGCTCTCCACGCTGGTGGTGCTGGGCGGCGTCGCCTTCATGGCGTCACGCGGCGGCATCCCGATGGGCATCGACTTCACCGGCGGCACCATCGTCGTCGTCAAGTTCGAGACGCCGGTGGCCGAGGACGCGGTGCGCAACGCCCTGGCGACCGCGGTGCCCGGCGAGAAGGTGGTGCAGAGCTACGGCGACCCGGCCGACAACCAGGTCCTGGTGCGGCTGCCGGAACTCGGGGAGGAACAGGGCGCGTCGCTCGAGCAAGGCGCCCGTGCCGTCGTCGACGCGCTGCAGAAGGCCGGGCTGCCGAAGTTCGAGCTGCTGTCGCAGGAGATCGTCGGCCCGGTGATCGGCCGCGAGCTGCAGTTGAAGGGCCTCTACGCGACGATCTTCTCGATCCTCGGCATCGCCGCCTACATCGCCATGCGCTTCCGGCCGGCGTTCGCGATCGGCGCCATCGCCGCCACGCTGCACGACGTGCTGGTGACGCTGGCGTTCCTCGCGGTGTTCGGCTACGACCTGTCGCTCAACATCGTCGCCGCGCTGCTCACCATCACCGGCTACTCGGTGAACGACACCATCGTCATCTTCGACCGCGTGCGCGAGAACATGCGCTCGAAGATGCGCCGCGACCCGCTCGAGAAGGTGGTCAACACCGCCGTCAACCAGACCCTCGGCCGCACCGTCATCACCGCCGGCACGACCTTCCTGTCGGTGCTGTCGCTGTACCTCTTCGGCGGCGAGGTGCTCGAAGGCTTCGCCTTCACGATGCTGGTCGGCATCGTCAGCGGCACCTACTCGACGGTGTTCATCGCCGCCGCCATCGCCATCATCCTCGGCAACCGCAGCGGCGCCGGCGCCGCCGCGGCGGCCGCGCCGGTCAAGGTCAAGGCCGCCACCGCGCGGCGGTCGTAGCCCGACCGCCGTGGATCTGCTGGCCGCGGCGCTGCTGGGCGTGGTGCAGGGACTCACCGAGTTCCTGCCGGTGTCGTCCACGGCCCACCTGCTGCTGGCCGAGCGGTTCCTGGGCTTCGCCGACCCCGGCGGCGCCTTCACCGTGATGATCCAGCTCGGCGCGGTGCTGGCGGTGGTGTGGCTCTACCGCGCCAAGGTCTGGGCGGTGGTCGCCGGGCTGCCGCACAGCGCCGAGGCGCGTCGCTTCGCGCTGCTGGTCGCCGCCGGCTGCCTGCCGGCGCTGGCCGCCGGAGCGCTCTTCTCCGATTTCGTCAAGCAGGTGCTGTATTA
>CAYUAX010000399.1:0-1630 GCA_964442845.1 uncultured Bifidobacteriaceae bacterium | reverse complement strand
AGCACGTGGAGCTGCGCCATCCGGTGGTCGCGGTCCTCGTGGGTGAACTCGCCGTACTTCTCGCGGCGCTCCTTCATCGCCGCCGTCTCCGGGTCGGTCATCGTATAGGCGATGCGGGTGCCGTCGGGCGACCACGCGAACGCCGTCACGCCCTCGGCCCCGGTGGTCAACGCCTCGGCCTCGCCGCCGTCGATCGACAGCCGGAAGATCTGCCGGACGTCGCTGCGGTCCGAGATGAACGCGATCCACGTGCCGTCGGGCGACCAGGCCGGCTGCAGGCTCGACTTCGCGCCGTCGGTGAGCGGCCGGGCGCTGCCGGCCACGGCGGCATCGGCGATCCAGATCTCGGTCTCGTAGGTGTTGTCGGCCCAGTTGGCCGCGCGCACCGCGAAGGCGACGCGACGCCCATCGGGCGCGATCGCGGGCGTGCCGCTGACGCGCTTCAGTGCCACCAGATCGTCGATCGTCTGTGCGACAGCGGGCAACGCCGTCGACACCACCAGAACCGCGAGGCCGATCACGCGCATGACGCCACCTCGAAGGGGATGGGAGGAACGAGCGAGCGTAACATTACTGACGGGCCGACCGGGGCGAACGGTTGGCGCGCGCGATGCCACCCGACCACCGTCCCGATTGCGAACGGCTCGACACCCCGCGACTCTCCCTGCGCCGCCCCCGCGCCGCCGATGCCGCGGCGATCTTCGCCTACGCCAGCGACCCCGACGTCACGCAGTACATGAGCTTTCCGCGCCACCTGACGATCGACCAGACGCGGGCGTTTCTCGACTTCTGCGACGACGAGTGGGCGCGTTGGCCCGCCGGCCCGTACCTCATCGAGCGCCGCGACGACGGTCGGGTGATGGGCGGCACCGGCCTCGGCTTCGAGTCGCCGTGGTGCGCCTCGGCGGGCTACCTGCTGGCGCCCTGGGCGTGGGGACAGGGCTATGCCGCCGAGGCGCTGGCGGCGATGGTCGACGTGGCAAGTGCGAGCGGCGTCGTGCGCCTCTATGCGACCTGCCATGTGGACCACATGCGGTCGCGACGAGTGCTGGAGAAGACCGCGTTCACGCGCGAGGGCCTGCTGCGGCGCTACATGGTGTTTCCCAACCTGAGCCCGCGCCCGCTCGACACGTGGCTCTACGCGCGCATCCTCGCGTGACGCGGCGTGGGCGGGCCCACGGCTACCGCACGACGAATCGCTCCTCGGCCAGCAGCGCCCCATCGGGGGCGCGCAGCTCGACGCGCCAGTCGCCGGTGCGCGCGGCGTCGACCGTCTGACGGCTGTAGGTGCGATAGCCGGCGCGGCCTCCGGCCTGGATGCGCAGCCGCACCGCCTGGACCACGGCATCCCCGTGCAGCCAGCGATGCTCGACCTGCATCGTCTGCGGCACGGTGAGGCGGGTGAGGTAGTACAAGCGCCCGCCGCTGAACGGCGTGTCCGGGGCCGTGCACGTCCAGCCGCCCGCCGTGGAGAACTGACCGCACAGCCGCGCGTCGATCACGGCGATGGCGCCAGGGTCGGCGGCCGCCTCGGCAGGCTCGGCCGCCGGTGCATCGGCGGCTGGCGGCGGCGCGGTCGGCGGGCTCGCCGCGGGGGCCGACGTCGCGGCCGGCGTGGCGGCTGCCGGAT
>CAYUAX010000398.1:787-1729 GCA_964442845.1 uncultured Bifidobacteriaceae bacterium | reverse complement strand
CTCGGAGATGTGTATAAGAGACAGCACCAAGGAGATCGGCCTGCGGATGGCGGTAGGGGCGCGCGGCCGCGACGTCACCCGGCAGTTCCTGACCGAGGCGGTGGCCATCAGCCTGGCCGGCGGCCTGATCGGCATCGTGCTCGGGCTCATCGCCTCGTATCTCATCTCGTCCACGCTGCGCTGGGCCACGGTGGTGTCGCCGGCGGCGGTGCTCACCGCGTTCGGCGTGTCGGCGGCGGTGGGCGTGCTGTTCGGCTGGTATCCCGCGCGGCGCGCCGCCGAGCTGGATCCGATCGACGCGCTGCGTCACGAGTAGGCCACCACGATGCTGCGTCTCCTCGCCGTCAGCGGCCAGATCGCCTGGAAGGCGCTGGGCCGCAACCGCCTCCGCTCCGGGCTGACCACGCTGGGCGTCGTCATCGGCGTGGCCGCCGTGATCGCCATGGTGGCGCTCGGCAACGGCGCCCGCGCGTCGGTGGAGCGCACCCTCAAGACCGCCGGCACCAGCATCGTGCAGGTGTCGGCCGGCAACTTCGTCAAGGGCGGCGAGAGCATGAACATCGCCACCGGCCTGGGCGAGGCGAAGACGCTCACCCGCGACGACGCCGCCGCCATCCGCGACCTCGACAACGTCGAGTTCGTGGCCGCCGGGCTGCGCTCGCGCACCTTCATCGTCGCGTCGCCCGAGGCCCGCGTCTTCACGCTGGTCAACGGCACCGAGCCGGCGCTGGCCGACATCCACGGCTGGACCTGGCTCGACGGCGAGGGCTTCACCGACGCCGACGTCGAGGCCGGCGCCGCCAAGGTGGTGCTGGGCCGCATCGCCAGCGCGCGGCTGTTCGGCGAGGGCGTCGATCCCACCGGCCGCACCGTGAAGATCCACGACCGCGACTTCCAGGTGGTCGGGATGATGCGGGCGGTGGACGCCGATCAGGACGAAGC
>CAYUAX010000398.1:0-777 GCA_964442845.1 uncultured Bifidobacteriaceae bacterium | reverse complement strand
GGACGAAGCGGCGTTCGTGCCGGTGACCACGCTGGGCGCGCTCACCAACCGCCGCGACTGGCTGCAGACGGTGACCGTCGGCGTCACCGAGGCGGGGGTGGCCACCGCGGTGGGCGATGCCATCACCGCGCTGCTGCGCGAGCGGCATGCCGACAACATCCGCGAGACCGCGGCCCGCGCCTCGGGCGCCCTGGGCGGCCTGCAGGCCCCGGGCGGCGGCAACGGCCGCATGGGCCCGGCCGACGACTTCACGGTGAAGACCTTGGCCGCGGCGCAGGTGACCAAGGGCCTCTACACGGAAGTGGCGGCGTTCGCGCTGGCCAACATGCCCAAGCTCGACTCGGCGACCATGGAAGAGATGTCGGGCACGCTCAACCGCGCCGGCACGACTATGACGGCGCTGCTCGCCAGCATCGCCGGCATCTCGCTGGTGGTCGGCGGCATCGGCATCATGAACATCATGCTGGTGTCGGTCACCGAGCGGACCCGCGAGATCGGCCTGCGCCTGGCGATGGGGGCGCGCCGGCGCGACGTGCTGGTCCAGTTCCTGGTCGAAGCGGTGGTGCTGAGCCTGCTCGGTGGGGTGGTGGGCATCCTGGCCGGCATCGGCGCCGCCCGCGGCCTCACCGCGCTCATGAGCTGGCCGACCTATGTGTCGCCGCAGGCGATCGTCCTCGCCTTCGCCATCTCGGCGGTGATCGGCGTGGCGTTCGGCTACTACCCGGCGCGGTGGGCGTCCCGGCTCGATCCGATCGTCGCGCTCAGGCGCGAGTAGTC
>CAYUAX010000397.1:0-1776 GCA_964442845.1 uncultured Bifidobacteriaceae bacterium | reverse complement strand
ATCGTCAGCAACACCGACGTGCGCAACGCCGAGGCGTTCGAGATGCCGGAGATCGGCGGCGACCACTTCCGCTCGAGCGCCGTCTACCTCACGCAGAGCCATCCGAAGCAGACGCAGGGCTCCGACGTGCTCGCCGGCACCTCGCTCGACCAGTTCTACGCCAGGAAGGTCGGCGGCGAGACCCCGATCCCGTCGATGCAGCTGTGCATCGAGAGCATCGACCAGGCCGGCGGCTGCGCCTACGGCTACTCGTGCGTCTACACCGACACCATCAGCTGGGCGTCGCCGAGCGAGCCGCTGCCGATGATCCGCGACCCGCGCGCGGCCTTCGACCTGCTGTTCGGCGTCGGCGCCACCGCCGAGGAGCGCATCGCCCGGCGCCAGCGCGACAAGAGCATCCTCGACTTCATCACCGCCGAGGTCGGCAAGCTGCGCGGCGCCCTGGGGCCGGCCGACCGCGCCCGCCTCGAGGAGTACCTCGACGACGTCCGCGAGATCGAGCGGCGCATCCAGAAGGTGGAAGCGGCCAACAACAGCGGCGAGCCGCGGGCCCTGCCCGGCGCGCCGGTGGGCGTGCCCGACAGCTTCGCCGAGCACGTCAAGCTGATGTTCGATCTGCAGGCGGTGGCCTTCGCCAGCGACATCACCCGGGTGTTCTCGTTCAAGATGGGCCGCGACGGATCGAGCCGCGCCTATCCCGAGAGCGGCAGCACCGCCGGCTTCCACCCGGCCTCGCACCACCAGGACCGCGAGGATCGCATCCGCGAGTTCCAGAAGATCAACACCTACCACGTCGCCCAGCTGCCGTACTTCCTCGACAAGCTGAAGAACACGCCCGACGGCGACGGCACGCTGCTCGACCACACGCTGGTGATGTACGGGTCGCCGATGGGCAACTCGAACGTCCACAATCACAAGCGCTGCCCGCTGTTCTTCGCCGGCCACGCCGGCGGCCGGCTGAAGGGCGGGGTGCACATCAAGGCCGGAGACGGGACGCCGATGGCCAACCCGATGCTGGCGGCCCTCCACCTGCTCGGCCTGGACGACATGACCACGTTCGGCGACAGCACCGGCGTGATGGACCTCAACGCCGCGCCCGAGACCACGGCGGCGCTCTAAAACCCGGACGGAGAGACGCGGATGCGACTGCGAGTCGGACTGATGGCGGGCGCCCTCGGCGCCCTGGTGTTCGCGGCCGGCGCGATGGCGCAGACCGGCGCGGCCGTGGCCGACGCGGCGATGCAGGGCGACCGCGCCGCGGTGCGGACGCTGCTGCAGCAGGGCCGCGACGTCAACGCCGCGCAGGGCGACGGCATGACGGCGCTGCACTGGGCGGCGATGAAGAACGACGCCGAGCTGGCGCGGATGCTGGTCTACGCCGGCGCCAACGTCAAGGCGACGACGCGGCTGGGCGCCAACACGGCGCTGATCATTGCCGCGCGCAACGGCAACGCCGGCGTGATCGACGTGCTGCTGCAGGCCGGCGCCGACGCGAAGACGCCGACCACCACCGGCACGACGCCGCTGATGCTGGCGGCGGCGTCCGGTTCGGTGGAGGGCGTCAAGGCGCTGCTCGCCGCCGGCGCCGAGGTGGACGCCAAAGAGCAGTCGATGCAGCAGACGGCGCTGATGTTCGCCGCCGCCTATAGCCGCGTCGAGGTGATGCGGGCGCTGGTCGCCGCCGGTGCCAACGTGAAGGCAGCCACCAAGGTGGTCAACCTGGCGTCGCTGACCTCGCCCGAAGAGGAGTTCTTCCGCCAGCAGCAACAGCAGCAG
>CAYUAX010000396.1:0-1785 GCA_964442845.1 uncultured Bifidobacteriaceae bacterium | reverse complement strand
CCGCGCGTTTCGCGTCGAGCCGATGGGCGAGAACTGGCGCGGCGAGTTCCGCACCGGCACGGCGCTGCTGCTCGGCGCGGTTGTGCTGTTGCTGCTGATCGCGGCGCTGAACGTTGCGGGACTGCTCGTCGCCCGGACCATCGATCGCCGGCGCGAGCTGGCGATGCGCGCGGCGCTCGGCGCCGGACGCGCCACCCTCGTGGGCGATCTCGTGCTGGAGGCGCTGCTGTTGGCGGCACTCGGCGGGACGGTGGGCGCGGCGCTGGCGCCGTCGCTGCTCGACGCCGTGATCGCCGCCTCCCCGGTGGACCTGCCGCCGTACCTGACGCTGCGCGTCGACAGCGTGGCCGTCGCCGCGGCCATCGGCGCGATGCTGCTGGCTGGCGTCGTCGCGGCCCTGGCGCCGGCGTGGCTCACCAGCCGCGTGGAGCCGGGCGACGTGCTCCGCGGCATCGGCCGCGGCTCGATCGGCGGCGGCTGGGAGCAGCGATGGGGCGTCGGCCTGGTCGGCGCCGAGGTGGCGCTCACGCTGGCGCTGCTCGTCACCGGCGGCCTGCTGCTGCGGTCGTTCCAGACGATGAACACGTGGGACGTCGGCTTTCGCGTGGACGGCGTGACGCGCCTGGCCGTGACGTTCAGCCGCGCCGACGCCGCGGATGCCGCGGCGCTGCCAGCGGCGTACGAACGCGTGCGGTCGGCCATCGCCGCGTATCCCGGCGTGGAACGCGTCGGGCTGGTGTCGCCGACGCTGCCGCCGTGGGACGCCGATCGCGTGCGCGTGCGCTTCGCCGGGCTGCCCGAACGCGACGACACCGAGGGGTTGAGCGTCGGGCTGCATCTGGCCGACGAGGGACTGCTGCCGATGCTCGAGATCCCGCTCGTCGCCGGGCGGCCGATCGCCGGCACGGACACGGCGGCCGGCCCCGTTGCCGTGATCAGCCGCGCCCTCGCCGAGCGGATGGGCGGCGTGGATCGGGCGCTGGGCCAGGCGCTGCACCTGCTGCCGGGCGGGCTGCTGCCCGCCACGACCGCGCGCGTCGTGGGTGTCGTCGAGAACGTGGCCTACGACGGCCTCGCCGAGCAGGGCGCCGAATCGGGCGGCCCGCAGGTGCAGACCGACGCCGCGTGGCTGCAGGGCCGCGAGGACGTCTACCTGCCGCTGGCGGTGGCGCCGCAGCGCGTCGTGTCGATTGGCGTGGCCGCGGGCAGCGACGCGGCGGCGATGATTCCGCCGCTGAAGCGGGTCATCGCGCAGGCAGCGCCGACCTCCGCGGTGCACTGGGACTCGGCCATGGCCGACGAGGTGCAGCTCGAGTTCGCCAGCGCGCGCTTCTTCGCGCTGCTCGTCAACGCCTACTCGCTCGGCGCCCTCGCACTCACCGCCACGGGCGTGTTCGCCATGCTGTCGCACCTGGTGGCGCGGCGGCAGAACGAGATCGGCCTGCGGCTGGCGCTGGGCGGCGAGGGGCGCGACGTGGTGCGGCTGATCGCCCGGCTCACCGCCGTGCCGCTCGGGCTCGGCATCGCGGCCGGGTGGCTGCTGGCTACCGGGTTCGCCGCCGGCATGGCCAGCCTGCTGTTCGGCGTCGGCCGGTTCGATCCGGCGTCGTATGCGCTGGGCACCGGCGTGCTCGTCGCGGCCGGCCTGGTCGCCGCCGTGGTCCCCACCCGCCGCGCCCTCCGCACCGACCCGCTGCAGACCATGCGCACCGAGTAACCACTTGTAATCTGCTCTGAGTCATCGACTCGGAGTCATCGACTCGGAGTCATCGACTCGGAGTCATC
>CAYUAX010000395.1:0-1809 GCA_964442845.1 uncultured Bifidobacteriaceae bacterium | reverse complement strand
CTGCAGGGCGGACCCGGGATCTTCGCGTCGGGCGCCGGTGCCGCGCCGGCGCCGCGCCCGGCCGTGCCGGCCGACAGCGTGCTGCTCACCGACCCCAACAAGTCCTACACCGAGTCGGTGGTGCGGGCGCTCATCGACGCGATGATCGACTTCTCCGGGCCGCTCACCTGGCTGGGGCCCGACGAGTTGCTGACGGTGGCGGCGCGCGACAACGAACAGCGCGACGCGCTGGCGCCGCAGAACCCCTACGAAGAGGTCTCCACCTTCATGCTGCAGGTGAAGGGCAGCGACCTGGCCGCCTACCGGTCGGGGCGGATCAACCGCGACGAGGCCCGCAAGCGCGTGCAGGTGCAGCAGTTCTAGGGGCTGGGGACTAGGGGCTGGGGGCTAGGGCTCGTCACGAGCACTGGTCTCTTGTCACGGTGGTCCGACGAGGCCATCGATGCGCCGCTCAGGTTCCGTGCTCGCTCTGGCGAGCGCCAGTCCCCAGCCCCCAGCCCCGACACCAGGGAGCCTGACAAGGCTCCCTGGTGTCAAAGCCGTTATGCTGAGCGCCATGAGCCGCTTCGGATCCCCCATCGCCCTGACCGCCCTCGTCGTGGCCCTGGCCGGCTGCAACTCGGTCAAGCCGATCGAGGTGCTCGAGCCCGTGGACGTGACCACCGGCTGGTACGACGCCGGCATCCTCGAGGACGGCAAGAACAAGCTGGTGCCGTCGGTGTCGCTGAAGCTGCGCAACAAGTCGAGCGAGGCCATCGACGGCGTGCAGATCAACGCCATCTTCCGCCGCGTCAACGAACAGGAGATGTGGGGCGAGCACTACGGCTGGGCGGTGCAGCGCGAGGCGCTGCCGCCTGGGCAGGCCACCAAGGACATCGTGCTGCGGTCGGCGCTCGGCTACACCGGCGAGCAGCCGCGCATGCAGATCCTCCAGCACAAGGACTTCGTCGACGCCAAGGTCGAGGTCTACTTGAAGAAGGGCTCGCAGGTGTGGGCCAAGCTCGGCGAGTTCCCGATCGAACGGCAGCTGCTCACGCAGTGACGAACCTCGCCTGAGCGGCGGCGAAGCGCCCTATAATCGCCGCCATGCCGCAGGCCTCCGCGACCGCTCCCACTCTCGAACGCCGGCTCGGGTCGCTGGATGCGGCGGCGATCGTCGTCTCCAACGTCATCGGCGGCGGCATCCTGTTCACCTCGCCGCAGGTCGCGGCAGCGGTGCCGCACCCGCTGCTGTTCCTGCTCGCCTGGCTGGCCGCGGGGGCCCTGGCGTTCGCCGGCGCCCTCGCCTATGCGGAACTGGCGGCGGTGCGTCCGAAGGCCGGCGGCGAGTACGTCTACCTGCATGCCGCCTACGGCCGGGTGGCGGCGTTCCTCACCGGCTGGACGTCGTTCGTCGCCGGGTTCTCCGGTGCCGTGGCCGCCAACGCCTTCTTCCTGGCGCTCTACCTGTCGCGCTTCATTCCCGGGGTCGGCAACGACACCCCGTTCTTCAGTCTGCCACTCGGCCCGATTACCGTCTCGCTGTCGGCGCAAACCACGACCGCGATCGTCTCGGTCTGGGTCCTGACCCTGATCCACGTCCGCGGTATCGGTCCGGGGCGCGTGGTGGGCAACGTCCTGGCCAGCCTCAAGATCTCGGCACTGCTGCTCTTCATCGTCGCCGGGTTCGCCTTCGGCACCGGATCGCTCGGCAACCTGTCAACGCCGGCGGCGACGCCCGCGGTCGGGTCGTGGCTGTTCGCGCTGGTCCCGGTCCTGTTCGCCTACGCCGGCTGGAACGCCGCGTCCTACGTCGCGGAGGAGATACGC
>CAYUAX010000394.1:0-1813 GCA_964442845.1 uncultured Bifidobacteriaceae bacterium | reverse complement strand
CGAGCACCTGACCATCGTCAGCAACACCGACGTGCGCAACGCCGAGGCGTTCGAGCTGCCCGAGATCGGCGGCGACCACTTCCGCTCGAGCGCGGTGTTCCTGACCCAGATGCACCCGAAGCAGACGCAGAGCTCGGACGTGCACGTCGGCACGTCGCTCGACCAGCTCTACGCCCAGCGCTACGGCCAGGAGACGCCGATTCCGTCGATGCAGCTGTGCATCGAGAACGTCGACGCCGCCGGCGGCTGCTCCTACGGCTACTCGTGCGTCTACACCGACACCATCAGCTGGGCGTCGCCGGGCGACCCGATGCCGATGATCCGCGACCCGCGGGTGGCGTTCGACCAGCTGTTCGGCGTCGGCGCCACGCCGTCGGCGCGGGCCGAGCGTCGCGCCGAGGACAAGAGCATCCTCGACTGGATCACCGCCGACGTGTCACGGCTGAAGCGCCAGCTCGGCGCCGCCGACCAGGCCCGCCTCGGCGACTACCTCGAGGACATCCGCGAGATCGAGCGGCGCATCCAGACCACCGAGGCGTTCAACCGGAGCGGCGAGCAGCGGGCCCTGCCGGGCGCGCCGATCGGCGTCCCCGACTCGTTCGAGGCGCACATCAAGCTGATGTTCGACCTGCAGGCGATCGCCTTCGCCAGCGACATCACCCGGGTGTTCTCGTTCAAGCTGGGCCGCGACGCCAGCAACCGCGTGTTCGCCGACAGCGGCGTCAAGACGGCATTCCACTCGGCGTCGCACCACCAGGACCGCGAGGATCGCATCCGCGAGTTCCAGAAGATCAACACCTACCACGTCAGCATGCTCCCGTATTTCCTGGAGAAGCTGAAGAACACGCCCGACGGCGAACGCAGCCTGCTCGACAACACGCTGGTGCTCTACGGCTCGCCGATGGGCAACTCCAACGTGCACAACCACAAGCGCTGCCCCCTGCTGCTCGCCGGGCATGCCGGCGGCAGGTTGAAGGGCGGCCTGCACATCAAGGCCGCGGATGCGACGCCGATGGCCAACGTGATGCTGAGCATGCTGCACCTGCTCGGCCTCGAGGAGATGCGCACGTTCGGCGACAGCACCAGCGCGATGGAGTTGAACAGCGCGCCGGAGACGACGGCGATCTAGGCGGGGCTCGGGACTCGGAGCTCGGGGCTCGGGGACGGACAGCGCGGCGACGGTCGCGCGGACGGAGGCGCGGGGGCATGCGACGGGGCGCGGTGGCGAGGCTCGGCATCGGCATGGTGGCGCTGGCCGGAGTGTGTCTCGCCGGCGGGGCCACGGCGGCGCGCGAGCCCGACCAGACCGCGGGGACCGCCGCGAGGGGCACGAGCACTACGGCGCCGCGCCTCGTCACCAGGCGGACGCCGACGCCAGGGCGCAGCGCCTCGCCGGCCATGCCGGCCGCCGTCCAGACGGAGCTGGTCGCCACCTACTGCGCGACCTGCCACAGCGACCGCGCCAAGGCCGGCGGCCTGTCGCTGGCCGGGTTCGACGCCATGCGGGCCCACGAGTCGCCCGAGACCGCCGAGAAGAT
Source organism: uncultured Bifidobacteriaceae bacterium (assembly GCA_964442845.1). Lineage (GTDB taxonomy): Bacteria > Acidobacteriota > Vicinamibacteria > Vicinamibacterales > UBA2999 > CAWAYR01. The sequence goes on along the minus strand of CAYUAX010000394.1, from coordinate 275 downwards.
CGTCCGCAAGCTGCGCGCCGGGATGATGCCGCCGGCCGGCGCGAAGCGGCCGCCCGCCGGCGAACTCGACCCCCTGCTGACCGCCCTCGAAGCCCGCCTCGACGAGTTCGCCGCCGCCAATCCCAATCCCGGTTGGCGGCCGTTCCAGCGCCTGAACCGCGCCGAGTACGCCCGCGCCGTGCGCGATCTGCTGGCCGTGGACGTCGACGTCGCCGCGCTGCTGCCGCCCGACACGATCAGCCACGGTTTCGACAACGTGGCCGACGCGCAGAGCT
>CAYUAX010000393.1:0-1821 GCA_964442845.1 uncultured Bifidobacteriaceae bacterium | reverse complement strand
CCTCGCCGACGTCAGCATGAGCTTCGGCGTCACGCTGCTGCCGCACCTGCGCGACATGAGCGTGCACGGTCCGTTCAGCGTCACCGGCGTGTCCGACACGGTGAGCCGGCGGCGGATCTTCACCTGCCGGCCGACCTCGGCCGCCGAGGAGCCGGTCTGCGCCGACCGGATCATCCGGTCGCTGGCCGGCCGCGCGTTCCGCGGCCCGGTCGCCGCCGCCGAGCTCGACGCGCTGCGCGGGTTCTACGAGCAGGGCCGGACCAAAGGCGACTTCGAGCACGCCATCCGCTACACGCTGCAGGCGATCCTGGCCAGCCCACGCTTCGCGTTCCGCCTCGAGGAAGTGCCGGCGACGGCGCGGGCGGGGCAGAGCTACCGGTTGAGCGATCAGGACCTGGCGTCGCGGCTGTCGTTCTTCCTGTGGGGCACGGTGCCCGACGCCGAGCTGGTGACCGCCGCGGCCCAGGGCGGCCTGCGCACGCCGGCCGGGCTAGCCCGGCAGGTGACGCGCATGCTCGCCGACCGCCGATCCGAGGCGCTGGCGACCCGCTTCGGCGCCCAGTGGCTGCGGCTGCAGGACCTCGACAAGATCATCCCCGACTACCTGCAGTATCCGCACTACGACGACACCCTGGCGTGGAGTCTGCGCCGCGAGACCGAGCTGTTCCTCGACAGCCTGGTGCGCGAGAACCGCAGCGTGCTCGACCTGCTCGACGCCGACTACACCTTCGTCAACGAACGCGTCGCCGTCCATTACGGGCTGGCCAACGTGACCGGCAGCCAGTTCCGCCGCGTCGCCGTCGCCGATCCGAACCGCCGCGGCATCCTCGGCCACGGCAGCATCCTGGCCCTCACCTCGATCGCCGACCGCACCTCGCCGGTGCTGCGCGGCAAGTGGATCATGGAAGTGCTGCTCGGCTCGCCGCCGCCGCCCCCGCCGCCCAACGTCCCGGCGCTCGACGACGTCAAGGACGTCAAGGGCGGACGCACGCTGTCGGTGCGCGAGCGGATGGAGCAGCATCGCGCCAACCCGGCGTGCATGTCGTGCCACAAGGTGATCGACCCGCTCGGCCTGGCGCTCGAGAACTTCGACGTCACCGGCGCGTGGCGGATCAAGGACAACGAAGTGGCCGTGGATCCCGTGGGCGTGCTCTACGACGGCATGACGCTCGACGGCCCGGTGGCGCTGCGCCAGGCGCTCAAGGCCCACCAGGACGCGGTGCTCCTCAGCTTCACCGAGGCGCTGATGACCTACGCCACCGGCCGCCGCGTCGAAGCCTATGACATGCCGGCGATCCGCCGCGTGATCCGCGACGCCGCCGCCCAGAACCACACGGTGACCGCGTTCGTCCAGGGCGTGGTGGCCAGCCCCGCCTTCCGGATGAGCCGCCCGGCGGCCGCTGCCGACGCCGCGCCGACGACCACGGAGCGACACTGAGCGGACTGGCCCAGCACGGGTTGCCGGGGGCCTGTCCCCTGATAGGATTTCGAGCGATGTTCATCACCCAGAAGCATCTGTCCCGGCGCACCGCCCTGAAGGGCCTCGGCGTCACCGTGGCGCTGCCGTTCCTCGAGGCGATGGTGCCGGCGCGCACGGCGCTGGCCCAGACCGCCGCCGGCAAGGTGCGGCTGGCCTGCATCGAGATGGTGCACGGCTCGGCCGGTGCCACCGCGATCGGGCTGCAGAAGCACATGTGGTCGCCGGCGGCGAGCGGGCGGAACTTCGACCTGTCGCCCACCAGCCTGATGCCGCTCAACGGGCTGCGCGAGCACCTGACCATCGTCAGCAACACCGACGTGCGCAACGCCGAGGCGTTCGAG
>CAYUAX010000392.1:0-1841 GCA_964442845.1 uncultured Bifidobacteriaceae bacterium | reverse complement strand
GTGTAGCGCTCGGCCTGGTGCTCGATGAACCCGCCGCTGAACGACTGGTTGTTGTCGGCCACCGCGCGGAGCACGTCGCCGAGGGCCAGGCCGTACTGCTCGAGCCGCCGCGGGTCGACGACCACCTGGAACTGCCGGCTGAGGCCGCCCCAGGTGTTGACCTCGCTGACGCCCGGCACCGAGCGCAGCCGCGTGCGCACCTCCCAGTCGTGGGTGGTCTTGGCGGCCATCGCGTCGATGCCCTCGCCGGTCACGACGTACTGGTAGATCTCGCCGAACGCCGTCGCCACCGGGCCGAGCACCGGTTCGAGCCCGGCCGGAATGCGGCCGCGCACGTCGGCAAGCCGCTCGGTGACGAGCTGGCGAGCCAGGTAGATCGGCACCGCGTCGTCGAACACGACCGTCACCATCGACAGCCCGAATTTCGAGATCGAGCGCACCTCCTGGGTGTCGGGCACGCCCATCAGCGCCGTCTCGATCGGATAGGAGACGCGCTGTTCCACTTCAGGGGCCGCCAGACTCGGCGCCTCGGTGATGACGACGACCTGGTTGTTCGTGAGGTCGGGGAACGCCTCGACCGGCAGGTCGCGCACCGCGAGCACGCCGGTGACGACCAGCGCCGCGAGGCACAGCAGCACGAACATCCGCTGGCCGAGCGTGGCGCTGACGAACCGTTCGACGGCGCCCACGGCTAGCGAGGCTCCGCGTCTGGGGTCGGCGCGGCCAGGGCCGACTTCAGCAGGAACGCGCCAGAGGTCGCGACCACCTCGCCCTCCTGCAGACCGCGGACGATCTCCACCTCGCCGGCGACCGTCGCGCCGGTCGCCACCGCCCGCCGCACGAAGCGGTCGGCGCCGCTGCGCACGAAGACGACCGACTCGCCGTCCATCGTCTGGAGCGCGCGCGCCGGCACCACCAGCACCCGGCGCGGGGCGGTGGCGGCGATCGCGACGGTGACCAGCATCTGCGGCTTGAGCTTGCGGCCGGGGTTGGGCAGCTCGATGCGCAGCGTCACGCGGCGGGTGGCGGGATCCACCACGTCGCCCACGGCTGCGAGGGTCCCGGGGAACGTGTCGCCGGGATAGGCCGGCGCCGTCACGGTCACCGGCCGGCCGGGCACGACGCGGCCGACCAGCGTCTCGTCGATCTCGGCCGTGACCCACACCCGGGACAGGTCCGAGACGACGAGCAGCGGCGTGCCGGGCGTGACCGCCGAGCCCTCGGTCGCGAGGCGCTCGATGACGGTGCCGCCGAACGGCGTCACGACCGGCAGGTCCTCGTGCTCCAACGGATCGGCGTCCGGCCGCGCGACGATGCCGTAGTGGGCGAGGTCCTGCTCGGTCCGCGTGATCTCGGCGCGCACGGCCGCGAGGCTCTGCGCGGCGGCGTTGACATCGGCGCGGGCCCGCTCGAGTTCCTGCGGCGACAGCGCCTTGTCGGCGACGAGCGCGGCGGCGCGGCCTTCCGCCGTCCGCGCGTAGGCCAGCTCCGCGTCCGCACGCCGCCGTTCGGCCAGCGCCTTGAAGTACGCCGACCAGGCGTCGTGGACGACGTGGCTGTGCAACCGGGCCACGACGGCCCCGCGGGCCACCGCGTCGCCGGGCTGGACGTCGAGCTGGTGCACGACGCCCTCGACGAGCGATCCGATGCGCGCGGTCCGGCGGTCGTCGAACACGACGCGGCCGGCCGCGGCGATCGGGTCGGCCCGCTCGACCACTTTCGCGACCGCCGTTTCGATGCCCGACGCGGCGGCGTCGGCGGCATCGACGCGGACCGCGGCGGGCGCGGCCGCGGCGGGCGCCGGCGTGGCGGCCGGATCGGCGGTCGGGCCGCCGCAGGCC
>CAYUAX010000391.1:0-1841 GCA_964442845.1 uncultured Bifidobacteriaceae bacterium | reverse complement strand
GCCCCTCGAGCAGCTTGATCGTCTCGGGGTAGGGCTGGACGCGCTGCACCGGGCCGTTGGCCATGTCCACGGTGGTCTGGCCGCCGCGGTTGACGAGGCGCGGGTCGGCGCCCTTGCTGACCAGGTACTTGATCATCTCGTTGTCGCCGCGCGACGCGGCGTGGTGCACGACGCTGTTGCCATCGGCGTCGCGCACGTTCGGGTCGGTGCCGAGTTCCTCGATGAGGTACTTCACCGCCGCCAGCATGCCGGTCGGCGCGAACTTGTGGGCGTTGCCGGCGAAGCCCTCGCCGTAGCCGGCCCCGGCCGCCGCCAGCAGCGGCGGGATGTCGGGCCCGGCGGTCGGCACCGGCGGCAGCCCCGAGTGGTCGCGGCTCTCGTCGGTGCTGCGCGTGCCGCCCTGGCGGAAGCGGTCGTTCACCGCCGGCTTGATCGTCGGAATCGTCGGGTCGGCGCCGCGGGCGACCAGCAGCTTCATCGCCTCGATGTCGCTGGCGTAGGCGGCGCGCCAGAACGGCGTCGCGCCGGAATCGTCGACCCGCAGCAGGTCGAAGTTGTACTGGGTGTACCAGATCTTGCGGGCGATCCGGGCGTTCGGGTCGGCGCCCTTGTCGAGCAGCCGCTTCATGAGGTCGAGATAGTTCGCCTGCTGCTGCTGGTAGGCGCGCGGCTGCGGGTAGAACGCCTTGGGCGCCCATTCGACGTTCAGCACCGCGTAGAGCGGGGCCATGCCGGCGTCGGTGGCGAGGTTCGGGTCGGCGCCCTTGTCGAGGAAGTAGCCGACCAGGTCGTAGTGGCCGTTGATCGCGGCGATGACCATCGGCGTGGTGTGGTCACCCGCTGACAGGGCGTTCACGTCGGCGCCGCCGTCGACCAGCGCCCGGACCACGTCGGCGGCGCCCTGGCGCGACGCGAAGTGCAGCGCCGACAGGCCGCCGTGCTTGCCGATCAGCTCGTTGTACTTGAAGGGCCGGGTGACGCCGGGGACACCGGACGTCGGCGCGGCGGCCGGCCGGGCCGGCATGCCCTCGTTCTGCGTGTTCTTGTTCTGCTCGGCGCGCTGCTGGTCGCGCAGCGAGTCCTGCAGGGTCTCTTCGGGCACGACCACGTTCGACAGGTCGACGACCGCCGAGGTCAGCTTCAGGTCGGCGCCCTTGGCGACCAGCATCTTCACCGCCTCGGTGCGGCCGAGCCCGGCCGCGAACATCAGCGCCGTCTGGCCGTGCGCGCCGTCGACCAGGTCGAGTTCGGCGCCGGCCTCGGCGAGCTGGCGCACGACGTCGGCGTTGCCCGACGCCGCCGCCAGCATCAGCGGCGTGGTGCCGGTCGAGGTGCGGGCGTTGACCGGCGCTCCGCCCTTGACGAGCGGCGCGACCACGGCGGCCCGCCCGTTCTGGGTGGCGAGGTGGAGCGGCGTGAAGCCGCCGAGCCGCGTCGTCGCCCGGGCGTTGGCGCCGGCGATCAGCAGCATCTCGGTGAGCGCCGCATCGCCGTTCATCGCCGCCCAGTGCAGCGCCGTCATGCCGTCGCCCTGGGCGGCGTTGGCGTCGGCGCCGCTGCGCAGCAGCTGGCGCACGGTGGCGCTGTCCTTGGCCATCGCCGCGTCGGCGACGGCGCTGCGGCCGGCCTGGGCCTGGAGCAGCGCCGACGACAGCGCGACGGCGGCGCCGAGGGCGGCGAGACGGCGGATCGGGAGCTGGGGCATGGCGGTCAGTTCCTCTCCAGGGTCGTCTCGGGCACGGCGTTCAGGTTCATCTCGGCCTTGCTGTCGCCGAACTGCGGATCCTCGACGTCGAAGGCGCGCAGCATGCTGAGCATGGCGTTGGCCATCGGCGTGCCGT
>CAYUAX010000390.1:0-1847 GCA_964442845.1 uncultured Bifidobacteriaceae bacterium | reverse complement strand
GCGCTGTGCTCGGCCCGCTTGGCGAAGCCGAGGCCGGGATCGACGACCAGCTGATCCCACGCCATCCCGTGGCTGACGGCGCGCTCGAGGGCGCGGGTCAGGTCGCGGGCGACGTCGCCCGGCACGTCGTCGTAGTCGGCGTGGGCGTACATGTCGGCCGGGCGGCCGCGCATGTGCATCAGGATCAACGGCGCACCACGTACGGCGGCGATCGCCGCCACGGCCGGGTCGTAGAGCAGGCTGCTGATGTCGTTGACGAGGCTCACGCCCTCGTCGAGGCCGAAGCGCGCCACCTCGGCCTTGGTGGTGTCGATCGACAGCGGCACCCGCACGCGGTGCAGCTGGCGCAGCACCGGCATCAACCGCGCCCGTTCTTCGCGGCCGGTGAGCGAGCCGGCGCCGGGTCGGGTCGATTCGGCGCCGACGTCGATCAAATCGGCGCCGGCGGCCTCCATGGCCAAAGCCAGATCGAGCGCCCGGTCGGGGTCGAGCGCGCGGCCGCCGTCGGAGAACGAATCGGGCGTGATGTTGAGCACGCCCATCACGAGGGTGCGCGGACCGAGCGCCAGCGGCGGTCGGCCGCCGGGCAGCGACAGCGAGAACGGGGCGCGCGGCGCGATCACGCGGCGCGCCCCGGACGCGGCACCCGGATCACTCCTGGGCGAGCGGCTTCGGTGCGATCGGCAAGAGGGGCGACCGCTCGCGCTCGCGCGGACGCTCGCGGGTGTCGTCCACCGGCGGGGGCGGCGGCGCCGCCGGCGCCGGCTCGTCGATCGGCAGGCCGTCGACGATCCGCTTCACCTGCTCGCCGTCGAGCGACTCGCGTGCCAGCAGCGCGTCGGCGATCGCCACCAGGTGCGCCTTGTGCTCGGACAGGAGCTTGGTCGCGCGATCGTAGTTCTCGCCGACGATGCGCTTCACTTCCTGGTCGATGCGTTCGGCGGTCGACCCGCTGTAATCCTGCTGCTGGGCGATCTCGCGGCCGAGGAAGATCTGCTCTTCCTTCTTGCCGAAGGTCAGCGGGCCCAGCTCGCTCATCCCCCACTCGCAGACCATCTTGCGGGCCATCTCGGTGGAGCGCTCGAGGTCGTTCCCGGCCCCCGTCGTCAGGTCGCCGGTGGTCAGTTCCTCGGCGATGCGGCCGCCGAGCAGGATCGCAATGCGATCCATCAGGTAGACCTTCGAGTAGTTGTGCTTTTCGTCGAGCGGCAGCTGCGTGGTCAGGCCCAGCGCCATGCCGCGCGGGATGATCGTGACCTTGTGCAGCGCGTCGGCCTGCGGCAGCAGCACCGCCAGCAGGGCGTGGCCGGCCTCGTGGATGGCGGTGACGCGCTTCTCTTCCTCGGTGACGATCATCGAGCGCCGCTCGGCGCCCATCAGCACCTTGTCCTTGGCGAACTCGAAGTCCACCATGGCCACGGCCTTCTTGTTCTGGCGGGCGGCGTTCAATGCCGCTTCGTTGACCAGATTGGCCAGGTCGGCGCCGGCGAAGCCGGCCGAACCGCGGGCGAGCGTCTTGATGTCGACGTCGTCGGCCATCGGGATCTTCTTGGTGTGGACCTGGAGGATGCCCTCGCGGCCCTTCACGTCCGGACGGTTGACGACGATGCGGCGGTCGAACCGGCCGGGGCGCAGCAGCGCCGGATCCAGCACGTCGGGGCGGTTGGTCGCGGCGACCAGGATGACGCCTTCGTTCGACTCGAAGCCGTCCATCTCGACCAGCAGCTGGTTCAGCGTCTGCTCGCGCTCGTCGTGGCCGCCGCCCAGGCCGGCGCCGCGGTGGCGGCCGACGGCGTCGATCTCGTCGATGAAGATGATGCAGGGCGCGTTCTTCTTGCCCTGCTCGA
>CAYUAX010000389.1:0-1949 GCA_964442845.1 uncultured Bifidobacteriaceae bacterium | reverse complement strand
ATCGGAGGTTCGTGCCGGAGTAGCTCAGCCGGTTAGAGCATGCGTCTCATAAGCGCAGGGTCGGCGGTTCGAGTCCGCCCTCCGGCACCAGCTTTCGCCCATCGCGGCGCCGTCGGCGCGTAGGTGGGCGTCGGCTGGCGGCCCAGCCTTCGCTGCATCCCATGACGAATCCCGCGGCGCGCGTTCGCCGGTTCGTCGCCCGCCACCGCTTGTGGGCGCCGGGGGCGCGGGTGCTCGCCGCCGTGTCGGGCGGCGGCGACTCGGTGGCGCTCGCGCACCTGCTGGCCGAGCTCGCCGCGGCCGGCGAGATCACGCTGGCCGGCGTCGCCCACTTCAACCACCAGCTCCGCGCGACCGCCGATGGCGATGAGGCGCTGAGCCGCGCTCTCGCCGCCGATCTCGGCGTGCCGTTCGACGTCGGCCGTGCCGACGTCGCCGCCGCGGCGGCGGCGGCGCGACGATCCGTCGAGGTCACCGCCCGGGACTCGCGCTACGCCTTCCTGGAGTCGGCGCGCGTGGCCCGCGGCGCCGACGTGGTGGCGGTGGCCCACACCCGCGACGATCAGGCCGAGACGGTGCTGCTGCGGCTGCTGCGCGGCACCGGCACTCACGGTCTGCGTGGCATCCGGCCGCGCCGCGATCGCATCGTCCGGCCGCTGCTTGGGTTCGGGCGCGACGAACTGCGGGCGCTGCTGGCGGCCCGCGGCGCGGCCTGGGCCGAGGACGAGACCAACGCCGACCTCGGCCAGCCGCGCAACCGAATCCGCCACGACCTGCTGCCGCGGCTCGCCCGCGACTACCAGCCCGGCGTGGTGGCGCTGCTGGCCCGCCTGGCCGACCTGGCCGCCGCCGACGACGCCTGGCTCGAGGCCGCCGCCGACACCGCGGCGGCCGATGCCACGTCCAACCACGCAGGGACGTGGCGCCTCGACACGGCGGCGTTGCACGCCCTGCCCGCTGCCCTCGCGCACCGTGTGGTCCGCGGGACGCTCGAGCGGGCCGGGGCCCGGCGAGCCGTGCGCGCGGCCGACGTGGACCGCGTCCTCGGGGTGTGCCGCAGTGCGCACGCGGCGCCGGTCGTGGTGGCGGGCGTCCGCGTGGAACGTTTTTCCACCGATGCTGTCTTATTCAGCAGGGCCGGCGTACCGGCGGCACCGCCGCTGCCGGCCCGACTGCTCGAGGTGCCGGGGCGCGTCGAGGTCCCCGAATGCGGCGCCGGTTGCCGCGTGTGGGCCGAGGGACCGATAAAGAAGAGCAGGGCGCCCGCGCCGTCGCCGCACTGCCTCCTGATCGACGCCGCTACGGGGCGAGGTCCATTCACGGTGCGCGGCCGGCGGCCCGGCGACCGGCTGCGGCTGGCCGGGCTGGGGGGCAGCAAGTCGCTGCAGGATCTGTTCGTGGACCGCAAAGTGCCGCGGGCCGAACGGGATCGGGTGCCTGTCGTGGCGGACGCGACCGGCCAGGTCGTCTGGGTGGTCGGGGTGGCCGTCGCCGAGAGCGTCAAAGTTCCGGCGGCCGCCGACGACGTGGTAGTCTTGAAGTTCGAATGGCCGGACGGTTCCGGCCCGGAGGCGACGTGAACTCCACCGTGAAGAGCCTCGTGTTCTGGTCCATCCTGTTCGTGGTTGGGCTGCTCGTCTGGAACTTTTCCTCGAGGCTCCAGCGCAACGAAAACCGCGTCGCGTTCAGCGAGTTCGTCTCTTGGGTCGACGCCGGCCAGGTGCAGCGCGTCGAGATCGTCGGCAACGACATCACCGGCGTCACCAAGGGCCTCGAGAACTTCCGCACCTACGCCCCGTTCCAGTACGAAGGTCTGGCGAACCGCCTGATCGAGCGCGGCGTCTCGGTGGAGAGCAAGGCGCCCACCGAATCGCCCTGGGCGGCCATCCTCTACTCCTGGGCGCCGATCCTGCTGATGATCGGCTTCTGGATCTTCTTCATGCGGCAGG
>CAYUAX010000388.1:0-2095 GCA_964442845.1 uncultured Bifidobacteriaceae bacterium | reverse complement strand
GAGCTTCGTGCTGCACATGCGCGACCCCGACGTGGCCCGCAACAAGACCTCCGAGGACCAGGTGCACTGGCTGGTGTGGAACATCCCCGGCACCGCCACCGGCATGACCGAAGGCCAGCCCAAGGGCGCGACGCTGCCGGACGGCAGCCGGCAGATCAGCGCCAGCGGCGAGGTCTACCGCGGGCCGGGCGCGCCGGCCACCGGCCCGCTCCATCACTACACGTTCGAGCTGTTCGCGCTCGACACCAAGGTCGATCTGCCCGCCGGCGCCGATGCCTGGGTGACCCGCACCGCGGTCTACAACGCCATGCAGGGACACATCCTCGGCAAGGCGGTCTACGTCGGGCTGTTCCGCCGGCCGCAGTAGTCACGCTCCGGGCGCCGTATGAGTGTCTTCGCCGTGTCGGCCGTGGCGGCCGGGCTGGCACTGGCCGCGTTGGCCTCGGCGTTCGCCTGGCTGGCGGCGCGGGGCGAGTTCAAACGCCGGACCATGAGCCAGGCCGAAGCCGCCCACCGCGCGGCCCGCGGCGGTTTCCTCGAACCACGCGTCGGCGCCCGCTTCCTGGGCCCGTCGCGCGGCGTCGAGGTGACGGCCCAGATCGGCAACGACGCGCTGCGGCGCCTGGTCGCCGAGCGACGCTGGCGCGAGGTGGCGCCGTGGCTGCTGCTCGCCGGCGGCGTCGTGCTGGCGTTCGTGGCCTGGCCGTTCTTCGTCGTGCAGCTGATGGGCGGCCCGGCGTGGCTCGCCGGCGTCGTCGCGTCCATTGCGCTCGTCGTCGCGTATCGCACCCTGGCGCCGACCTACCTCGCCTGACCAGCGGGCCTGCTCAGCCAGGCGCCGGCGTCGAGTCTCAACCGTTAGAGTGTCCTGTCGAAGGAGTCACGCCATGAAGCGTCGCGAGTTCATCACGTCGTCGGTGGCAGGCGCGGTCGGCGCCGGTCTGGTGACCGGTTCGGCACCCGCGGCGTCGGCCGATGACGGTGGTGCCCAGGCGCGTCCCGGGCCAACCCGCAAGATCCTGATCGCCGGCGGCGGCTTCGGCACGGCGTTCATCCGCTACATGGCCGAACTCACCGGCAAGCCGCGACCGCGGCTGCTGTACCTGCCGACGGCCAACGGCGATTCGCCGCAGGGCATCATCGGCTGGTACCGCGCCTGCTCGCCGCTCAACGTCGAAGCCTCGCACCAGATCAGCTTCATCGCCAGCACCCAGCAGCCGCGCAGCTGGGAGGAGGTGTTCCTGTCGGTGGACGGCATCGTCTGTTCGGGCGGCAACACCCTCAACCAGCAGGCGATCTGGAAGGCCCAGGGCATCGACGTGATCCTGCGCCAGGCCTGGGACCGCGGCATCGTGCTGGGCGGGGCCAGCGCCGGATCGCTGTGCTGGTTCGAGGAAGGGACGACCGATTCGCGGCCCAAAGAGCTGTCGATCGTGCAGGGGCTCGGCCTCCTGAAGGGCAGCCACTCGCCGCACTACGACGCCGAGCCGGGGCGCCGCCCGCTGTATCAGAAGCTGATCGCCAGCGGTCAGATGAAGCCGGGCTACGCCTGCGACAACGACGCCGGCATCTACTTCGAGGACAACGCGGTGAAGCGTGTGGTCAGCAACCGCGACGGCGCGAAGGTGTACTACGTGAGCGTCGAGGGCGGCAAGGCGGTCGAGAAGGTGATGGAGCCCGACCGCCTCGCCTGACCCTTAGTACGTCGCCTTCGGCTTCACCGACGTCGCGTAGATCACCGGCCGGGTCTTGAACTCGAGCTGCCACTCGCGCTTCAGGTCGAAGTCGAATTTCTCCTTCTCGAGCTCGGTCCAGGTGAACTCGCGGACCACGCCCACCACCTCGACGTCCTCGTCCTCGCGGACGGTCACGCCCTTGGGCGACACCACCATCACGTCCTGACCCGGCTTGATCGGGTTCTCTTCGTCGAGCGTGAAGATCCGCGGCGCCAGCACGCGGGCCACGTCCTCGACGACGCGGACCGTCTTGCCGTAGTACTTGGCGGCGTCGTTGCTGATGTCGTCCACGCTGGCCGTCATCGGATCGGCCGGCACCTGCGGCAGCGCCGGCTTCGACCGCGGCGACGGGGTGGGCG
>CAYUAX010000387.1:0-2115 GCA_964442845.1 uncultured Bifidobacteriaceae bacterium | reverse complement strand
GTTCTCGACGGCGGCCGACAGCCAGACCAGCGTCGAGGTGCACGTGCTGCAGGGCGAGCGGCAGTTCGCCCGCGACAACCGCACGCTTGGCAAGTTCCAGCTCGTGGGCCTGCCGGCGGCGCCGCGCGGCGTGCCGCAGATCGAAGTGACGTTCGACATCGACGCCAACGGCATCGTCAACGTGTCGGCCAAGGACAAGGCGACTGGCAAGGAGCAGAAGATCACCATCAGCGGCTCCGGCGGTCTGGCCAAGGACGAGGTCGATCGCATGGTCAAGGACGCCGAGGCGCACGCCAGCGAGGACAAGTCGCGGCGCGAGCTGATCGACGCCCGCAACCAGCTCGACTCGCTGACCTACTCGGTGGAGAAGACCCTGACCGAGTCGAAGGACAAGCTGCCGGCCGGCGAGGTCGAGAAGGTGCAGACCGCACTCGACGCCGCGAAGAAGGCGGCGCAGGGCGACGACCTGGCGGCCATCACCAGCGCCACCAGCGACCTGCAGAAGGCGTCGCACCAGATGGCCGAGTCGCTCTACAAGGCGACCCAGTCGTCGGGCGGGCCCGAGGCCGGCGGCCAGGGCGGCGATCAGGGCCGTCCGGCGTCAGCCGACAGCGAAGTGGTGGACGCGGAGTTCTCGGAGACCAAATAGCGGGGACCGGGGACCAGGGGACCGGGGAACAGGGAAGAACAAGGAGACAGCGCAAATGGCTATCGTGCGATTCGATCCGTTTCGTGGGTTCGGGGTGCTCGCGGGCGCGCCGCTGCTGAACGAGGGCTGGGTGCCGCCGGTCGACATCTACGAGACCGCGCAGAACGAGTTCGTCATCAAGGCCGAGCTGCCCGAGATGAAGCGCGAGGCGATCGCCGTCACCGTCGACCACGGGACGCTGACCATCAGCGGTGAGCGCACGCCCGGCGACGACGTGCCGGCCGACGCCTTTCGCCGCCTGGAGCGCCCATCGGGCACGTTCTCGCGCCGCTTCGCGCTGCCGCGCTCGGTGGACGCCTCGAAGGTGGCGGCCGAGTACAAGGACGGCGTGCTCACGGTGCGGCTGCCGATGCGGGAAGAGGCGAAGCCGCGTTCCGTGCCGGTGGCGGTGGCGTCGTAAGGATTGGGGCCCGGGACTCGGGGCTCGGGAGACCAAACGGGGCCGGGCGTCCGTCTGTGGCGCCCGGCCGTTCGTTTTTCTGAGAGGATGAGCGCATGAGTCTCCTGGTGCATTGGGTCGTGCTGGCGATCGCTCTCTGGGTGGCGTCCTCTCTGGTGCCTGGCGTGCGGATCGCGTCCTGGTCGGCGCTGCTCATCGGTGCCGCGGTGCTCGGCGTGGTGAACACGGTGGTCCGGCCGGTGATGACGATCCTGACCCTGCCGATCACCGTGCTGACGCTCGGCCTGTTCTATCTGGTGGTCAACGGCGCCGCCTTTGGCCTGGCCGCGGCGGTCGTGCCCGGCTTCGACGTCGGGTCCTGGCTGGCGGCCATTCTCGGCGCCCTGGTGACGGGCCTCGCCGCCTGGGTGGTCGGCGCGGTGCTGGCGCCCGCCCGCAAGGCCTGATAAGCTGAGCGGCTATGTCCGAGCACGACCTCCCGACCGACCCGCAGGGCGAGACCGAGACCACCCCGGTGGAGCGTCCGCAGGGACGGGTCATCGAAAGCCGGTTCCTCTACGTGGACGTGGCCGCCGCGCGCGCCAAGCAGCTTCGCAAGGGCGCCACCGTGCGTCTCGAGGCCGGCGTCGCACGCGCGACCAAGCCCGAGCGGCTGGCCATGGAAGAGGTGAACCAGCGGCTGGTCGAGTGGGACCTGCCCGAGTTCGCCGTCCTCGTCGACCGCCGCTGACGCGTCACCACGCGGGGCGCCGCGTCCCGCGTTTGCGGCTCCGGAACCCCTGAGCCCGGGCGCTCGTCCCTTGCAGCGGGCGGCGTCATGACGGCGCCGCCGGGAGGCGCCGATGGCCGCGCTGTTCGCTCTCGCTCTGCTCGGGGTCGTCGGCGTGGCGGTGGCCGGCGTCATCGGCTTCGCCTGGCTCGTCCTGAAGCTCGTGTTCCTGCCGATTCGCCTCGCGCTCGGCCTCGTCAAGCTCGTGGTCGGGTTCGCGGTCGCGCTCGTCGGCGG
>CAYUAX010000386.1:0-2119 GCA_964442845.1 uncultured Bifidobacteriaceae bacterium | reverse complement strand
CCGGTTTCGCCGTTGCCGATCGGCTTCTTCTCGTCGTAGCCGAGCCAGACGCCCAGGGTGATGTCGGGATCGAAGCCGACGAACCAGGCGTCGGTGTAGTCGTTGACGGTGCCGGTCTTGCCGGCCAGCGGCCAGTCGAGCGACGCCGCCGACACGGCGGTGCCGCGCTGCACGACGCCGCGCAGCATCGACGTCAGCACGTAGGCAGTGTCGGCGCGGATGGCATCGCGCGGGACCGGGGCGTGCTCCTCGAGCAGGACGCCCTCGCGGTCGGCGACCGACAGCACCTGCACCGGCTCCATCCGCACGCCGTGATTCGGAAACACCGAGTACGCGGAGGTGAGGGCCAGCAGCGTCGACTCGCCCGCGCCGAGCGCCGACGACAGGAACGGCGGCAGGGAACCGGGCAGGCCGAAGCGTGCCGCGTACGGCACCACCTGGCCCGGACCGAGCATCTCCATCACCTTCACCGCCGGGATGTTGCGCGATCGCTCGAGGGCGGTGCGCAGCGTCATCGGCCCGTCGAATCGGCCGTCGTAGTTACGCGGGGCATAGACCGGCTGGCCGGCGCCGGCGTCGAAGCTGGTGGGCTCGTCGACGAGCAGCGTGGCCGGGGTGAGCCCGCGATCGATCGCCGCGGTGTAGAGGATCGGCTTGAACGTCGAACCGATCTGGCGCAGCGCCTGGGTGGCGCGGTTGAACTTGCTGCGCGTGAAGCTGTAGCCACCGACCATCGCCAGCACGTGGCCGGTGCGGTTCTCGAGCGCGACGACGGCGCCTTCGAGGATCGGCGTCTGCTCGAGCCGCACCGTGGCGGTGCCAGCGGTCTGATCCACGGTGAGCAGCTCGACGTCGACGAGATCGCCGACGCTGACGACGCTGGCGGCGTGGGTGCGCCGCGTCCACGCGAAGCTCTCGCGGGTGAGTTCGGCGCGCAGGGCGCCGATGCGCAGACCGGCGTGGCCCGGCGCGGTGCCGGCGGCGTCGACGCGCTCGACCAGGGCGGGGACGATGTCGCCGGCCAGCAGCGGCCGCTGCCAGCGTTCATTCCGATAGGCGGCGAGCGGCGCGGCGTTCTGCCGCACGTTGGCCTGGGCGCGGCGGAAGCCGGTCCGCCGCTTGTCGACGCGGCGCAGGCCGGCGTCGAGGGCATGCGAGGCGATGCGCTGCAGGCGGCCGTCGAGCGGTGTGCGCACGGTGAGGCCGCTCTCATAGAGCTGCTGGGCGCCGTAGCGGCTCTCGAGGTGCTTGCGCACCTCCTCGAGGTAGTACGGCGCGAAGGTCGCCTCCCGCGCCGGATCGCCGCGGGTGACGATCGGCCGCGCCTTGGCTTCGGCCGCCTCGCTGGCCGTGAGGTATCCCTCGGTCGCCATGCGGTCGAGGGTGTAGTTGCGGCGGCGCAACGCCGCCGCCGGGTTGACGTACGGGCTCTGCCGGGCGTTGCCCTGGAGGATGCCGGCGATCATCGCGGCCTCTTCCACGGCGAGGTCCTTCACCGACTTGCCGAAGTAGAGCTGCGCCGCCGCCTCGACGCCGTAGGCGCCGTGGCCGAAGTACATCTGGTTGCAGTAGAGGGTGAAGATCTCCTGCTTGGTGTAGCGCTTCTCGATCTGCACCGCGAGCAGCAGTTCCTTGACCTTGCGCTCCCAGGTCTTCTCGTCGGTCAGGAACAGCTTGCGGGCCAGCTGCTGGGTCAACGTGCTGGCGCCGCCGGCCTTGCGCATCTCGATCAGGTTGGTGGCGACGGCGCGCACGAGGCCGGTGATGCTGAGCCCGAAGTGCTGGAAGAAACCGGCGTCCTCGGCCGAGAGCACCGCCTGGCGCATCTGCTCGGGGATGTCGTCGTAGCGCAGGACGACGCGGCGTTCCACCGCGAACTCGCCGACCACGGTGCCGTCGCCGCCGAGCACGCGGGTGATGGTGTCGGGCTCGTAGTCGTCGAGGGCGGAGATCGCCGGCAGATCGTCGGAGTAGGCGAACAGCACGCCACTGGCCGTGCCGAGCAACGCCGCCAGCACGAAGAGGGCAGCCAATCCGGCGTGGCGGGCGAGCGTGGGCAGCGCGGCCATGAGCGAGTGCGCCCGCTATTGTGCCATCGCCGGTCGGTCTGGTGCGGAGG
>CAYUAX010000385.1:0-2135 GCA_964442845.1 uncultured Bifidobacteriaceae bacterium | reverse complement strand
GGGGACTGGGGGGCTGGGGGCTGGGGGCTGGGGGCTGGGGGCTGGGGACTAGGGCTCGTCAAGGACGTTTCCCATAAGAACTGCAGCCCGATGAACCACGGAGATGGTTTCGGAGTGAGAGCCAGTTCGAGCGAGCGAAGCGAAGCTCGCAAGCCCCAGTCCCCAGGCCCCAGCCCCCAGCCCCGCGAGCGAACGGAGTGAGCGAGCAATGGTAGTGATGAAGTTCGGAGGAACGTCGGTCGCCGATCGGGCGGCGATCGAGCGGCTGATGGCCATCGTGCGGCGGCAGCGCGAGCGCGACGTGGCCGAGGGGCACGGCCGCCGCGGGCCGGTTGTGGTGGTGTCGGCGCTGTCGGGCGTGACCGATAGGCTGCTCGGCGTGGCCGCCGAAGCCGGCGCCGGCGATGCCGAGGGCGCCATCCACACGCTGCAGGGACTGCGGGCGCGGCACAAGACGGTGTCGGAAGTGATCGTGGATGCGGCGGAGCGCGCTGCCGCGCAGGCCGACATCGACCGTGAGTTCGACGAGCTCGAGCGTATCGCCGAGGCGCTGAGCGTGCTGCGCGAGGTGTCGCCGCGCTGGTTCGACACCATCGCCGCCGCCGGCGAGGTTCTGAGCAGCCGGCTCGTGGCCGCGGCGCTGGCGTCGCACGGACTCGACGGCGCGTGGATCGACGCGCGCCAGGCGGTCGTCACCAACGGCGACCACCAGGCGGCCGCGCCGAAGTATCCCGAGACGACGGCGCGGCTCATGGCGCTGGCCAACCCGCTGCTCGCCGACGGCAAGGTGCCGGTGCTCGGCGGCTTCGTCGGCGCCACCGAGGCCGGCGTGACGACCACGCTCGGCCGCGGCGGATCCGACTTCTCGGGCGCCATCGTCGGCGCCTGTCTCGGTGCCCGCGAGATCCAGATCTGGACCGACGTGGACGGCATGCTCACCGCCGACCCGCGCGTCGTGGCCGCCCCGCACGTGGTGCCGCACCTGTCGTTCGCCGAGGCTTCCGAGCTGGCCTACTTCGGCGCCAAGGTGCTGCATCCGGCCACCATCCAGCCGGCCGTGGCGCAGAACATCCCGGTGCGCATCCTCAACTCGAAGCGGGCCGAGGCGCCGGGCACGCTCATCACCGCCGACCGTCCGCCGAGCGACCGGCCGCTCACCGCCCTGGCGTCGAAGAAGCACGTGACGGTGGTGGACATCACCTCGACGCGCATGCTGATGGCGCACGGGTTCCTGCGCCGCCTGTTCGAGGTGTTCGAGCGCCACAAGACGCCGGTCGACGTCGTCACCACGTCGGAGGTGAGCGTGTCGGTCACGGTGGACGACACCCGGCGGCTCCCGGCCATCGTCGAGGCGCTGTCGGAGTTCGCCCAGGTGGACTGCGAACCGGCCATGGCCATCGTCTGCGCGGTGGGCGAGGGGCTGCAGCAGGACCCGACGCTGGTCGGCCACGTGCTGCAGGCGCTGGGAGACGTCCCGGTACGACTGCTCTCCCAGGCGGCGTCTCGCCGTAACATCACCTTCGTGATTCCCGAAGCCGACGTGCCGCGGGCCCTGGGCCGGCTGCACGACCACTTCTTCGCGCCGGCCGGCGCCGCCCGCGCATGAACCGGCTGCTGCTGGTCGGCCACGGGCGGATGGGGCAGCTGGTCGAGCACCTGGCGCCGACCTACGGCTTCGAGCTGGTCGGCGTCGTGACCGACCGCAACCCCGAGGCGGTCGACGCCGACTACGGCCGGGTGGACGCCGCCATCGACTTCACGCTGCCCGACGCGGTGCCGGTCAACCTGCCGCGCCTGGCCAAGCGCGGTGTCAACGTGGTGATCGGCACCACCGGCTGGCAGGCGCACGAGGCGGCGCTCAAGGCCGAGGCGGCGCGCGCCGGCATCGGCGTGGTGGCCTCGGCGAACTTCTCGCTCGGCATGAACCTCTTCATGCTGCTGGCCGAGGAATCGGCCCGCCGCTTCGGGCCGCACGCCGACTTCGGCGCGTGGATCCACGAGCTGCACCACAGCGCCAAGAAGGACGCGCCCTCGGGCACCGCGCTCATGCTGCAGCGGGCGATGGTCGAGGCCGGCTATACGCGCGGCATCGACGTGGCCGCGACGCGCGCCGGCTCGATTCCCGGCACGCACAC
>CAYUAX010000384.1:0-2202 GCA_964442845.1 uncultured Bifidobacteriaceae bacterium | reverse complement strand
ACAGGGAACAGGGAACAGGGAACAGGGAACAGGGAACAGGGAACAGGGAACAGGGCACGCTTGCCGGCGAGGCGGTCACGCGCAGCGTGACAAGAGTTCTACCTGTTCCCTGTTCCCCGCTCCCTGTTCCCCGATCCTCAAGGCCGTGCCGGCGCCGCCGTAGGCGGGGCCGGCATCGGCCGCTCCAAGTCGTTCCAATACAGCAGGCCGTTGAAGACGAGCCCGTGCTCGCCGAAGGTCTGCCACCGGTAGATCGGGTTCATCACGTAGAGCAGCACCCGGCCCTTGCCGACCGGGGCGTCCACCAGGGCCGGGCGGTTGCGCAGTTGGTCGGCGCCGCGCATCAGGCCGCTCAGCACCGCGCCGTCGCCGCCCGGGAAGCGCAGCACGACCTTGGCGGTATTGGGGACGGTGCCGGTGAAGGCGACCATTTCGGGGTTCGAGCCGGCCACCTGCAGCAGCGGGCCGTCGGCCCAGCGCACCGGCAGGGTCTTGCCGCGCTGGCCGTAGAGCAGCGGGTGGCCGGCGTCCAGCGCCTCGGTCTGCACGTAGGGCCCGGGCGCGTACCACGTGCCCTGCGGCCGCGACGCGTCCACGCTCCGGGTGAGGCCGAACTCGGCCGGGAAGTAGCTCGACACGCCGAAGGTCATCAGCACGCCGCCGGCCTCGACGAACTCGACGAACTGGGCCACGCCCGGGATGCCCATGCCGCCGCGCACGTCGTCGGTCTCGGCGTACATGCCCAGCGATTTGAACTTCTCGTGCTTCCGGTAGGGCAGCGGCCGCGACAGCTTCGGCTGTTCGTAGACCAGCGACTTGCCGTTCTGCGTCTGGTGCGGCATGACGATCACGTCGTACTTGCTGCGCAGCCGCGCGCCCGGCTGGACGTGGTCCTTGTGGATGAGGTCGTAGGGGATCTCGAACCGGTCGAAGGCGAGCCGCACCCAGCCGACCTTCTCGGTGTTCGCCCATGTCGTGTAGACGGCGAGGCGCGGCAGATCGACGTCGGTCGACGCCACCTCGGGCATCGCCGGCAGCGCGGCGGCGGTGAGGCCGAGGGCGCGGATCTCGGTGGCGAGCCGCTCGGCATGCGCGCCCGTCTCGATCAGGAACGACCCGGCGGGAAACTCGCCCGCCGGCGTCGAAAACGCCGTCGTGGCGCCGCGCACGGCGACGTCCTTCAGGCGGTAGCGGAGCGTGATCAGGTTGAGGCCGCCGGTGTGCTTCACCGCCACCACCTTGCCGAGCGCGCCGTGAATCGCGCCGGTGGTCGCCACGTCGGCGGTGAGCAGCTCGGCCGGCGACGCCAGCACGGCGGCGTCGTCCACCGTGCGGATGTCCACGTCGCTGGCCAGGCCCATCGTCCAGGCGCTGTCGTCGTAGGTGCGCAGGCTGGCGTCCGGGTAGGTCTGCTTCTCGAGCAGCGTCCGGGCCAGCCGGCCGTAGGGCTGGTTGAGGCGCACCAGGTACGAACCGGCGGTCACCCGCGTGTCGCCGGTGCCGACGTCCGCCGTGGCCCGATGCACTTCGATGGCCTGCCTCCGCAGCAGGTTGACCACCCGATCGACCCGGGTCTGGTCGGGCTGGCCGGCCGGGATCACGAACGCGTACGGCGCGGCCGCCGATCCGGCGGCGACGCCGTTGGCCGACTTCCGGTAGAAGTTCTCGACCAGCATGCCCGGCACCGTCGAGGCCAGTTCGAGGGCCGTGAGCACGCCGGTCTGCGCGTAGTTGATCGAGTTGCGGATCGACCAGTCGAGCTCGCCCGACGGCGCCGGCTTGGGCCGATACCACTCGCGGGTGAGCTGGCCGCCCGACAGCCGCGCCTTCTTGGTGTTGGCGCCACCCTGGTTGAAGATCTCGTACATCCGCAGCATGCCGTTGTGGTTGGCGGCGGCGAAGCCGAGGTAGCCGGGCGACCACATGTCGACGAACCCGAAGTGCCAGACGCCGGGCATGCCGTAGCCGGTCAGCTTGTTGACCTCGTAGGTGGCGAAGAAGGGGAGCTCGGTGTAGAGCAGCGGATCGAGGTTGGCGTTCTGCGGCGGCTGGCCGCTGAAGGTGTAGAGCAGCGTCTGCGCCTCGTGCAGGTCGTGCCAGACGGGCGGCACCCAGTGGAGATACCACTCGAGGTGCGCGCGCAGCGAGTCGACGCCGTAGTTGATGTCGCGGTTGTTGTCGTGGAAGACGTACTTGCCCCAG
>CAYUAX010000383.1:0-2206 GCA_964442845.1 uncultured Bifidobacteriaceae bacterium | reverse complement strand
GGCTACGGCCTGTCGGTGGTCGCGTCGGTGCCCATCGAAATCGCGCCCTCGGTGCACACCCGCCGGTATCTCCGGACCAAGAAAGAGAAGCTCGGCCACCGCCTCACCAAGGTCTAGCGGGGGGCGGCGGCCCGCCGGCGGCGTTGACCGTTCCGCCGAAGCTCGCGTAGGATAAGGGTTTGCGCCAAGCGGGTGGGAGTGTGCCAGGGTGCCGGGTCGCCGGTCCGGGCGCCGCCCGCCGCGTGCGGCCAGCAGGTCCATGTTCGACGCCCTGAGCACCAGACTCCAAGACGTCTTCCAGTCGCTGGGGGGTGAGGTCCGCCTCACGCCCGAGACGACTGAGCGCGTGCTGCGCGACATCCGCACCGCGCTGCTCGAGGCGGACGTCAACCTGCAGGTCGTCAAGGCGTTCGTCGACCGTGTGCGCGACCGCGCCTTCGAGCAGGCGGTGCAGGGCAGCCTGTCGCCGGCGCAGCAGGTCGTGAAGATCGTCCGCGACGAGTTGCTGGCGCTGTTCGGTGACGCCCAGGGCGGGCTGTCGGCGCAGGCCAAGCACCCGCGCGTCATCCTGATGCTCGGCCTGCAGGGATCGGGCAAGACGACGACCAGCGGCAAGCTGGCGCGGATGCTGGCCCGGCAGGGCCGGCACCCGGTGCTCGTCTCCACCGACGTGCGCCGTCCGGCGGCGATCGAGCAGCTGTCGATCGTCGGGCAGAAGGCCGGCGTCCGCGTCTACAACCCCGCCACCCTCGATCCGCTGGCCCGCGCCCGCGGTGTGCTGCTCGAGGCCCGCAACACGGGCTGCGACGTCGTCATCGTCGACACCGCCGGCCGCCTGCACATCGACGACGAGCTGATGGCGGAGCTGGTGGCGATCAGCGACATCGTCCAGCCGTCCGATCGGCTCTACGTCGCCGACGCGATGACCGGCCAGGACGCCATCAAGAGCGCCGGCGAGTTCAACCGCCAGGTCGGCGTCAGCGGGGTCGTGCTGTCGAAGATCGACGGCGACGCCCGCGGCGGTGCGGCGCTGTCGGTGGTGTCGGTGGTCGGGGTGCCGATCGCGTTCGTCGGCGCCGGCGAGCGGCTCGAGGATCTCGAGGCCTTCCACGCCGATCGCTTCGTGTCGCGGCTGCTCGGCATGGGCGACGTCCTGTCGCTCATCGAGAAGGCCGAAGAGGTCATCGACGCCTCGCAGGCCGACGCGCTCGAGCAGAAGATCCGCAAGAACACCTTCAGCCTCGGCGACTTCCGCGATCAGCTGCGGACCATCCGCAAGATGGGGCCGCTCGAACACATCATGAAGCTGCTGCCCGGGATGGGCCAGCTCAAGGCGCTCGGTGACGCCAAGCCCGACGAGCGGCAGCTGCGCCGCGTCGAGGCGATCATCAACTCGATGACCCCCGAGGAGCGCGACCACGCCGAGGTCATCGACGGCAGCCGGCGCAAGCGCATCGCCCGCGGCAGCGGCACGTCGGTCGAAGACGTCAACCGGCTGCTCAAGCAGTACGCCGAGATGCGCAAGATGCTCAAGATGGTGGGGCAGATGACGGGCGAAGCGGTGCCCGAGGCCCCGAAGAAGCGGAAGAAGAAGGGGCCGTTCAGCCTGATGAAGTAGCCGGAGCGCCGGCTGCACCACGAACGAGGACAGAGGCACATATGTTGGTCATTCGCATGCGTCGGACCGGGTCGAAGAAGCGGCCCCACTACCGGCTGGTCGTCACCGAGCGGCGCTCGCCGCGCGAGGGCGGGTTCCTGGAGACGCTCGGCTTCTACAACCCGCGCACCAAGCCGGCGGCGGTGGACGTGAACCGGGAACGCATCGCCCACTGGATCGCCCAGGGCGCGCAGCCGTCCGACTCGGTGCGCACGCTGCTGGCCCGCCACGTCACGCGCGATCTGAGCGCGGCGGCGCCGGTGACGGCCGACGCGGCGGCGCCGCAGGCCTAGGCGGAGCGACCGTGGCCGAACTCAAGACGCTCGTCGAGATCGTCGCCCGCGCGCTCGCCGACGAGCCCGATGCGGTGGGCGTCACCGAGTCGGAGCGGCGCGGCGGGCGCCACTTCGAACTGCACGTCGCGCCCGGCGACCTCGGCCGGGTGATTGGCCGGCAGGGGCGGACGGCGGCGGCGCTGCGTCAGCTGCTGGCCGCGGCGGCCGATGTCGATGGTCAGCGGATCCAGCTCGATATCCGGGACTCCTCGGG
>CAYUAX010000382.1:0-2219 GCA_964442845.1 uncultured Bifidobacteriaceae bacterium | reverse complement strand
GCGAAGAACATCACCTCGCTGAAGATGAACCAGCTCATGCTCCAGCGGAACGACACGTCGATGCGGCTGCCGTAGAGGCCGCCCTCGCTCTCGCGGATCGCGTCACGGAACCAGGCCTGCAGCACGAAGGCCAGCCAGGCCAGGCCGAACAGCAGCGAGTAGGCGCCCCAGCCGGCGCCGTTGACCCACTGGCCGGCGCCGAGCACGACGAAGAACAGGCCGATCGCGGCCATCACCGGGTGCCGCGAGGGCGCCGGGACGTAGTAGTAGGGTGTCTGCCCCTGATGGGTCGCTGCTGCCGCCATGATCTCTCCTCAGAACCTCTGTCTTGCCTCGTCGGGCCGAAGCCTTAACTCGCCACGCCGCTGGCGACCACCCACCGCACCAGCAGCACCAGAACACAAATGAACACCGCCGCGCCCGCCACGCCGGCGATCACGACGTGCACGGGGTTGAGCTTGCCGACGTCGCGCGCGTAGTCGGCCGACCGGCGCACGCCGAAGAAGGACCACGCGACCGCGCCCAGCGTCTGCGCGAACGAACCGCGGCGCTGCACCGCCTCACGCAGACCGTCGCTCACGAGCGGTGCTCCCGGGTCGACAGCGTCGCCTGCGGCGCCGCGGGCACCTTGCCGCCGACCTCGAAGAAGGTGTAGCTCAGCGTGATCGTGCGGACGTCCTTCGGCAGCTTCGGGTCGATGTAGAACACGACCGGCCACTGCTTGGCCTCGCCCGGCTGCAGCTGGTACTCGTTGAAGCAGAAGCACTCGAGCTTGTTGAAGTGGCTCGTGGCCTGCTTCGGCGCGTAGCTCGGCACCGCCTGCGCCGCCATCGCGCGGTTCTGCACGTTGCGGAACTCGTACATCACGGTCGCGAGCTCGCCCGGGTGCACGTCGACCGAGCGCAGCGCCGGCTTGAACTCCCAGGGGCCGCGGACGTTGGCATCGAACTCGACCGTCACGGTGCGGCTGCGATCGACCTGGCTGTTCGACGGCTTGCCGGCGGTGACGCCGGTGGCGACGCGCTCGCTGACCGACAGCACGTTGATGCCGAGCGCCTCGCAGATGTGCCGGTACAGCGGGATCAGCGCCCAGCCGAAACCGAACATCACCAGCGCGACGACGCCCAGCTTGAGCATCATGCGGCGGTTGTCGCCCAGCAGGCGCCGGGCGGCCGCGGAGGAACGGTCGGTGGACATCGCCTCAGCCGCCGAGCAGCACCATGCGGACCATGAACCCGACCATGAAGACCACCGCCACCGTCGCCAGGATCAGGCCCAGGCGGCGGTTGGCCTTGCGTTGTTCGGGAGACATGGTCACGACGGGGTGGCGGCGCGGGTGCCGGCTCAGCCGACGATCCGGGTCGCCGCCGCGTTCAGCTTGGGCGGCGTCTCGAAGGTGTGGAAGGGCGCCGGCGACGGCACTTCCCACTCCAGGCCTTCGGCGGCCTCCCAGGGCTTCTGCGGCGCCTTCTCGCCCTTGCCCATCATCGCGGGGATGACGATGAAGACGATGAAGTAGACCTGCATCAGACCGAAGCCGAAGGCGCCGATCGTGGCCAGCATGTTGAAGTCGGCGAACTGCATCGGGTAGTCGGCGTAGCGGCGCGGCATGCCGGCGAGCCCGAGGAAGTGCATCGGGAAGAAGGTGATGTTGAAGAAGATCAGCGAGCCCCAGAAATGGATCTTGCCGCGCGTCTCGTTGTACATCACGCCGGTCCACTTCGGCGCCCAGTAGTACACGCCGGCGAACAGCGCGTACAGCGAGCCCGCCACCAGCACGTAGTGGAAGTGCGCGACGACGTAGTAGGTGTCCTGCAGCTGGATGTCGACCGGCGCCATCGCGAGGATCAGGCCGGTGAAGCCGCCCATCGTGAAGACGAACAGGAAGCCGACCGCGAACAGCATCGGCGTCTCGAAGGTCATCGAGCCGCGCCACATCGTCGCGATCCAGTTGAAGATCTTCACGCCGGTGGGCACCGCGATCAGCATCGTCGCGTACATGAAGAACAGCTGGCCCGTCACCGGCATGCCGGTGGTGAACATGTGGTGCGCCCAGACGATGAACGACAGGATCGCGATCGACGCGGTGGCGTACACCATCGACGTGTAGCCGAACAGCTTCTTGCGCGCGAACGCCGGGATGATCGCCGACACGATGCCAAACGCCGGCAGGATCATGATGTAGACCTCGGGGTGGCCGAAGAACCAGAAGATGTGCT
>CAYUAX010000381.1:0-2242 GCA_964442845.1 uncultured Bifidobacteriaceae bacterium | reverse complement strand
CCGGTCTCGCCCTGCAGCAGCACGGTGGAGGCGGGGCTGGCCGCCACCTTGGCCATCACCGCCTTGACGGCCTGCAGCGCCGGCGATTCGCCGACCACGCGGTCGAAGGCGTGCGGTTCGCTCTCGCGGGCGCGCAGCGCCTTCACCTCGCGGCGCAGCTGGCTGGTCTCAAGCGCCTTGCCGATCGTCAACAGCAGCGATTCGAACTCGAACGGCTTCTTGGCGTAGTCGTAGGCGCCTTGCTTGATGGCCTCGACGGCGGTCTGGATCGACGCGAACGCGGTGAGCAGAATCACCGGGACGGTGGGCTGCTGTTCCTTCAGCTGGCGCAGGACGGTCAACCCGTCGGTGTCGGGGAGCTTGAAATCGAGCAGCACCAGGTCGATGGCGTCGCCGAACGCCGCCAGGGCCTCGGCGCCGCTGGCGGCCTCGACGACGTCGAAGCCGTGCGCGGTGAGCCGCTCGCGGAGCGTCCAGCGGATCAGCTGCTCGTCGTCGACGACCAGGATGGTGGCGGGGGCCATGGCGGCCCAAGTATATCCAGCCGGCCGCGCTAGACTTTGCACCGATGGCCTCCGAGGCCCCGCCGCCGGCCGACCGTCCGCCCGTGCTCCACGAGTCGCTCTACCGCGCCGTCGCCGAGACGGTCGTGGATGGGCTGGTCGTCATCGACCGCGCCGGCACCGTCGAGTGGCTCAACGCCGCCGCGCTGGCGATGTTCGGGTATCGGGCCGCCGACGTGCTGGGGAAGAACGTCAGCGTGCTGATGCCCCAGCCGTTTCGCGACGAGCACGACGGCTACCTGCAGCGCTACCTGACCACCGGCGAGCGGCGGATCATCGGCATCGGCCGGGTGGTGCGCGGTCGTCGCGCCGACGGCACCGAGTTTCCGCTGTCCCTCGCCGTCGGCGAGACGGTTGTCGGCGGCGAGCGGAAGTTCACCGGCATCCTGCGCGATCTGACCCGCCAGAAGGAACTCGAGCGCCTGGTCCAGGAGCAGCAGACCCTGGCCCGGGTCGGGGAACTGGCGGCGGTGGTCGCGCACGAGGTGCGCAATCCGCTGGCGGCGATCAAGGGCGTCGTCGAGGTGATCCAGACGCGTTTCGCCGCCGATTCGCCCGACCGCAAGGTGCTCGGCGACCTGCTGCTGCGCGTCGATTCGCTCGACCACCTGGTGAGCGACCTGCTCATCTATGCGCGGCCGGTGCCGCCGGTGTTCAAGGCGGTGGCGCTGCTCGACCTGGTGCGCGAGACCGCCGCGCTGGTCGCCAGCGATCCGATCGCTGCAGGGGTGCGGTTCGACGTGCACGGCGACGAGGCGACGCTGCCGGTGGACCCGGCGCAGATGGGCCGGGCGCTGCTCAACCTGATGACCAACGCCGCCCAGGCGATGCGCCACCGGGGCGTGGTGCGGGTCACCGGGACGCGGCGGCCCGAGGCCTACGTCGTCACCGTCTCGGACGATGGCCCCGGCATGGATCCCGAGGTCGCTGCACGCTGCCTCGAGCCCTTCTTCACCACCAAGACGCGCGGCACCGGCCTGGGCCTGCCGATCGCGCGGCGCATCGTCGAGGAGCACCGAGGCGCGCTGCGGGTCGACTCGGCGCCGGGACGCGGCACCTCGGTGGTGATCGCCCTGCCGCTCGGCTAGCGGCGGGTTCCACGCCGACGGCGGGAAATCCCCCGCGGCCGGCCCCGAGGACGGCGCCGCCCGGGCGATCCTGGGCGCTGGCGCGTCTGCACGCCGTGGCACGTCTTTCGCTCCGTCCGTGATGCGGAGGGCATCATGGTTGAACGACGCGATGGCACCGACCTGGACGATCTGCTGCGGGTAGTGCGGGTCGAGTTCGACGAGATGCCCGGGCTGGCCCTCACCGCCGATCAGGCACGGCGGCTCTGGGCCCTGGATCCGGGCGTGTGCCGGCGGGTGCTGGGCCGGCTCGTCGACACCGGCTACCTGGATCTGAACGACGTCGGCATGTACGTCCGGCCGACGGCGGCCTGACGATTTCCTGCGGGCGAACGACGGCGCCGGGCCCGCGCGGTCCGGCGCCGTTCGTGCGTTCAGGCGGACTTCACCTCGACGGACTTGGCCGCCGGCGCCGGGGCGGCGGCCGGAAGGGGGACCTGGATCTCGAGCACGCCTTGCTTGAAGGTCGCGGTGGCTTGGTCGCCATTGGCCCCCTCGGGGAGCAGCACGCTCCGCGCGAATGCGCCGTACGACCGTTCCGACGCGTAATAG
>CAYUAX010000380.1:0-2249 GCA_964442845.1 uncultured Bifidobacteriaceae bacterium | reverse complement strand
CGTCACTGAGCTGGGCGCCGTGCGCCGCCATCGTGCCGGCACGGATGACCCCGAGATCGCAGAGGTAGTCGGCCGGCCGGCGCCGCGGCGGCTGCCAGTCGTCGCGCCAGACGCCCAGTTCAATCAGCCGATCGCGCCACGGCCCGTGGCCTTCACACAGCAGTGTCACTTCGGCCGGCGATTCGGCCAGATGCACGCTCGTCACCGGCCGCGACCGCGACGCGACCGCATCGCGGATGGCGACGAACAGCGCTTCGGACACCGAGAACGGCGCGTGCGGCGCCGGCACGATCCGGACCCCCGGCGCGGCCAGCGGCGCGTGACGCGCGGCCGCCGCCGCCACCACGGCAGCGCCGTCGTCGACGCCGAAGCCGAGCAGCTCGTGGAACACCACCGCCGGCATGCCGGCCTCGGCGAGCACCGCGGGCGACACCAGCGCGTTGGCGATGTCGCCGACCGCCACGGTGCCGGTCGCCCGCATCGCGGCCACCGCGGCGACGAGCGGCGCCATCACGGCCGGGTCGTCGGCACGCTCCAGCCCGCGGCGCACGCCCATCAACCGGCCGACCCAGGTGAGGAAGTCGTCGCTCGGGGGCACCCGGCCGGCGAGCCACGACAGCTCGAGGTGCGTGTGCGCGTTGACGAGGCCGGGCATCAGCACGACGTCCCCGAGCGGCTCGCGACGGCGCGCCGCCGGCGCGGCGCCGGCGCCGACCGCCGCGATGCGGCCGTCGCGCACGGCGACCCACCCGTCGCGAAGCGGCGGGGTCGGCCCTGGACACACCCAGGCCGCCTGCAGCAGCACGTCGGCGGGCGGCTGCATCGTCGTGCGTTCAGGCGACCGGGGAGGGCGGCGTCTGGCCGCGCTGGCGCTTGCCGGCGGCGCTGCGCGCTTCGTAGTGCTGCAGCTCGGCCGGCACCGAGGTGTCGCCGGCGGCGCGCGCCGTGGCCAGCTCGAGCTGACGCGGCACCTCGCGTTCGCGGAACACCGGCGTGCCGAGCCGCTCGTAGTGCATCGTGCGCCGCGAGGCGGCGAAGCCGGCGTCCTCGATGTTGCGGACGATCTCGAGCTCGTCCATGCAGTAGGCGGCGCCGGCGGCGCGCACGACGTTCTCCTCGATCATCACGCTGCCCATGTCGTTGGCGCCGAACGCGAGGCTCAGCTGCCCCACCTTGCCGCCCTGGGTCACCCACGACGCCTGCAGGTTGTCGAAGTTGTCGAGCACCAGGCGGGCGATCGCCAGCGTGCGCAGGTAGTCCACCCCGGTGGCTTCGCTGCCGCCGCGCTCGGTGTGTTCCGGCTGGTAGCTCCAGGTGATGAACGCGGTGAACCCGCCGGTCTCGTCCTGCAGCGCGCGCAGGCGCAGCAGATGTTCGAGCCGCTCGGCGTCGGTCTCGACCGTGCCGTACATCATCGTCGCCGTGGTGCGCAGGCCGGCCAGGTGCGCCTCGCGCATCACCCCGAGCCACTCGTCGGCCGACGCCTTGCTGAAGCAGTTCAGCAGCTTGCGGACGCGGTCGACGAGGATCTCCGCGCCGCCACCCGGCACGCTGTCGAGTCCGGCGGCGATCAGCCGCCGGATCACTTCGGGCACCGGCAGCTTCGCCGTCCGGGCGATGTGCAGCACTTCGGGCGGCGACAGCGCGTGCAGCTTGAAGTCGGGGTAGCGCGCCTTGACGCCGCGGAACAAGTCTTCGTACCACGCCAGCGGCAGGTCCGGGTTGTGGCCGCCCTGCAGCAGCAGCTGGTTGCCGCCCAGCGCCCGGGTCTCGTCGATCTTGCGGTAGATCTCGTCGAAGCCGAGGACGTAGCCTTCGGCATGGCCGACGGTGCGGTAGAACGCACAGAAGTTGCAGCGCGCGACGCAGACGTTGGTGTAGTTGACGTTGCGGTCGATGATGTAGGTGACGACGCCGTCGGGGTGCTTGCGCCGCCGCACCAGGTCCGCCATGCGGCCGAGCCACAGCGTCGGCGCCTCGCGGTAGAGGAAGAGGGCCTCGTCGCCGGTCAGCCGGCCACCGGCCGCGATCCGTGCGCCGAGCGCGTCGAGCGTCGCCGTCATGGGAAGAACCGCAGCGGCCGCGGCGCGGCGGGATGCCCCGCCGCACGAGCCAGCTCGAAGAACCGTTCGAGGCCGGCCCGGGCGCGATCGCCGAACGTGTAGACGAGATTATCACGCAGGTACGCGCCGAGCCGCGCCGCGCCCGCCGGGTCGCCGCCGGCGGCCTCGGCGGCCAGACGCTCACGC
>CAYUAX010000379.1:0-2266 GCA_964442845.1 uncultured Bifidobacteriaceae bacterium | reverse complement strand
GTGCGGGCCTCGTCCCAGCGATCCTGACGATCCAGCGCCTACGCCAGGTTTTACTCGGCGGCGGCGTCGCGGAACTCGACGGCCCGGCGCAGCACCGCCTCGGCCTCGGCGAGCCGGCCGAGGTCGAGCAGGCAGCGGCCCTGTTCGACCAGCGTGTGGTGATCGCCGGGCGCCAGCGTCTCGTGACGGCGCAGGAAGTCGAGCGCTTCGGCGGGACGGCCCTGCGCCTGCAGCATCGTCGCCATCTCCATCACCACGTGGCGATCGTCTGGCGCGGCGGCCAGGGCGCGGCGCACCAGGAACTCGCGCCACGAGGCGTCGCCGGCCCTGGTGGCCAGGCCGGCGAACTTCAGCAGCACGTCGGTGTGCACCGATGTGGCGATCACCGCGTCCACCGCCGGGTCGGCCGGCGGGACGTACGGGCTCACGAACCCGCGCACCGCGCCGGCCAGGTCGCCGCTGCCGCCGGCGGCCCGCTCGGCCTCGCGCAGCAACCCGCGGGCGGCGCCGATGCCCGGATAGGCCGCAATCACCGCGCGCACCTCGCTGACGGCGGCCGCCGCGTCGCCGCGGTCGAGGGCCACGCGGGCCAGGCCGAGCCGCGCGTATGGCGCGAGCGGCGTCATCTGGCGCGGGGCACCGCCGGGCGGGACGAACGGCGGCACCGGCGCGGCGTCGCGAGCCCGTGCATACGCCGCCGCGGCCTCGTCGAGATGCCCCCGCTTGAACGCCAGTTCGCCCAGCCGGAACCACGCGTGCCCGTGGCCGAGCCTGGCCCCGACCACCGACGTGAACGCCGCCTGCGCCTCGTCGCTGTCGCCGCGCTCCTCGTGCAGGACCCCGCGCAGGTACGTCCACGACGGATCGGTCGGGGCGAGCGCGGCCGCGATCCGGTAGACGGCGATGGCCTCGGCGGGACGTTGATGCGCGTGATACGCCGCCGCCAGGGCGCCGATCGTCGCGGCCGACGGCGACTGCCGGGCCTGCGCATCCGCCGCGGCCAGCGCGGCGCCGACGGCCGGGACCGCGCCGTCGATCTGCAGTGGCGGGAGCTGCGCTGCAATCTGCCGACGGGCGTAGACGCCGCCACCGAGCCACGCCGCCCCGGCCACGGCGGCGACGATCGCCACGGTCCCCCACGGGACCCCGGTCATCGCGACGCGGCGCGCCACTGGTTGCTCCACGCCGTGAGCCGGGAGAGCCGGTCGTAGGGCCAACTCATGTGCATGCCGCCGGTCACGAGATCCGGCCGGCCGTCGCCGTCGAGGTCGCCGATCGCCAGCGTCACCAGGTGCGTCGGCGCGCCGGCGAGGTCGCGCAGCGTGAAGCGCGCCCGACCGTCGTTCTCGAGCCACACCAGGCTCTGCGCCGCCGGATTCGCCCAGTCGTTGTAGGCGCTGACCACGGCGATGTCGAGGTCGCCGTCGCCGTCGAGGTCGGCGGCCTGCGGGCTCGACGCCCCGGGGATGTCGGCGATGCGGTGATACGCGAACGTGACGCCGCCGGTGTTCTCCAGCCACTGCAGGCCGTTCCAGCTGCGCCCGGTGGCCGTCGCGTAGTCGAACGCGTCGCCGTTGCTGTAGACCACGTCGAGGTCGCCGTCGCCGTCGAGGTCGGCCAGCGAGATCCAGCTCGACCCGAAGTCCTCGTTGCTGGCGCCGAAAATCCGGCGTGGAGTGAAGCCGCCGCGTCCGTCGTTGACGTGGACGTAGATCTCTTCCCACTCCTGGCTCACGAGCGTCACGATGTCCAGGTCGCGGTCGCCGTCCACGTCGGCGATCTCGGCGTTGATCGGCCCCGACAGCTCCTGCAGCGTCGTCGACGCGAAGCGCCAGCCGCCGTCGTTGCGCAGCCAGCGGGTCTCGCCCTGGTCGTAGCCGAACAGCGCCACCGACAGGTCGAGGTCGCCGTCGCCGTCGAGGTCGCCGGCGCGGACATCGGCGACGCGTGGCACGTCGCGCAGCACGACGTGGGCGGTGAAGCGTCCGGCGCCGTCGTTCTCGAGGAGGATCACCGCGCCGATGCGGCCGTTGTTGGGGAAGAGCACGCCGAGGCTGGCGACGGCGAGATCGAGATCGCCGTCGCGGTCGAGGTCCACCGGATGGACGTGGGCCGGGCCGGGGACGTCCGCGACGGCGCGCTCGGTGAAGCGGCCGGCCGGCGCCTGCCGCACCCAGGTGATGCGGTTGGCGGCGGCGTCGGCGGCGACCACGTCCACCAGCCCGTCGCCGTCGAGATCGACGATCGCCACGTTGGCGATCATCGG
>CAYUAX010000378.1:0-2299 GCA_964442845.1 uncultured Bifidobacteriaceae bacterium | reverse complement strand
AACTGGCACAACGTGATCGGCATCTGGTCGGCGGTGCCGCTGGCCGTCGTCGTCGCCGGCGCGGTCCCGATCTCGTACTCGTGGGGCGGCACTCTCGTGTTCCGCCTGGCCGGCGAGGCGCCGCCGCAGGCCGCGGCTCGGCCCGGGCCTCCGAGCGGCCCCGGCGGGGCGCCCCCGGCCCGCAACGGCCGTGAGCGGCGCGGCGACCGCGACCGCGAATCGCCGGCCCTCGACGTCCGCGGGCTCGACGCCGCCTGGGCTGCCGCCCGGGCCGACGTGCCCGCCTGGCGCACGATCAGCACGCGGCTCGGCGGTCCGCCGTCGGCGCCCTTCGTCCTGACCGTCGATCGGGGTTACGGCGGCCAGCCGCAGTATCGGACCACGGTCACGGTCGAGCGGTCGTCGGCCGCCATCCAGGAGCGGGAGACCTTCGACGACCTTGGCCCAGGCCGTCGGCTGCGCAGCTGGCTGCGCTTCGCCCACACCGGCGAGATCTACGGCATCCCCGGCCAGACGATCGCCGGTCTCGTCTCGGCCGGCGGCGCGGTGCTCGTCTACACCGGCATCGCGCTCGCCTTGCGGCGCTGGTGGGCCTGGATGCGCCGCCGCGCACCCGAGCGCGACGCCCGCAAGGCGGCGTGATTCCTCCAATCGAGAAGACAGCGTCAGTGGTTACCGGCAAGACAGCGTCAGGAAGGTTCGTGGTCAGGTCATGGCTCGCCGTTCGATTCGTCCCGTTCGCCGCGCGCGCAAGCGCGGCGCCGTCCGCCTGTTCTCCCTTACCGCGCTGGTGATGTCGGCGGCCCTCGCCGCCGATCCCGCCCGTGCGCAGACTCCATCGCCGCAACTGGCCGCCCAATCGTCCGGAGTACAGCGCTTCGACATCCCGGCCGGGCCGCTCGCCGAGGCGCTGCGGGTGTTCGAACTGACCACCGGGCTCACCCTCGAGCTCCGGCTGCCCGCCGACACGCTGTCGATGATGACGTCACCCGGCGTCTCGGGCGCCTACACGGCCGCGGCCGCCCTCGATGCGCTGCTGGCAGGCACGTCGCTGAGCGCGACGCGCAGCGCGACTGGCGTCACCGTCGTCGACGTCGCCGGCGTGCGTGAATCGGTGGAGGTCACCGGACGGCTGCCCCGGGTCGAGTCCCCGAAATACGCCACCACGCTCACCAACACCCCGCAGACCATTCAGGTCATCCCGCAGACCGTCATGGCCGAGCAGGGCGCGTTCACCCTCTCGGACGCGATGCGCAACGTGCCGGGCATCACGCTGCAGGCGGGTGAGGGCGGCGGCGCGTCGGGCACCGCCGGCGACATGTTCAACATGCGCGGCTTCAGCGCCGCCAACAGCCTGTTCGTCGACAACGTCCGCGACGACGGCCTGATCACCCGCGACGTCTACAACCTGGAGCAGGTCGAGGTCTACCTCGGGCCGACCGGGTCGGACGTCGGCCGCGGCAACGCCGCCGGCTACGTCAACATGACCACGAAGGCGCCGCACCTCGGCAACACCTCGAGCGCGACGCTGAGCTACGGCTCGGCGGAGGCGCGGCGAGCGACGGCCGATGTGAACGCGCAGCTGTCGATTGGCGCGCCGGGCAGCTGGCTGGCCGGCACCTCGGTGCGGCTGAACGCGCTGTGGCAGGACGGCGGTGTGCCCGGTCGCGACCACGTCGAGAACGAGCGCAAGTCGATCGCTCCCAGCGTCGCGCTGGGTCTCGGCACGCCCACGCGAGTGATCGTCCAGGGGCAGTTCACGCGCCAGGACAACGTGCCCGACTACGGCATTCCCGGGGCGGCCTGGGACGAGCCGCTGGCGCCGACCTCGGTCCTGACCACCCGCCCGGTCGCGCAGGACACCTACTACGGATCGCCGGACGTGGATTACGACACGGCGGAGCAGACCAGCCTCACTGGACGCCTCGAACACGACCTGACGCCGCGCTGGTCGGTGCGCAACCAGACGAGATACAACCAGACGAACCGCGACGCCGTCGTCACCGCGGTCCAGTCGGTGGCGAGCTTCCTGCCCGACACCGAGACGGTCATCTTCGCCCGTCAGCTGAACGAGCGCGACAACCGGATCCTCTCCAACCAGACCCACCTGACCGGCCGCCTCGAGACCGGCACGGTCGCGCACGCCTTGACAGCCGGCGTCGAGCTGATCGACGAGGCCTACTCCGCGCCCGGGTGGATCGGCGGCGGTACGCGCGCGGCCGAGAGTGTCTACGCGCCGAATCCGTTCACGCCGATTCTCGACTTCGCGCCGGTGCCGAGCGGGGCGACCACCGATGCC
>CAYUAX010000377.1:0-2308 GCA_964442845.1 uncultured Bifidobacteriaceae bacterium | reverse complement strand
TGGGGCGGGCGCCGCGCGTCGAGGTGCGGCCTGCCGGGCCACCCGCTGCTGGCGCTCGGTGGCGATCTCGCGCAGCAGCCCGCGCGCCCTCGACCGCAGCGAACTCGACGGGTACTCGCGCGTCAGCCACGTGACGTAACGCTCGGCCTGGGTGCGGTGCGTCACCCGGCCGTAGGCCGCGTACAGCACGCGCGCCAGGTCGGCGGCCTGGAAAAGGGCGTTGTCGCTGTAGCCGCTCGTCGGGAAGCGCCGGACGATCATCTCGTAGCGCGTCATCGCCCGCTCGGCGGCGGCGATCGCCTGGCTCCGGGCGGCCGCCGGGCCGTCGTCGGCGGCGCCCGCCACTTGACCGCGGGCCGCGGCATCGAGCGTGCGGGCGGCGTCGTATCGCTCGCGGGCCGGCTGCGCCCCCGCCCGTCGCGGCGACGCCGCCACGCACACCACGAGCACGATGGCGGCGACGGCGGCGCGGCGCGGGGACATGGTCATGGTCGTCAGCGCAGCTGCGCGTCCACCTCGTCGAAGTAGCTGCGGTCCACCAGCACCTCGCGCGGCTTGCTGCCCGAGGCCGCCGACACCAGACCGTCGGCCTCCATCATGTCGACCAGCCGCGCGGCGCGGCTGAAGCCGATGCGCAGCTTGCGCTGCAGCGACGAAATCGACACCTGGCCGCTCTGCACGACCATCCGCGACGCCTCGTCGTACAGCTCGTCTTTCTCGTACTCGATGCCGGCCTTCTCGCTCTTCTCGTCCTCGGTGATCGTGGCATCGAACGACGGCCGGCCCTGCTTGCGCAGGAAGCTGGCCAGGCGCGCCGACTCCTGTTCCGAGATGTACGGCCCGTGCAGGCGGACCACCCGCGAGCTGGCCGGCGGCATGAACAGCATGTCGCCCTTGCCGAGCAGCTGCTCGGCGCCGTTGCCGTCGAGGATGGTGCGCGAATCGATCTTCGACGAGACACGGAACGAGATGCGCGACGGCAGGTTGGCCTTGATGAGGCCGGTGATGACATCCACCGACGGCCGCTGTGTCGCCAGGATCAAGTGGATGCCGACGGCGCGGGCCATCTGCGCCAGCCGGCAGATCGACTCTTCCACCTCGTTGCCGGCGACCATCATCAGGTCGGCCAGCTCGTCGACCACCACGACGATCGCCGGCAGGGTCTTGGGCAGCGGCTCGCCGTCCTCGACCTCCTTGTGCTCGATCATGTGACGGACGTTGCGGTTGTACTGCTCGATGTTGCGGACGCCGAACGTCGCCAGGTGCTTGTAGCGCTCTTCCATCTCGCGCACCGCCCAGCGCAGGGCGTTGGCGGCCTTCTTGGGGTCGACGACCACGGGCGAGAGCAGATGCGGGATCTCCTCGTACATGCCGAGTTCGAGCCGCTTGGGGTCGATCATGATCAAGCGCACGTCATCGGGGGTGGCGCGGTAGAGGATGCTGGTCAGCATGGCGTTCAGGCCGACCGACTTGCCGGTGCCGGTCGAGCCGGCGATCAGCAGGTGCGGCATGGTCGCCAGGTCGGCCATGAACGGCTCGCCGTGGATGGTCTTGCCGAGCGCGATCGTGAGTTTCGACGTCGAGCGCTGGTAAGCCTCCGATTCGAGCAGCTCACGCAGCGAGATGGCCTCGCGGTTGGGATTCGGGATCTGGATGCCGACGGTCGACTTGCCGGGGATGCGGTCGATCAGCACCGATTCGGCCTGCATCGCCAGGCACAGGTCGTCGGACAAGCCGGTGACCTTGCTGTACTTCACGCCGGCGTCCGGCTTGAACTCGAACGTGGTGACGACCGGGCCGGGGTGGATCTGCACCACCGCGCCCTCGACGGCGAACTCGCGGCACTTTTCCTCGAGCTGACGGGCGGCGTCCATCAGCTCGCGCTCGTCCACCTTGCGTTCGGCCTTGGCCGGGTCGAGCAGCGAGGGCGGCGGCAGCGTGTACGCGCCGGCCTTGCGCTCGGCCGGGCTGCGGCCGATCGGCTCGGCATCGGCGAGCGGGAGCGCCACGGGGGTCGCCCGCTTGACGACCGGCGGCGGCGCGGCGGCGCGGGCCGCGGGCGGCGGCACCGCCGGCGCGAGCGGCGACTTCGGTTCGGCGGCGGGCGCCGCGGGTTTCGCCTTGGCGATCGGCGCGGCCGGTGGCTGCACCACGGCGCGGGCGGCGGGCGCGGGCGCGGCCGGCGGCGAGTCGGTGCGGCCGTGCTTGGCCAGCACGTCGCGACGCTGCTTCTGCCGGCGTCGCTCGTCGAGCCAGGCGCGCAGGCGATCGCGGCCGACCTCGCCGAGACGGGCGGCCCGCTCGACGC
>CAYUAX010000376.1:0-2313 GCA_964442845.1 uncultured Bifidobacteriaceae bacterium | reverse complement strand
CGCATACGGCGTCCCCGGGGTCTCGGCGGCCAGGCGCGCGATGCCGCCGCCCATCGACAGGCCGAGCAGGTAGCGGCGTGCCGGCGCCTCGCCGAGGTGCCGTCCGATCTCCGCCGCCGCGAGATCGGCGAACTGGTTGGTGAGCGCCAGCCCGCCCGCGGCGTCGATGGCGCCGTCGCGATCGACGCTGGCGTAGGCGAAGCCGCGCGTCACCGCGAATCGGCCGATGACGTCGTCGAGCGCCGTCTCGTCGGTGCCGATGACCTTGCCGTCGCGTGAGAAGTTGTTGCCGCCCGATCCGCCGTGCGCGCCGATGACGAGGGATCCGTTCCACCCCGACAGGGGATACCGCACGACGGCCCGCTTGGCCCCGCCCGCCAACGTGACGGGACCCTTGAGCTGCACGACCCCGTCGCTGCGGGTCTCGCTGACCCCAGCGAATGGCGGAAACGTCTGCGCGCCCGATCCGGCCCCGCCGGCGAGG
Source organism: uncultured Bifidobacteriaceae bacterium (assembly GCA_964442845.1). Lineage (GTDB taxonomy): Bacteria > Acidobacteriota > Vicinamibacteria > Vicinamibacterales > UBA2999 > CAWAYR01. The sequence goes on along the minus strand of CAYUAX010000376.1, from coordinate 1,829 downwards.
GCCGTCGTCAGCCCGAGCAGGACTCCGACCGATGCGCGCACTCGATGTGCCGTCATCAGAACGTGGCGATCGGGTTCACCGGCGACCCCGACCCGCCCGGCGCCGGCAGCGCCGACACGGTGAGCATGAACGCCCAGCGCTTCAGCCGGGCCGCGACCTTGGCCACCTCTTCGAGATCGGCGACGTCGATCATCGGCATCCCCAAGGAGTTGATCGACAGCATGTGGATCGGCCGCGGGAAGCCCTCGATGTTCGACGGCTGCACGTCCTGCACGGCGTCGCTGCTGATGAGCGCGACGTCGCGCGCCTTGAACCACGGCATCACCGAGACGTGGAAGCCGGCGGCCTCGCGGGCGGCCGGCCAGGGCCCTTTCTCGGCGCGCCGGGCGAAGCGGCCGGTGCGCAGGAACAGCGCGTCGCCGCTGCCGATCCGCACCCCGGAGTACTTCTCCCAGGCCTCGAGATCCGCCGCGTAGATCGGCGTGCCCGGTTCCAGGTACTTCACACCCCGCATCAGCGGGATGTCGATGAGGACGCCGCGGGTGACGAGGCCGTCCTTGAAACCGAGGATGCTGTTCTTCATGCACCCGGGGCCCTCGCCGAAGCCTTCCCGCGTCGGCGCCGCCTGGTGGTACTTCTCGATATCCCAGCCGTTGTAGGTCTTGCCCTCGAAGATGTAGTGGCACAGCGAGTCCATGTGCGTCGTGGTGGTGGCGTGGTACATCGACGACACCACGTCCATCACCGCGCTCGTCGACAGCTTGCCGTCGCGCATCAGAAACTCGATCTTGAACGGCGTCGGGTTGTCGGCCAGCACCTCCTTGTCGAGGGTGTGGGCCATCGACACCGACAGGCCCTCACGCACCAGCGCCGCGGCCGCCTTGCGCACCGCCGGCGTGATCAGGTTGAAGGTGCCGATCTCGTCGGCGGCGCCCCAGCGCCCCCAGTTCGAGATGTCCTTCATCATCTGCACGACCTGCGCGCGGGTCGGATTCGGCGGCGGCGCCTGGGCGCCTTGCGCGTCGAGGCCTGGCGTCGCGAGTTCGAGAACCAGGCCGAGCACGGCGGCTCCGGCCGCACCGAGCACCAGGCGAGTCATGCGCACCTCCCGGAAAACCGGGTGGAGAATAACACTAGCCGCTAGCCGCTAGCCGCTAGCCGCAACTAGAATCCCGTCCATGGACGTGAAGGCCAAGGCTGGACTGGAAGACATCGTCGCCACCGACTCGAGCATCTGCTTCATCGACGGCGACCGCGGCGTGCTGTCGTATCGCGGCTACGACATCCACGACCTGGCGCGCTTCTCGACCTTCGAGGAGACCGCGTATCTGCTGTGGCACGGCCGGCTGCCGGTGAAGGCCGAACTGGGCGACCTGCAATCGCAGCTGGCGGCGGCCCGGCCGCTGCCCGAGCCGGTCGTCCGGCTCATGAAGATGCTGCCGCCGGTCGACGCGATGGACGCGTTGCGGACCCTCACCTCGGCGCTCGCCCACTACGACCCCGACGCCCACGACAACTCGGCCCGCGCCTCGTACCGCAAGGCCGTCAGGCTCACCGGGCAGGTGGCCAGCCTGGTCGCCACGTGGGGCCGGTTGCAGGCCGGCGGCGGACCGATCGCGCCGGACCCGGCCCTCGGCCACGCCGCCAACTTCCTCTACATGCTCACCGGCGAGCGGCCGAGCGCCACCGCGGTGCGGGCGATGGACATCGCGCTCACGCTGCACGCCGACCACGAGCTGAACGCCTCGACGTTCGCCGCGCGCGTCGCTGCCGCCACTCTCACCGACATCCACTCGGCGGTGGTCGCCGGCATCGGCACGCTCAAGGGG
>CAYUAX010000375.1:0-2334 GCA_964442845.1 uncultured Bifidobacteriaceae bacterium | reverse complement strand
GCCGCGGCAGATGCTGCCGCTGTCGCTCAGCTACGACCACCGGCTGATCGACGGCGCCGACGCCATTCGCTTCCTGCGCTGGATCGTCGACGCGCTCGAGAACCCCTTCACCCTGACGCTGAGGGGCTAGCCGATGCCATCCGTCACTGTTCTCGGCGCCGGTCCCGGCGGCTATGCCGCCGCGTTCTATGCGGCGGATCTCGGCATGCAGGTCACCCTGGTCGACGAGGAGAAGAACCCCGGCGGCGTCTGCCTCTATCGCGGCTGCATCCCGTCGAAGGCGCTGCTGCACGTCGCCAAGGTGCTCGACGAATCGAAGCACGCGACCCACTGGGGCATCGACTTCGGTGCGCCGACGGTGAACCTCGACAAGCTGCGGGCCTACAAGAACCAGGTGGTCGAGAAGCTGACCGGCGGCACCGGACAGGTGGCCAAGCTGCGCAAGATCACCTACGTGCAGGGCCGGGCGACGATCACCGGCTCGACGACGCTGTCGGTGCAGACCGCGGCCGGCACGCAGGAGGTGAAGAGCGACTACCTCGTGCTGGCCACCGGGTCGCACCCGACGAAGATTCCCAATCTGTCGATCGACAGCCCGCGCGTGCTCGACTCCACCGGCGCGCTCGATCTGCCCGAGATCCCGAAGACGCTGCTGGTGATCGGCGGCGGCTACATCGGCCTCGAGCTGGGCTCGGTCTACGCCGCGCTCGGCACCAAGGTGTCGGTGGTCGAGATGACGCCGGGTCTGCTGCCGGGCGCCGACCGCGACCTGGTGCGGCCGCTGGCGCAGCGCATCGAGAAGACCTTCGCCAAGGTGATGCTGGCGACCAAGGTGACCGGCATGGTCGCCGCCAAGAGCGGCATCGCCGTGACCTTCGAGGGCGACGGCGCGCCGGCGTCCGAGACCTACGACTACGTGCTGGTGTCGATCGGCCGCCGCCCCAATTCCAAGATCCCGGGGCTCGAGACCACCGCGGTGAAGGTCGACGCCAAGGGCTTCATCGAGACCGACGGCCAGCGCCGTACCGCCGATCCCAAGGTGTTCGCGATCGGCGACGTCGCCGGCGAGCCGATGCTGGCCCACAAGGCCTCGCACGAGGCACGCGTCGCCATCGACGCCATCGCCGGGCACAAGGCGGTGTTCGAGCCGGCGGCGATTCCCGCCGTCGTCTTCACCGATCCCGAGATCGCCTGGGCGGGCCTGACCGAAGCCGAGGCCGAGAAGAGCGGCCGCAAGGTGGAGGTGGTGCGCTTCCCGTGGCCGGCCTCGGGCCGGGCCATCGCCATCGACCGTGTGGACGGCGTGACCAAGCTGATCGTCGATCCCGAGACCGAGCGCATCCTCGGCGTCGGCATGGTCGGCTCCGGTGCCGGCGAGCTCATCGCCGAAGGCGTCCTGGCGATCGAGATGGGCGCCACGGCCGAAGACGTCAAGCTCACCATCCACCCGCACCCGACGTTGTCGGAGACGGTGATGGAAGCGGCCGAGGTCTTCTTCGGGCAGGCGACGCACGTCTACCGGCCGAAAAAGAAGAACTGACGCGGCTGGCGGCTAGCGGCTGGTCTGCGTAGCTCGGCCCGGAAGGGGGGCGGGCGTGGACCTGAGGTACCCTCAGCTTTCGCCGTGGTGTCGAGCCGCCTCGTTCCTATCGTTGTCGTGGCGCTGGCGATCGGCTGCGCGCGAGAGCCCCACGTGCCGGACCTGGCGTCGCTCGGCGAGGTCGATCCGGCGGTGCGCGCCCTGCTGGAGGAGCGCGTGGCCCTGGTGCGCGAGGCGCCCCGCGAGGCCGATGCCTGGGGCACGCTGGGCATGGCGTTCGAGGCGAACGGCCTGAAGCCGCAGGCCCGCGAGGCCTACCGCACGGCCACGACGCTGGAGCAGACGCACGGCCGCTGGTGGTACCGGATTGGGTTGCAGGCGCAGCGCGACGGCGACATCGACGCGGCGCTGGCGGCCTTCGATCGGGCCATCGCGCTGTCGCCCGACGTGGTGCCGCTGCGGTGGCGGCGCGGGCTGCTGCTCCTCGATCGTGGCGACCTCGACGCCGCGGAGGCGGCGTTCCAGGTGGCCCTCAATCTCGCGCCGCACGACGCGGCCGGCGCCACCGGCCAGGCGCGCGTGCTGCTGGCGCGCGGCCAGGCCGATCAGGCGGCGTCGCGCCTGGAGGCGCTGCTCGATCGGACGCCCGGCGATCGCTACGCCTGGCAGCTGCTCGGCACCGCCTATCGACAGCTCGGCCGCGGCGCCGAGGCGCAGGAGGCCGCCGCGGCCGGGGCCGGTGGCGAGCCGGCGTGGGCGGACGGGTGGTCGGACGAGGTAGGCGCGCTGCGCCG
>CAYUAX010000374.1:0-2376 GCA_964442845.1 uncultured Bifidobacteriaceae bacterium | reverse complement strand
TCGTCGGTGAGCGCATCCACGGTGACGGCGGTCACCTCGAAGCGCGGCGCCTCGCCGATGGCGAGAGCGCGGCGCAGGTAGGTGTCGTCGGCGGCGCGGCCCGCCGGGCCGACCAGCAGCACGCCGATCGGCCGCGTCTCGCGCACCACCAGGTGGAAGGCGTTGTCGGCGGCCAGCGCGTCGTCGGCGACGCGGACCACGGCGCGCAGTCCCGACGGCGGGATGGTCACCGGGCCGAAGGCGTGTGACACCGCCGCCTGCGCGGCGACGTCCACGCGCGCGGTTTCCACCGCGCGGCCGTCGATTTCGAGTGCCAAGGTGACGCCGGTGACCGGCGACGTGCCGCGGTTGGCGACGCCGCCGGTGACCACGGCACGTTCCTGCCCCTCGAAGCGGGCGCGGCGCACCGCCGCCGGCGTGACCGACAGGTTGCTGGTGTCGTCGCCGCCGACCGACACCGGCGAGAAGACGGTGCCGGCGGGCAGCCGCTGGTCGTCGCTCGGCGTCCAGGCGTTCTTCTGGAAATCGGTGATGAGCACCACCTCGCGGCGCGGCCGGCTCGACTCGGCGGCGATCGTGCCGGCCACCTTGAGCGCCGGCCCGTAGCGCGTCGCCTCGGCCCCGGGCGTGGCGGCGGCGATGGCCGCGGTGAGCCGCCCGCGGTCGTCGATCGACTGCAGCACCACTTCGGCGCCGGTGCCGAACAACACGACGCTGGCGCGATCGGCGGCGCCGAGGCCGTCGATCACCTGACGGGCCGCCGCCTGGGCCCGGCTCCAGCGATCCCCGTAGCCCATGCTGTAGGAGCGATCGAGCAGCACGATCACCTCGCGCGCGCCGCCGCCGAGTGTGGCCACCGAGCCGCGCACGAACGGCCGGGCGAACGCGGCGACGATCAGCGCCAGGGCCAGCAGCCGCATCGCCAGCAGCGCCCAGTGGCGGATCTTGCGCCGGCGCACCGACTCGTACGGCACCCGGCGCACGAACATCAGCGACGGGAAGGCGATGACTTGGTTCTTCTCGCGCTGGATCAGGTGGATGAACACCGGGACGGCCAGCGCGCCCAGCCCGACCAGGAACAACGGCAGCAGGAAGCTCACGGCGGCCTACCTGATCCGGATGGAGCGCTCGCGGAACGACAGGTAGTCGTAGAGCGCGAAGTCGAGCGGCTTCGACGTATCGAGCATCCGATAGTCGACCCCGCGCTCCGCCGCCTTGGCGGTCAGTTCGGCGACGTGGGCCTGGATCAGCGCCCGGTACTTGTCGCGGAACGACTCGGGCACCACCGGCAGCTGCTCGCCGCTCTCGAGATCCTCGAACGCCGACGGATCGGTGTACGGGAACTCCAGCTCGGCCGGGTCGAGCACGTGGAAGACCACCACGTCGCTGCCGCGGAAGCGGATGGGCGCCAGCGCCTCGAAGATCGCCTCGGGCTCGTCGTAGAGGTCCGACAACAGCACCACCACGCCGCGCCGGCCGAAGTGTTCGGCGAGCTTGCGCAGCGGCCCCGACAGCTGGCCGGGCCGCGTCGCCCTGGCGCGGTCGAGCGTGTGCAGCACGACGTCGAGGTGCTTGGCCGACGGCGGCACGTGATCGACGACGTCGCTGTCGAACGTCACCAGCCCGACGCGGTCGCGCTGGCGGTGCACCAGATAGGTGAGGCAGGCAGCGAGCGTCCTGGCGTAGTCGAGTTTGCTGAGCCGCTGCCCGAAGGCCATCGACGACGACACGTCGAGCAGCACCACGAAATTGGCGTTCGAGTCGGCCTCGAACTCCTTGACGAAGTACTTGTCGGTGCGGGCGTAGACGCGCCAGTCGACGCGGCGGATGTCGTCGCCCGGCACGTAGCCGCGGTGTTCGGCGAAGTCGACCGACGTGCCGAAGAACGGCGACTTGTGCAGGCCGTTGATGACGCCGTCGACGACCGACCGCGCCACCAGTTCCAGGTTGCCGATGCGCGCGAGGACCGCCGGGTCCACGAACTGCGCGCCGGGAATCGCACCCCCGAGCTGCATCACATGCCCGATCGCGGCGTCGGCACCGACTCGAGCAGCCGGTCGACGATCATGTCGGAGGTCATGCCTTCCGACTGGGCGTGGAAGTTGATGAGCACGCGGTGGCGCAGCACCGGGTGGGCCAGCGCGCGGATGTCGTCGAAGGTGACGTGATAGCGGCCGCTCGTGAGCGCCCGCGCCTTGGCGGCGAGCACGAGATACTGCGCCGCGCGCACGCTGGCGCCGAAGGACACCCACTTCTTCACGACGTCGCTCGCGCCCGGCGACTTCGGCCGGCTGGCGCGCACGAGCGCCAGCGCGTAGCGCATCACCGGCTCCGCCACCGGCACCCGGCGCACGAGCCGCTTGAAGGCGATGAGGT
>CAYUAX010000373.1:0-2433 GCA_964442845.1 uncultured Bifidobacteriaceae bacterium | reverse complement strand
CGTGGCAGTAGCCGATCTCCTTGATCATCTCGAGATCGAACATGGTCCGCTGGTGCAATCGCTGGGCCTCGAGCAGCCGGCCTTCGTGCTCGAGGAACCCGCGCCGCTCGGCCAGTTCGGCCTTGATGGTCTCGGCGGCCTCCTTGAGCCGGTCACGGGTGGTGACGAAGTGGGTCTTCGGGTAGATGGCGATCCGCTCGTGGCGGCGCAGCGTCTTGCCGGTGAGCGGGTCGAAGGTGGCCAGCTCGTCGACCTCGTCGCCGAACAGGCTGATGCGCACCGCCGTCTCGTCGTACGACGGATGCACCTCGATGATGTCGCCGCGCACCCGGAAGGTGCCACGGCCGAACTCCAGGTCGTTGCGTTCGTAGAGGATCTCGACCAGCTTGCGCAGCAGGTGGTCGCGCGACGTGCGCTGCCCCTTCTCGAGCGGCAGCACCAGGCCGTAATACGCTTCGGGCGAGCCGAGGCCGTAGATGCAGCTCACGCTGGCGACGATGATGACGTCGCGGCGTTCGAACAGCGATCGCGTCGCCGACAGCCGCATCCGGTCGATCTCGTCGTTGATCGTCGATTCCTTCTCGATGTAGGTGTCGCTGGCCGGAACGTAAGCCTCGGGCTGGTAGTAGTCGTAGTAGCTGACGAAGTACTCGACGGCGTTCTCGGGGAAGAAGCGGCGGAATTCCTGGTAGAGCTGCGCGGCCAGCGTCTTGTTGTGCGCCATCACCAGCGTCGGCCGGTTCACGCGGGCGACCACCTGCGCCATCGTGAAGGTCTTGCCCGACCCGGTCACGCCGAGCAGCGTCTGGTGCGAGTCGCCGCGCTCGAGACCGGCCACCAGCTCGGGCACGGCGTGCACCTGATCGCCGGCGAGCTCGAAATCGGTGACGAGGGAGAAGCGGTCGAGTGAGGCCGGCATGGAGCGGCACCGGGAATCGCCGGCGCGGTCGCGTCGGGCGGTGGCTTCCCGGAGCGTACCACAGCGCCCGCGGCCGGCCCGCCGCCGCCCGCCACCCTGCACGCCCCGGGTCGACGCGTGCAGCCGTGCGGCGTCATGGCCCCCGGCCGGCCGGGCGGCCCGGGGCTATAATGAGGGGTTGTCGCCGATGCAGGCCCACCCGACGGGAGACGGCTCGCGCTAGATGAGGTGCCTCGCCGTCTGTCAGACCGAGCTCGTCGGGCGCCTGCTCCACGCGGTGCTCAGCCCGCGGATGGAGCTGGAGCTGGTGGTCGAGAGCCGGGCGCTGGCCCGCCGCCTCCACGACCACGGCGCCACCGTGACGGCCGCCGACCCGCGCCGCCTCGACACCTACGTGCGCGCCGATCTGCTGCCGAGCACGGCGGTGGTGGTCGAGGACGCCCACCAGCGTGGCCTGAAGAAGATCCTCGAAGCGGTCCGTGACGCCGGCGGCGTCCTGGTCTACCTGCTGGGCACCGGGCCCGAGGACGACGTCCGCGCCGAGAAGCTGCGCGCCGCGTTCCCGGAGGTGACCGGCATCACGCTGGCCGAGCTGGTCGAACCGCGCTTGGGCGCCGAGCTCGACCGGTCGCTCACCCGCCAGCGCGTCCAGCAGTACCAGCGCTACTTCAGCGACGCCGACCGCGTCCTCATCCTCACCCACCACGATCCGGACCCCGACGCCATCGCCAGCGGCCTGGCCCTGCGCACACTCCTCCGCCGTACCAAGCAGACGGCCATCATCGGCACCATGCAGCCGGTGGCGCGGCCCGAGAACCAGCGCATGCTCAAGCTGCTGGAGATCGGGGTGGACACGGTGACCGCCGACGAGTTCGCTTCGTTCGACAAGATCGCCCTCGTCGACGTCCAGCCGCACTACTTCGGCGAAGCCCTCCGCCACGTCGACCTGGTGGTCGATCACCACCCCGAAACCACCGGCTACACCGCCGTCTTCAAGGACATCCGCTCGCACTACGGTTCGACCTCGACCATCCTCACCGAGCACCTGCGCGCGGTCGACCTCGACATCTCGGAGCGCACCGCCACGGCGATGCTCTACGCGATCAAGTCGGACACCCTGTTCTTCAACCGCCAGGCCAACCGCGCCGACCTCGACGCCTTCTCGTTCCTCTACCCGCTCGCCGACGCCGGCCTGATCCGCAAGATGGAGGGCGCCGAGATCACCCGCGAGCGGCTCGACTACGTGATCAAGGCGTGGCAGCAGGGGCGGATGATGGAGCACGTCTTCTGCGCCTTCCTCGGCGAACCGCCGCGCGACGACTTCATCCCCTACGTCGCCGACTTCTACCTGCAGCTCGAGGACGTGCAGTGGACGGTGGTCTCGGGGGTAGTCAACGACCAGATGGTGGTCTCGGTGCGCAACCTCGGCTACTCGCGCAACGCCGGCGACTTCGTGCGGCGCTGGTTCAACGACATCGGCAGCGCCGGCGGCCACCGCACCATGGCCAAGGCGG
>CAYUAX010000372.1:0-2442 GCA_964442845.1 uncultured Bifidobacteriaceae bacterium | reverse complement strand
TTGTTTGCGGTTTGGTGCCGTGAACGCTGGGGGGAGCCAGGCTGGCGACACCTATTCACGACAAAGGGGACGGTCCACGGGCCGTCCCCTTTGTCACGTACATCGCGTGATCGAGCGACCGGGCGATCGGGTGATCTGCCCGGTGATCGGCTGATCTGGCGACCAGGCCGCCTACTGGCCGGCGCCCTCGGGATACTGCAGCGCCAGCCGCAGCTCCTTGGCCAGGCCGTCGACGCTCGCGCCGTTGCGCTTCCAGGCGCCGTCGGTCTCGAAGCGCAGGGCGCCAATCCGTCGTCCCCAGGGGGCAATCGCTCGCCCGATGGCGCGGAAGTCGGTGCGCTCGGCGTGCTGCTGCTCGACGGCGCGCACCACGTCGGGCGCCACGCGGACGAACGCGCGCAGCGCCGTGGCCGAGCGGACGCTGTACTTGCGGCCGTGCCAGGCCGTTTCGAAGACCGACGACACCTGCTTCAAGTAGTTGACGAAGAAGGTCTTCGACTCGTCGCGGAACTGCGCCGCCTTGCGCGCGCCGCCCAGCGCCTCCTCGTCGGCGAACAGCCGCTTGAACTCCTGCGCCAGCGGCGCCTGGGCGACGCGGCCCTTGCCGACGCCGAGCAGCTTGATCTCGTTGTGCAGCGGCGAGTCCTCGCGGTCGTTCAGCGCCCGCACCACGTCGTGGGCGGCGGCCAGGGCCTCGTCGCGATAGAGCTGGCGGCCCGACAGCGACACCAAGTGCGAGGCGTTCAGCCGCGTGTGCTTGGCGTTGATGGTGACGAACATCTGCACGACGTGATCTTCGGGCAGACGATCGAAGATGATCGCCGGGACGGTGAACTGCTCGTCCTGGAAGTTCTCGATGTCGGCGTGCAGCGCCAGCAGCCGGTGCTGGCCGTCGATCGCCCGCAGGACGCCTTCCCGCTCCGGGACCTTGAGGCGGCCCAATGGCGACCCCGACTCGATCGGCTCGAACGACAGCTTCTCGTCGGCCGAGATGATCACCGCGCCGGGAATCGACGGCAGGTCGCGCGCCTGCCGGCACTGCTCGTAGTACTGCACGAGCTCGTCGATTTTCTTGCGGATGATCTGGCGCTGATACGCCTTCTCGCTCGACGCGATGCGCCGCTCGAGGAGGTCCCAGCGGATCTTGGACGGCGCCTTGCGCGCGCCGCCGCGAACGCCGCTCGCCGACTGGTCGCCGTAACTCAGCACCTCGAACCGGACGAGCTTGTCGATGTCACTCGCGGTCAACGACGCTTGGTAGAATTGCACGCCGAACTGCTGCATCCGAATCGCGGCAACGCTGATCATAGGTGTCCCGTTTGGACGGCGGGATTTTACTGGCGTGTCATGGCGATCACCAACCGTTTTTTCCCCAGCGGCGAAGTTCCGCGCAACCGCGCGGCCGCCCGGGCAACGTCCTTAACTACTTGCCAACAAAGGAATTGATGCACATGACCGCACTCGACACCCGGCCCCGACGAACCCTGCCCTGGGCCGCCCTGGCCGTGGCCGTGGTGCTGGGCGCCGCCCCCGCGGGCCAGGGCCGCGCGCCGGTCACCGTGCCCGACGAGGAGTACGCGCGGCTGGTCAAGGACTGGACGACCCGGCCGGAGTTCTCGAGTCCGCTGGTCGCCCAACTGCCGCGCCGGCCGGGGGTGCCGACGCCCAAGGACGCCCTCGGGTACCACATCGGCGAGCCGAAGCGGCTCACCTATACGGCCGCCCAGCAGGCCTACTTCAAGGCGCTCGAGAAGGCCCTGCCGGGCCGCGTCCGGACCGTGTCCGCGGGCCAGTCCGAGGAGGGGCGCGACATCCAGGTGGTGTTCGTCACCTCCGAGGCCAACCTGAAGAACCTCGAGGCCAACCGCCGCAATCTGAAGCGGCTGGCCGACCCGCGCGGCCTCTCCCCCGCCGAAGCGCAGGCCCTGATCGCCGCGACCAAGCCGCATTATCACATCTCGGCCGGCCTCCACAGCGCCGAGACGTCGCCGCCCGAGGCGGTGATCGAGCTGGTCTACCGACTGGCAGTGTCGGAGGAACCCTACATCCGCAAGATCCGCGACAACGTGATCGTGTCGGTCGCCGGCACCACCGACCTCGACGGCCGCGACCGCGCCGTGGATTGGTATTACGCCTACAAGCAGGACGAGGCCTACGACGGCGGCGAAAATTTCGGCGGGCCGCCCTATTGGGGTAAATACGTCTTCCACGACAACAACCGCGACATCAACTACGGCGTCGACTCCCTGCGTGCCCATCTCGAGTGGTACCTGCATTGGGTGCCGCCGGTGTGGCACGACCTGCACGAAGCGCAGATCCTGCTCTACACCTTCAGCGGCCAGCCGCCGCAGAACGCCAACCTCGACCCGATCCTCTACTCCGAGCTGCCGTTCTTCGCCACCTACGAGGTGAACAAGCTCACGGGGTACGGCATGCCCGGGG
>CAYUAX010000371.1:0-2470 GCA_964442845.1 uncultured Bifidobacteriaceae bacterium | reverse complement strand
TACTGGCTGTTCCCGTATCCGAACACGATGGGCCTGTGGCCGCAGTTCCGCAGCCCGCTGATCTGGGACGTGTTCGCCGTCTCCACCTACGCGACGGTGTCGGTGGTCTTCTGGATCGTCGGCCTGATTCCCGACCTGGCGACGATGCGCGACCGCGCCACCTCGACGGTCAAGCGCACCGTGTTCGGCATGCTGGCGCTCGGCTGGCGCGGCTCGGCGCGGCACTGGCACCGCTACGAGGTGGCCAGCATCATCCTCGCCGGCCTGTCCACCCCGCTGGTGCTGTCGGTGCACAGCGTGGTGAGCTTCGACTTCGCGGTGTCGGTCATCCCCGGCTGGCACGCCGCCATCTTCCCGCCTTACTTCGTCGCCGGCGCCATCTACTCGGGCTTCGGCATGGTGCTGACGCTGGCGATTCCGATCCGCCACGCCTACCACCTCGAGCACCTGATCACGATGAAGCACATCGACAACATGGCCAAGGTCATGCTGGCGACCGGCCTCATCGTCGCCTACGGCTACGGCATGGAGGCGTTCTTCGGCTGGTACAGCGCCAACCAGTACGAGCGCTTCATGCTGTGGAACCGCATGACCGGGCCGTACGCGTGGAGCTACTGGCTGCTCATCTTCATCAACGCCGGGCTGATCCACGTGCTGTGGTTCCGCAGCGTCCGCCACAACCTCAAGCTGATGTTCGTGCTGTCGCTGATCGTCAACCTGGCGATGTGGCTGGAGCGCTTCGTCATCATCGTCACGTCGCTGCACCGCGACTTCGTGGTCTCGTCGTGGGACATGTATGCGCCGACGAAGTGGGACTTCATGATGTTCGGCGGCACGATGGGGCTCTTCCTGACGCTGTTCTTCCTCTTCATGCGGTTCGTGCCGATGATCTCGATCTTCGAGATGAAGACGCTGCTGCCTGAAGCGAAAGTCCACGTGCCGCACGGCCACGACGGCCACGGACACGGCCACTAGGCGGGACGACTATGCACGCCACCACGGAGAAGACCGGGCTCTACGGGCTGATGGCCGAGTTCGACTCGGCCCAGGCCATCGTCGACGCCTCGACCAAGGCAGTGGCCGCCGGCTACACGAAGCTGGAGGCCTACACGCCGTTCCCGATCGAGGAGCTGAACGACATCATCCACAAGAAGCGGACGATCCTGCCGAAGATGGTGCTGACCGCGGCCTTCACCGGCATGGGCACCGGCTTCGCGCTGCAGTACTGGGCGTCGGTGATCGAGTATCCGCTCAACATCGGCGGCCGGCCGCTGGCCACCTGGCCGGCGTTCGTCGTGCCGTCCTACGAGCTGACCATCCTGTTCTCGGCGCTCACCGCCGCCATCGGCATGATCGCGCTGAACGGCCTGCCGCAGCCCTATCACCCGGTCTTCAACGTCGATCGGTTCACCACCGCGTCGTCGGACAAGTTCTTCCTGGTGATCGAGGCCGAGGACGCGCACTTCGGCAAGGACCAGACCGGGCAGTTCCTGCACGGCCTGGGCGCAAAGGGAGTCTACGACGTTGCGGAATAGCCGAAGGATGTCGACGTTCCGCGCTAGAACTCAGACGCTCCGCGTCGCCATCGGCAGTATTGCTTTGCCCTCGCTCCGCTCGGGCGGCTTCTGTCGGGTCGTGTTGATCGCAACCATGTCGCTGATCGTGGCGGCGTGCCGCCAGGACATGCACGACACGCCGCGCTTCGAGGTCTACGAGGCGAGCAGCTCGTTCGCCGACGGCCGCGCCTCGCGCAACCTGCCGGTGGGCACCGTCGCCCGCGGCCAGCTGCGCGACGACGACCATCTCTACACCGGCAAGGTCGACGGCTACCCGGCGGCGACCTTCCCGTTCGCGATCGGCGACGCCGAACTGAAGCGCGGCCAGGACCGCTACACCATCTACTGCACGCCGTGCCACGGCCAGCTCGGCGACGGCAAGGGCATGGTGGTGCAGCGCGGCCTGCGCCAGGCGGCCACCTATCACCAGGAACGGCTGCAGCGGGCCCAGCCCGGCTACTTCTTCGACGTCATCACCAACGGCTTCGGCGCGATGCAGGGCTACGCCGAGCAGATTCCGCCACGCGATCGCTGGATGATTGCGGCCTACGTGCGGGCGCTGCAGCTCAGTCAGAACGCCTCGGTGGACGACGTGCCGGCCGCCGATCGCGCCCGGCTCGACGAACCGGCGGGCGGCGCAGCGCCGCCGGCGAAGAAGGCGGAACACTAATGGCGGACACGTACAACCCGCCCGAGAGCCTCTCGGGCCTGCAGTCGAAGGGGATGATGGCGGCGGTGGCCGGCGCGGTGCTGGCCGGCGTCGGCTTCGCCATGACCGGCATCGACCGATTCTACGAGGCCTACCTCGTCGCCTGGGTCTACTGGACCGGCGTCGGCCTCGGCAGCCTCGGACTGCTGATGGTGCACCACCTGAGCGGCGGCGCCTGGGGCGTCGTCATCCGGCGCATCCTCGA
>CAYUAX010000370.1:0-2490 GCA_964442845.1 uncultured Bifidobacteriaceae bacterium | reverse complement strand
GCCCGTCCTGCGGCTGGTTGAAGCGCCGGTTCACCCACCAGGCTTCGCGCGGCCGGATCCACTGGATCGCGTCGGCCGGAACGCCCTGCTCCAGCAGCCACACGCAGGTGTCCAGCGCAGTCTTGCCGGAGCCGACGATCACGACCCGCTGGGGCGGTTCGGCCAGGCGCGCCACGTCGCCCGCGGCCACGCAGCGCACGCCGTCGGCGACCTCGAACGGCGGCGGGCTGGTGGCGGGGATCCGCCCTTCCAGGTAGCCGGTGTCGACCCAGCGGCGCCGCACGCGCAGTTCCTGCACCGCGCCGGTCAGCCGCGAGGTGACGAGGTGGCGGCCGTCGGCGGCCACGGCGTGGTCGCTGCACGGCAGGTGGCGCACGCGCCCGCTCGGCAGGAAGTGCCGGTCCATCACCTGCGCGTAGTAGGCGCGCAGCTCGTCGACGCCCGCCATCTCGTGGAAGCCGGCGTGCAGGCCGCTGCGCTCCACCGCTCCGCTGCCCAGCGGCACGGACGACACGCCGTAGTAGGCCGAGGGCTGGTGCAGGCGCACGAAGGGATAGGCGTCGATCCAGTGCCCGCCGGGCGCATGGCGGCGGTCGACCAGCGTGACGGTGGCGTCGGAGTGGGCGAGCAGGGTGTCGGTGAAGGCCATGCCGGCTGCGCCGGTGCCGACCACCAGGTAGTCGGTCTCGAGAGGTCCGCCCATCGTCACTCCTGTTCAGGTGGGGCCGGTGCGGGCCCTCGCATCCAGTATGGCCGACCGGACGCCTGCGCCGGCTGCGCCCTGCGCCTCAGCCCGCAAACGGCCACTCCTGCAGCACGAGATAGCCACGCGCCGGGTGCGACCAGACGAGCACGAAGCGGTCGGCGGCCCAGGGCACCGGCAGCTCCAGCGCCGGGGCGCGGGCGGAACTGGCGCCGCGCGCCAGCGTGACATGCGGCTTCCAGGGCCGTGCCTCCAGCGCCAGGCCGGCGCGCACGACGGCCTCGCCGAGCCGGCCGTGCAGCCCGGTCAGCGCGGCGTCGGCGCGACCCTCGGCCACCGCGGTGCCGCCCGGCCACAGCCGCAGGCGATCGAGCGCCACCCGCCCCGGCGCCGCACGCAGGCCGCCGACGGCGTCGACGAGCCGCGCCAGCGCGTCGTCGTCCACGTCGCCGAGGAAGTGCAGCGTCAGGTGCAGGCGGCCCGCGGCGACCGGGCGGGCCGCCGGCGGCCAGGCCCAGCACGACTGCAGGCGCATCAGCGCGGTGCGCTGCGCCGCGTCGGGCCAGAGCGCCAGGAACAGGCGCTTGCGGCCCGCCGCGGGCTCAGTAAGTGCCGCGGCCACCCGAGATGTCGAACACCGCGCCGGTGGAGAACGAGCAGTCGGGGCTGGCCAGCCACGCGACCATCGCGGCGATCTCGTCGACGTTGACGAATCGCTGCATCGGGATCTTCGACAGCATGAAGTCGATGTGCTGCTGGGTCATCTGGTCGAAGATCGCCGTGCGCGCGGCAGCCGGCGTCACCGCGTTGACCAGCACGCCCTTGGTGGCGAGCTCCTTGGCGAGCGACTTGGTCAGCGCGATCAGGCCCGCCTTGCTCGCGCTGTAGTGGCTGGCGTTCGGGTTGCCTTCCTTGCCGGCGATCGAGGCGATGTTGACGATGCGGCCCCAGCCGTGCGCCACCATGTGCGGCACCACCGCGCGGCAGGTGAGGTACGGCGCGACCAGGTTCACCTCGATCGTGCGGCGCCACACGTCCGGCGCCAGCTCCCAGGTCGGCGCGTTGCCGCCGGTGATGCCGGCGTTGTTCACCAGGATGTCGACGCGGCCGAGCGCGGCCACCGTCTTCGCGGCGGCATCGGCCACCGCGCCGTCGTCGGTCAGCTCGACCGCCAGCGACAGGCCGCCGAGTTCGGCGGCGGCCTTCGCGGCGAGCGCGGCGTCGATGTCCCACAGCATCACCTTCGCGCCCGAGGCGACGAAGCGTTCGGCGCAGGCGCGGCCGATGCCCTGCGCGCCGCCGGTGATCACGGCCACGCGGCCGTCCAGGTCGATGCGGTTCATGCCTGCAATCCCTTCAGCGCGGTCGGGTGGCCTTCGCAGTCGGCGATGTAGGCGCGCACGATGTGCTCGAAGCTCCGCTCGGCCGCCAGGCCCAGCTTCGCCGCGCGGTCGGCGCGCGCCCCCTTCGGCCAGCGGGCGACGATGCCGGCGATGCGCTCGTCGCGCTCGAAGCGCACGCGGGCGCGCACCGCCGGGCCGGCGACCGCGAGCAGCGCGTCGAGCATCTGCTGGACCGTGACGTTCAGCGCCGGCAGGTTCAGCGCGGTGCGGCCGCCGTAGTCCGCCCGGCTGCACTCGTAGACGCGGATCAGTCCCTCGACGGTGGCGCGCGGCGACGACACCGGGTGCGACACGTCCGGCGCCACCGGGCAGACCGATTCCTCGCCCGCGAGCGGCTCGCGGGCGAGGCGCGCGCCGACGAAGCCGCCTCCACCGGTGATGAGC
>CAYUAX010000369.1:0-2515 GCA_964442845.1 uncultured Bifidobacteriaceae bacterium | reverse complement strand
AGCTTCTTGAGCACGTCGTCGGGCAGGCCCATGCCGTAGAGCTTCCAGAACGCGTGGTAGTCGCGGTAGTAGTCGAAGTACTCGTCGTGAGTCTCGAAGACCCGCCAGAAGTACGGGAACTCGTCGGGCTGGAAGCTGTCCTTGCCGAACAGGATCCGGTCCTGGTACTTCACGAAGAACTCGCGCGCGGCGCGCGGCTGGCGGCCCAGTTCGGCGAGGATCGCGCCGACCTCCAGGTGCACGTTCGGCAGCCGATCGAGCAGCGCCGCCGCCCGCGCCAGGTCGTTGGCGTGGTAGGCGAAATGCGCGGCGATGAACGTCGTCTTCGGATGCCGGGCGAACATCCGGTCGCGCTCGGCGACGAGCTCCTCGAAGCGCGGGAACTCACCGGCCGGGTAGCGGCGATCGCGGTAGAGCGCCAGCTCGAGCCAGCGCTCGTTCTGGAAGTCGATGGGCTCGAAGAACTCCTGCGGCTCGGCGGTGTGGATGAGCACCGGGAGGCCGAGCCGTCCCGCCGCCGCCCACACCGGGTCGAGCTCGGGGTCGTCGATCGTCAGCCGGGTGCCGTCGGTTTTGCGGATGCGCAGGCCGAACGCCTTGGAGATCTCGCCGATGCCGAGCGCGCCGGCCGCCTTGTCGGCTTCCAGCCGCGCCACCGCCCGGGCCGCCCACCCCGGTCCGACGTTGCGGAAGTCGATGTCGGTGAACTGCACCATGCGGCCCTGGAGCTTCGTGGTCTTCAACGCCTGCACGGCCTGGACGAGGCGATCCCCCGAGGTGCCGCTGGCGTTGACCAGCACCCGCAGGTTGACGGCGTCCATGCCGCTGACGACGCGTGCGAACTGGTCCTCGCCGATCGGCGCCGGCTGGTGGCTGTGAATGTCGATCACCGGAAACTTCGCCCGCGGCACCGGGTGCTGCGCGACCTTCAGCGTCGTCCGTGGTTTGTACTGGGTGATCGTCGGCTCCGGAAACTCCGGTGTCCGGCCGTCACCCGGCCGGGCCCGCAACCCGGCCGGCCGGGCGCCTGGCGCGGCCGTCGGTGACGGCGCCGGCGCCTGGGCCAGCAGCAGAACGGTGCCGCCGATCGCGGCGGCGGCGAATCCGAGAATCGATGTGCGCATGCGTCTGGACGTTCCTTGGGGACGACCTCGGGACGAGAAGTGCCGCAGTGGACCTGTAAGCCGAATTCTGTTCCACCTTCGCGCTCGGCCCTCGCGGACCTCGCGCTAGGGTGGACGATGACCATTCCTCTAGGCGCGCCATCACTGGCGCGCTCGAGCGACCTACCCGGAAGCGTCGATCGGACGGGCCGTCCGACTGGCCGAAGCCAGGCACTTCCCTATTTGGTCTTGCTCCGTGCGGGGTTTGGCCTGCCACGACTGTTGCCAGCCGCGCGGTGCGCTCTTACCGCACCTTTTCACCATTGCTTGCTCTTGCGAGCGTCAGCTGTATGTTTTCTGTGCCACTGTCCGTCGGGTCGCCCCGCCCGGGTGTTACCCGGCGCACTGCCCTGTGGAGTTCGGACTTTCCTCCCCTCGGGGTACTTCGCGCGTGAACGCGGTTGCCCCTCGCGGCGGTCATCCGGTCCGCTGCGGCGTCTCCTCTATCCGTCGGCCTCCTGTGAAATGCTGTACTGCTCGAGCTTCTTGTAGAGATTGCTGCGCGGCGTGTCGATCACCTCGGCGGTCTTCGAGATGTTCCAGGCGTTCTCGCGCAATTTGGCGACGAGATAGGCGCGCTCCGAGCTGGCCTTGAAGGCGTGCAGCGTCGGCGCGGCCATCCAGTCATTATCCGGGGCGGTCGCCGCAGCGTCAACGCGGGCCGGCTCGTTCAGCTTGAGGTCGGTGACGTCGATGCTGTCGCCGCCCGACATGATGACCAGCCGCTCGATGGTGTTGCGCAGCTCGCGGATGTTGCCGCGCCAGGCGTGCTGGCGCAGCCGCTCCATCGCCGCCGGCGTGAACGTCTTGCGGCGGAAGTTGTTGTCGCGCGAGAAGGCGTCGGCGAAGTGGCGGACCAGCAGCGGGATGTCCTCGCGGCGCTCGCGCAGCGGCGGCACCCAGATCGGCACCACGTTGAGGCGGTAGAACAGATCCTCGCGGAACGTCCCCTTGCCGATCTCCTGCTCGAGGTCCTTGTTGGTGGCGGCGATGACCCGCACGTCCACCTTGATCAGGCGGTTCGAGCCGAGCCGCTCCAACTCCTGCTCCTGCAGCACCCGCAGCACCTTGGCCTGGGTCTTCAGGCTCATGTCGCCGATTTCGTCGAGGAAGATCGTGCCCTTGTCGGCCTGTTCGAACTTGCCGATCTGGCGGTCGCTGGCCCCGGTGAACGAGCCCTTCTCGTGGCCGAACAGCTCCGACTCGATCAGGTCGTCGGGGATCGCCGCGCAGTTCACCTGCACGAACGGCCCGTCGCGGCGCAGGCTCTCGCGGTGCACCGCCCGCGCCACCAGTTCCTTGCCGACGCCGCTCTCGCCCCAGATGAGGACGGTGGCGCTGGTCGGCGCCGC
>CAYUAX010000368.1:0-2516 GCA_964442845.1 uncultured Bifidobacteriaceae bacterium | reverse complement strand
GCCGTCCGCACCGCCGCCGCCAGACCCGGCGGCACCGCCGTGGCCAGCGCGCCGCGGCGCGCCGTCAGCAATGCCCGCACCTCGGCTTGCGCGGCGGCGTCGGCGCGGCACGCCGGGCACCGCTCGAGATGCGCCATCACCCGGGCGCGCACCAATTCGTCGGCGATCCCGTCCACGAACGGGGGCAGCAGTGCTGCCATCTGGCGACAGTCGTCACGGGCCGGAAACTCGACAGTCATGGCCGCCCCCCCGTGCCGGTTGGTCGGGCCGGCGCGATGCCCGCCGTCAAGTGGGCGTGCAGCAGCTTGCGACCGCGCGAGATGCGCGACATCACCGTGCCGATCGGCACGGTGAGCGCGTCGGCGATCTCCTGGTAGGTCAGGTCCTCGACGTCGCGCAGCCACACCGCTTCACGGTAGGCCTCGGGCAGGGCGTCGAGGGCGGCGCGCAGGTCGGCGTCGAGCACCGTGCCGAGCAGCAGGGTCTCCGGCGTGGACCGCTCGACCACGCCCGGACGCCCGGCGTCGGCGGCGGCCTCCACCGTCTCGCTGTCGAACGCCACGCGGGCCCGCGCCCGATCGCGGCGGCGGTTGCGCCAGGTGTTGTGGAGGATGGTGTAGAGCCAGGCCTTGAGGTTGGTGCCCGGCTGGAAGCGCGCCTGCGCGCGCAGCGCCTTGAGATAGGTGTCCTGCACCAAATCCCGCGCCGCATCTCCGTCGCGGGTCAGCCGGACGGCGGTGCCGTAGAGCCCGTTCATGCAGGCGAGTGCTTCGTCCATGAGTCGGCCGTCGTCTGGCGGGACCGGCGCCGGCGGTCTACGCCGGAACATCGCCCGGTCCCGGCAGCGACATGTGCAGGAACCCCGCGGTCGGCTTGGTTATTCCCGGCATCCTCCGAGCCCTGACGTGCGTCTCCAGTATAGGACACGGGTGTCGGGTCCGAATCTTGCTGCCGCTTCCGCGGTGGAGATGGCCACGGGGGCGTGACGCCGCCAAGGTAAGATGCCGCCCAGGGCGCCCGCCGGTAACCGATGCCACGACGTCCCCTGCCGCCTCGAGGAGCTTGCCGTATGCGCACCCGTTCGTTGGGCCGGGCCCTGAAGGCCTCATTCGTCGCGCTCGCCCTGGTCGTGCCGGCCGCCGCCCCGCCGGCAGCCGCCCAGACGCAGTTCGCGCCGTACTACGGCAAGAACGCCATCCGCTACGACCACTTCCGCTGGCAGACCTACCAGACCGACCACTTCGAGATCTACTTCTACGACGAGATCGAGCCGCACCTCGAGCGGATGGCCGGCTACGCCGAGAGTGCCTACCAGCACATCTCGGCGGAGTTGAAGCACGACCTGGCCGGCAAGGTGCCGCTCATCCTGTTCCAGACCAGCTCGGAGTTCTACCAGCAGAACGTCATTCCCGGCGCCGCGCAGGAAGGCGTCGGCGCCTTCGCCGAGCCGAGCCGCTACCGCATCCTGATGCCGATGGACGAACCGCCGGACCTGCTCTACCGGCTGATGGTCCACGAGCTCACCCACATCTTCCAGTTCGACATCATCCCGACCTCGCTCATCCGCAACACCACCCCGCTGTGGGTCAACGAGGGCATGTCGGACTACATGACCGGCGTCTGGAAGCCGCTCGACATCATGATGGTGCGCGACGCCGCCATCGCCGACGTCATCCCGAAGATGAGCCAGCTGCAGGGCTACGGCAACCTCGGCAACCTGCGCGGCATCTACAACCTCGGCCACGCCGCCTTCGAGTTCATGGAGGCGAAGTGGGGCAAGGAGGGCGTGCGGCAGTTCGTCTTCGCGCTGCGCAAGAGCATCATCGGCGGCGGCGACGACGCCTACCAGGAAGCCTTCCAGATCTCGGCGGAGGAATGGGACAACGAGTTCGACCGTTACCTGAAGGAACGCTTCAAGCCGTTCCGCGACAAGGAGCGGCCGGTGGACTACGGCCGCAACCTGGCCCCCAATCCCGACCGCAGCCGCTACGCCCAGGCCTACTCGGTGGAGCCGTCGCCGTCGGGCGACCTGATGGCGGCGATGACCGGCAACGGCGGCGACCGCGAACTCGACATCGTGCTGATCTCCACCAAGGACGGCCAGGTGATCCGCAACCTGACGCCCGGGTTCGACCAGTCGCGCGGCTTCGAGTACATCATCCAGCCGGGCGGCCGCTGGATCTCCGTGCCGTGGATGTCGTGGTCGCCGGTCGGCGACCGCCTGGCCTTCTTCGTCCGCACCGAGAAGGACCGCTCGCTGGTCGTCGAGGACGTGATCAGCCGCAAGATCGTCCAGCGCGTCGAGTTGAACGACGTCGACGCGCCGGAATCGCCGGACTTCTCGCCCGACGGCCGCAAGGTGGCCTTCTCGGCGCTGCGCGGCGGCGTCACCGATGTGTTCGTGCTCGACCTCGACAGCCGCGCCATCACCAACGTGACCAAGGACGGCTTCGCCGACTACGCGCCGACGTGGACGCCCGACGGCCGCGCCCTGATCGTCACCACCCGCGTCAGCG
>CAYUAX010000367.1:0-2518 GCA_964442845.1 uncultured Bifidobacteriaceae bacterium | reverse complement strand
CTGCCGCCCGACACGATCAGCCACGGTTTCGACAACGTGGCCGACGCGCAGAGCTTCTCGCCGACGCTGCTCGACGGCTACCTGCGCGCCGCCAGCCGCGTCACCGCGCTGGCGCTGGGCGATCCCGACAGCTCGGCGAGCGAGGCCACCTACAGCCTGCCGAAAACGGCGTCGCAGACCGCCCGGGCCGACGGGGCGCCGCTCGGCACCCGCGGCGGGATCTCGGTGATGCACACCTTCCCGGCCGACGGCGACTACACGTTCCGCCTCGACTTCTTCGCCGAGCCGCTCGGCATCCTCTTCGGCAACACCGCCGTCGGCGAGCAGATCGAGGTGTCGATCGACGGCGAGCGGGTGACGCTGTTCGACATCGATCCGCGGATGAACGAGTCGACCACCGGGCTGGCCCTGAAGACGCCGCCGGCGCACGTGGCGGCAGGGCCGCACCGCGTGACCGCGGCCTTCCTCCAGCGGTTCGAGGGCCCGGTCAACGACCTGGTCGCGCCGATCGAGCACACCCTGGCCGACACCGAGATCGGCATCGCCGTGGGTATCACCACGCTGCCGCACCTGCGCAACCTGGCGGTGGTCGGCCCGCACACGGTGACCGGCGTGTCCGACACGGCGAGCCGGCGGCAGGTGTTCACGTGCCGGCCCACCTCCGCCGCCGACGAGCCGGCCTGCGCGGCGCAGATCGTCCGCGGTCTGGCCGGGCGGGCCTTCCGGCGCGCGCCCAGCGACGCCGAGGTGACGCGCCTGCTGCGCTTCTACGACGCCGGCCGGGCCCGCAACTTCGAAGCCGGCGTGGCCAAGGCGGTCGAGGCGATTCTCGCCAGCCCGCAGTTCCTGTTCCGCCTCGAAGACACCCCGGCCACGGCGCGGCCGGGGCAGCCGTATCGGCTCGCCGACGTGGAGCTGGCGTCGCGGCTGGCGTTCTTCGTGTGGGGCAGCGGGCCCGATCCGGCGCTGCTCGACGCCGCCGGGCAGGGCCGCCTCACCCCGGCGGGGCTCGACGCCGAGACGCGGCGCCTGCTCGCCGACCCGCGCGCCGAGGCGCTGGCGACGCGCTTCGCCGCGCAGTGGCTGCGCCTCCAGGACCTCGACGAGGTCTCACCCGACCCGATCCTGTATCCGTACTACGACCGCACGCTCGCCCAGTCGCTGCAGCGCGAGACCGAGCTGTTCGTGGCCAGCGTGATCCGCGACGACCGCAGCGTCCTCGACCTGCTGACCGCCGACTACTCGTACGTCAACGACCGGGTGGCGCGCCACTACGGCATCCCGGGTGTGAGCGGCCCGCAGTTCCAGCGCGTCACCCTGCCCGAGCCGCGCCGCGGCCTGCTCGGCCAGGGCAGCATCCTGACGCTCACCTCGCTGGCCGACCGCACGTCGCCGGTGCAGCGCGGCAAGTGGATCATGGAGGTGCTGCTCGGCTCGCCGCCGCCGCCGCCGCCGCCCAACGTGCCGGCGCTCGAGGAGACCAGCGGCACCAGCGCCGGCAAGCTGCTGTCGGTGCGGGCGCGGATGGAAGAGCACCGCAAGAACCCGGCGTGCACGTCGTGCCACAAGGTGATCGACCCGCTCGGCCTGGCACTCGAGCACTTCGACGCCACCGGCCGCTACCGCATCAAGGACAACGAGGTGCCGGTCGACGCCGTCGGCGACCTCTACGACGGCACGCGGATGGACGGCGCCGCCGGCCTGCGCGCGGCGCTGCTGAAGCACCAGGACGCGTTCCTCCTGAGCTTCACCGAGCACCTCATGACCTACGCGCTCGGCCGCCGCGTCGAGCCGGCCGACATGCCGGCGGTGCGCCAGGTGATGCGGCGGGCGGCGGCGCAGCAGTACCGGATGTCGGCCTTCGTGCGCGGCGTCGTCGCCACCGATCAGTTTCAGAAGAGCGTCGTTCGCGCGGATGCTCCGCTCACGACGCTGGAACCTCAGAGATAGCGGCTAGGGGCTGGCGGCTAGCGGCTAGGAAGTCACGAGACGATATGGCGAGTGTCCTCAGCAAGACGCATCTGTCGCGGCGCACGGCGCTGAAAGGGCTGGGCGCGACCATCGCGCTGCCGTTCCTCGACGCCATGACGCCGGCCGGGGTGCTGCGGGCGCAGGCGGCGTCGCGCAAGGTGCGGCTGATCGCCATCGAGATGGTGCACGGCGCGGCCGGCAGCACCACCTACGGCGCCAGGCAGCACCTGTGGGCGCCGGCGGCGACCGGCGCGGCGTTCGACCTGACGCCGACGGCGATGGCCTCGCTCGAGCCGTACCGCGACCAGCTCACCATCATCAGCAACACCGACTGCCGCAACGCCGAGGCCTTCACCGCGCCAGAGATCGGCGCCGACCACTTCCGATCCGCGGCGGTGTTCCTGACCCAGGCCAAGCCCCGGCAGACGCAGGGCTCCGACGTCTATGCCGGCACCTCGCTCGACCAGATCGTGGCGGCGCGGCACGGCCAGGAGACGCCGATCCCGTCGATGCAGCTGTGCATCGAGAACGTCGATCAGGCCGGCGG
>CAYUAX010000366.1:0-2532 GCA_964442845.1 uncultured Bifidobacteriaceae bacterium | reverse complement strand
GCCCTGCTGGCCGTGCTGGTGGCCGTGGGCGTGTGGCAGTGGGCCGGCACCGGCACACCGGTGGAGTCGGTGGCGGCGGCGGCGCGCCGCGCCGCCGCACCGCCGCCGGCGCCGCCCGCCGACGTGCGCCTCGAGGACCTGGGCCGCCCGCAGGCGCCGCCCGACGGGGCGAGCCGCAATCCGTTCACCTTCGGCGCCCGGCCGGTCGTGACGGCGCTGGCGGCGCCGCGCCGCGAGTCGGCCCCGGCGGCTCCGGTGGTGTTCGCCCCGGCCGGCCCGCCGCCGCTGCCACCGATTCCGTTCAAGTTCATCGGCCTGGTCGAGGGCGCCGCCGGCGCCCGGATCGCCGTGCTCAGCGACAGCCGCGGACTCGTGGTGCACGGCGGCGAAGGGGCTATCATCGACGGGCGGTTCAGGATCCTCGCGATCGGCGCCGAGTCGATCGACATCGCCTATGCCGACGGGCGCGGCCGCCAGACGCTGAGGCTGAGCGGCCAATGACCGGGCGCACAGGGGAGATCGCGTGGTGAGACGACGAGTGCACGGGGTGGTGGCGGTGGCCCTCGTGGCGGCCCTCGCCGCCGGGTGCGGCGCCAGCCGCGCCTACCGGAGCGGCCAGCGGGCGGCCAATGCCCAGCAGTGGGACGAGGCGGTGGAGTACTACCGCCAGGCGCTGCAGGGCTCGCCCGACCGGCCCGAGTACAAGATCGCGCTCGAGCGCGCCATGCAGCAGGCGGCGGCGTTCCATGTCCAGCGCGCCCGCGCGTTCGAGACCGAGGGGCGCCCCGACGAGGCGCTGCGCGAGTATCGCAAGGCCAGTGAGTTCGATCCGTCGAATCGCTCGATCGCCAGCCGCGCCGGCGAACTCGACCGCGAGTTGCGCGACCGGCTCGAGGCGGCGCGGCCGCGCCCGGCCATCGAGCAGATGCGCGACCAGGTGCGCCGCTCGTCCCAGGAGCCGACCCTCAACCCGACGTCGCGCGACCCGCTCAACCTGCGCTTCGCCAGCGCCAGCCTGCGCGACGTCCTGAACTTCATCGGCACCGCCACCGGTATCAACGTCACCTACGACCGCGACTTCCAGGACCGCAGCGTCACCGTCCAGCTCGAGGGCGTCACGCTGGAGCAGGCGCTCCAGCAGGTGATGCTGTCGAACCAGATCTTCTTCAAGGTGCTGAACGAGCGGACGATCATCGTCGCCACCGACAACACCGCCAAGCGCCAGCAGTACGAAGAGCAGGTCATCAAGACCTTCTTCGTGTCGCACTCCGACGCCTCCGAGCTGGGGCAGCTGATCAACACCGTGATCCTGGCGCCGCAGATGGCGATCCAGCCGCGCATCGCCGTCAACAAGACCGCCAACACCATCACCGTGCGGGCGTCGACGCCGGTGGTCGAGATCATCGAGCAGATCGTCAAGATCAACGACAAGCCGCGCGCCGAGGTGGTCATCGACGTCCAGATCCTCGAGGTCAGCCGCGAGCGGGCCAAGCGGTTCGGCCTCAACCTCACCGACTACGCCATCGGCGGCATCTTCTCGCCGGAGCAGAACCCCGGCGGCAGCAGCACCACGCCGACGACCGGCGGCGGCACCACGACGACGACCAGCGGCGGCGGCACGGCGCCCTCCAACGTCGGCTCGCCGCCGATCTTCAACGCCAACACGATCTCCACCGGCATCAGCGCCGCCGACTTCTATCTGGCGGTGCCGGCGGCCGTGGTGCGATTCCTCGAAAGCGACTCACAGACCAAGACCGTGGCCAAGCCGCAGTTGCGTGGCCAGGAAGGGCAGAAGGTCACGCTCAACCTCGGCGAGGAGGTCCCGGTGCCGAGCACCACCTTCACGCCGATCGCCGCCGGCGGCGCGTCGACGAACCCGCTGATTTCTTTCACGTACCGTCCGATCGGCGTCATCGTCGAAATGACGCCGCGCGTCACCTACGAGGGCGACGTGATTCTCGACCTGACGGTCGAGAACAGCGCCCGCGGCCAGGACTCCAACATCGCCGGGCAGATCCTGCCGGCGTTCGCGTCGCGCAAGGTGACGACGCGGCTGCGCCTGCGCGACGGCGAGTCGAACCTGCTGGCGGGGCTGCTGCGCGAAGACGAACGGCGGTCGCTGCGCGGTTTCCCGGGGATCCTGCGGCTGCCGGTGCTGCAGCAGTTGTTCGCCGACAACGACAGCAACATCCGCCAGACCGACATCGTGATGCTGCTGACGCCGCGGATCGTCCGCTCGCACCAGCTCACCGCCGGCGACCTGAGCCCGATCTACATCGGCACGCAGGGCAACATGGCGGTCGGCGGCCCGCCACCAATCTTCGGCGGCGGCGCGCCGGCGGCCGAACCCGTGGCGCCGCCGGTGGCGGCGCCGGTGCCCGCGGCGCCAGGCACGGGTCCGCCCGGAGCGCCGGTGCCTCCGGCCACGACGACCGCGCCGCAGATTCCGCCGGGCAGCTCGCCGATCCCCGGCACCACCACCGCGCCCTTCGGGGTGCCCGTGCAGCCGGCGCCGGCCGCGCCATCCAGCGG
>CAYUAX010000365.1:0-2550 GCA_964442845.1 uncultured Bifidobacteriaceae bacterium | reverse complement strand
GATGTGTATAAGAGACAGATGCCGGCGCGGCGATAGCCCCGGCGTGGCGTTCGTGTGCAAACGGGCCGTACACTGAACGCCGTGATTCACGTCATCGGCGGCGGCCTGGCCGGCTGCGAAGCGGCGTGGCAGGCGGCCCGGCTCGGCGAGCGCGTCACGCTCCACGAGATGCGGCCCGACCGCGCCACCGCCGTCCACAAGACCGGCGACCTCGCTGAGCTCGTCTGCAGCAACTCCTTCCGCGGCGACAAGCTCGACAACGCCGTCGGCGTCATCAAAGAAGAGATGCGGCGCCTCGACTCGGTGGTGATGGCCGCCGCCGAGGTGGCGCGGGTGCCGGCCGGGGCGGCGCTGGCCGTCGACCGCCTGGTGTTCTCGCGCGAGGTGGCGGCGCGGCTCGCCACTCAGCCGCGCATCACCGTGGTCCGCGGCGAAGTCGCGGCGGTGCCGCCGCCGGCCGCGGGCGACGTCGTCGTCATCGCCACCGGGCCGCTCACCTCCGACGCGCTCTCCCAGTCGATCCAGCAGTTCGTCGGCGAGGAGCACCTGGCGTTCTACGACGCGATCAGTCCGATCGTGCTGGCCGAGTCGATCGATCGCGGGGTGGTTTTCCGGCAGTCGCGGTGGGGCCGCAGCCTGCGCGGCGCCAGCGCCCCGGCCGAGGCCACCGTGGCGGATCCCGAAGGCGCCGGCATCGCCTGCGCGGTGGACGACGGCGAGGGCGACTACCTGAACTGCCCGTTCACCAAGGCCGAGTACGACGCCTTCTACGACGCCCTCGTCGGCGCCGAGTCGGCGACCATCCACGACTTCGACCAGGCGACGTTCTTCGAGGGCTGCCTGCCGATCGAGGTGATGGCGCATCGCGGC
This sequence comes from uncultured Bifidobacteriaceae bacterium, assembly GCA_964442845.1. Classification (GTDB taxonomy): domain Bacteria; phylum Acidobacteriota; class Vicinamibacteria; order Vicinamibacterales; family UBA2999; genus CAWAYR01. The sequence continues at coordinate 1,680 of CAYUAX010000365.1, read as the reverse complement.
CGCGACACCCTGCGCTTCGGGCCGATGAAGCCGGTGGGGCTCGAGGATCCGCGCACCGGCCGGCGGCCCTACGCCGCGGTGCAGCTGCGCCAGGACACGCTGGCCGGCGACCACTACAGCCTGGTCGGGTTCCAGACCCAGCTCAAATGGGGCGAGCAGGCGCGCGTGCTGCGGCTGGTGCCCGGCCTGGCCCAGGCGGAGTTCGTCCGCTTCGGCATGGTGCACCGCAACACCTTCATCAACGGTCCCAAGGTGCTCCGCCCGACCTGGCAGACGCGGGTGCGCGACGACCTCTTCTTCGCCGGGCAGATCTCGGGCGTCGAGGGCTACGTCGAGTCGGCGGCGTCGGGGCTGCTGGCCGGCCGCAACGCCGCCCGGGTCGCGCGCGGCCTGGCGCCGCTGGTCGCGCCGCGCACCACCGCGATCGGCGCGCTGGCCCACTACGCGTCGCACGCCGATCCCCGCCACTACCAGCCGTCGAACATCACCTTCGGCATCATGCCGCCGCTCGACGACCCGCCGCGCGACAAGGCGGCCCGCAAGGCGCGGCTGGCCGAACGGGCCCTCGCCGACCTGGCAGCGTGGGCCGCGGCGTCGTCATGAAGGACGCGCTGAAGGCGTTCGTCGAGTACCTGACCTACAACCGGCATCTCTCGACGCACACGGTGCGCGCCTACGCCAGCGACGTCGAGCAGTACCTGGCGACGGTGGCGGCGGCGCGGCAGACGAAGGTGTCGATGCTGACCGCCGCGGACCTCGACGTCGAGTCGGTCCGCAGCCACGTCGTGGCGTTGAACAAGGCGGCCCAGGCCCGCACGTCGGTGGCGCGCAAGCTGTCGGGGGTGCGGGTGTTCCTGCGCTACCTGCGGCGCGAGGGCTGGCTCGACGGCGACCCGGCCGGGGCGGTCGTGGCGCCGCGGCTCGACCGCACCATCCCGCGCCATCTGAGCGAAGCGGAAATGCAGCGGCTGCTCGACACGCCGGATCCGTCCACCCCGCTCGGCCGCCGCGACCGGGCCATGCTCGAGCTGTTCTACGCCTCCGGCCTCCGGCTGAGCGAGCTGGTCGGCCTCGACCTCGACGACGTGCACCTGTCGGCGCGGATGCTGCGGGTGCTCGGCAAGGGCGGCAAGGAGCGGCTGCTGCCGTTCAACCGCGCCGCCGAGACGGCGCTCAAGGACTGGCTGCCCGACCGCGAGCAGCTCCGCCGCCTGGCCGAGCCGCCGCCGGCGCCGCCCGGCCCGCCGGCGAGCCGCCCGGCCAAGAAGTCGCGGCTGGGGGAAGCCCGCGCCACCGGCCGCGGCCGCGCCTCACGCCCCGATCGGGAGCCGGTGTTCGTCAACGCCCGCGGCAGCCGGCTCACCGGTCGCAGCGTCCATCGCCTGGTGCGGCGCTACGTGCTGCAGTGCAGCCAGCGCGCCGGCATCAGCCCGCACGCCCTGCGCCACTCGTTCGCCACCCATCTGCTGCAGCGCGGCGCCGACCTGCGCGCCATCCAGGAACTGCTCGGCCACGCCCGGCTGACGACGACGGAGCGCTACACCCACGTGAACGCGGCCCAACTCGTGGACGTGTACAGGAAGGCGCATCCACGAGCCCGCGCGAAGACTAGCGGCTAGCGGCTGGCGGCTAGAGCGTTTTTCACAGGGATGTAGCGACGCGATAGCCGGCGTGCTGCAT
>CAYUAX010000364.1:0-2583 GCA_964442845.1 uncultured Bifidobacteriaceae bacterium | reverse complement strand
CTGCTCGACGGCCTGTTCGGGCCGATCGGCGTGCACCGCGCCGAGATTCGTGTCGACGTCCGCAACGCCCGCGCCAACGGCGCGCTGCGCAAGCTGGGCGCGACGCAGGAAGGCGTGCTGCGCCACGCCGAGCGTCGCGACGGCGCCTGGCACGACCACGTGCTGTGGGCGATGGTGGCCAGCGACTGGCGCCATCAGCGCGACTTCGAGCCGCCGCGCGTTCACTGATTACCGACATCACCGTCCGTTACGGCCCGGGCATTTCCAGGGGTGCCCGGGCCGTTTTTTTGTTATCTCTCGATCGATCGATCAACCGATCATTCGATCACCCGATAACGTGTCCCCGCACCTCCGCACCTCCGACTTCGACTTCGAGCTACCCGCCGACCTGATCGCCCAGACCCCGCCGGTCGAGCGCGGCGCGTCGCGGCTGCTCCACGTCGATCGCGCCGCCGGTGCCGTGAGCGACCGGGTGTTCGCCGACCTGCCGTCGCTGCTGCGGTCGGACGATCTGCTCGTACTCAACGACACGCGGGTCTTTCCGGCCCGCCTGCTCGGCCGCCGCCGGCCCGGCGGCGGCGCCGTCGAATGCCTGCTCGTGGGCCGCGTGCCCGACGCCGCCGATGCGGCGCCGCACATCGAGACATGGAGCGCGCTGGTGCATCCCGGGCAGCGGCTGCGGCCGGGCACGCGGCTCGAGTTCGGCGCGCCGGCGGCTCGGCTGCACGGCGAGGTGATCGGCCGGCACTTCCACGGCCGCCGCACCGTGCGGCTGTGGACCGCCGCCGGCACCGCCGTGCGCGACGCCGTCCACGCCCTGGGCCACGTGCCGCTGCCGCCGTACATCCGGCGCGCCGACCTCGACAGCGACCGCGAGCGCTACCAGACCGTCTACGCCCGGCACGAGGGGTCGATCGCCGCACCGACCGCGGGCCTGCACTTCACGCCGGAGATCTTCGCGGCGCTGGCCGCCGCCGGGGTGGAGACCGCGACCGTGACGTTGCACGTCGGCTACGGCACCTTCCAGCCGGTGCGCGCCGAGCTGATCGCCGACCACCGCATGGAGACCGAAGAGTACGACGTGAGTGCGGACAGCGCCGCGGCGCTGACCCGGGCTCGCGCCGCGGGTCGCCGCATCGTCGCCGTCGGCACGACCTCGACGCGGACGCTCGAATCGCTGCCCCTCGCGCCCGACGGCACCGTCCGCCCCGGCCGCGGATCGACCGACCTCTTCATCGCCCCCGGGCACCGCTTCCAGCTCGTCGGCGGCCTCGTCACCAACTTCCACGTGCCGCGCTCATCGCTGCTGATGCTGGTGTCGGCCTTCGGCGGCTACGACCTCGTCCGCCGCGCTTATGCCCACGCCGTAGCCGCCCGCTATCGGTTCTACAGCTACGGGGATGCCATGCTGATTCTGTAGGGACCGGGGACCAGGGACCGGGGACCAGGGAGGCGCGGATCACGCCGACACGGATCTCGCAGTCAAGCCGTATCGGAGGGCTGTCAGACAAGCGTTCTTCCCGGTCCCTGGTCCCCGGTCCCTGGTCCCTGGTCCAGCTATGCTCTTGTCCATGAAGCTCCGCTACGAGGAGTTCGACCTGTCGGGCGTGGCGCGCTATCCGCTGGCGTCGCGGCCGAGCAAGGTGCGGCGCGACGACTTCGCGGCCCCGCATCGGCCAGGTGACAGCGTGGCGTCGTGGCTGGAGCGGCTGCCGCGGCTGCTCGCCGCGGCGGAGTTCCGCGCCGTGGTCGACGCCGTCGCGGCGGCGCACGCGGCCTGGGCGCCGATCATCTGGGGCCTCGGCGCGCACGTGATCAAAGCCGGGCTGTCGCCGCTCGTCGTCGACCTGATGGAGCGCGGCCTGGTGTCGGCGCTGGCGCTGAACGGCGCCGGCGTGATCCACGATGTCGAGATCGCCCTGGCCGGTGCCACGTCCGAAGACGTCGACGCGGCGCTCGGCCCGGGCCGGTTCGGCATGGCGGAGGAGACCGCCGCCGCCGTCAACGGCGCGGTGGCCGCCGGCGTGGCGCACCGGCTCGGCTTGGCGCAGTCGGTGGCGGCCTGGCTGGCCGATCGCACGCCGCCGCATGCCGACGTGAGCCTGCTGTGCGCGGCGGCGCGGCTCGGCGTGCCGGTGACGGCACACGTCGCCCTCGGCACCGACATCGTCCACATGCATCCCGACGCACCCGGAGCGGCGATCGGCGAGGCCAGCCTGCGCGACTTCCGGTACTTCGCCTCGTGGGTGGCGCGGCTCGGCGGCGGGGTGTACCTGAACTGCGGGTCGGCGGTGGTGCTCCCGGAGGTGTTCCTGAAGGCGGTGGCGGTGGCCCGCAACCAGGGCCACGACCTCGCCGGGTTGACGACGGTGGACCTCGACTTCCGGCAGCAGTACCGGCCGCACACCAACGTGCTGCGCCGGCCGACCGCCGGCGTGGGCCGCGGCGTGCACCTCACCGGGCACCACGAAATCATGCTGCCGCTGCTGGCGGCGGCGCTCGTGGAACGGACCGCGAGGTGAGATAGAATCGGAGGTTCGTGCCGGAGTAGCTCAGCCGGTTAGAGCATGCGTCTCATAAGCG
>CAYUAX010000363.1:0-2737 GCA_964442845.1 uncultured Bifidobacteriaceae bacterium | reverse complement strand
GCGTTGTCGGTGACCGGGCCGTAGGAGTCGACGGCGATGGTCACCGGGCCCATGCCGAGGAAGCCGAACGCCACGAGGCCGAAGGCGAAGACGGCCGGCGCCAGCATCAGGTCGCCGAGGCCCATCATCGAGACCCAGTAGGCGATGGCCATCAGGATCATGATCGCCAGGCCGAGCCAGTAGCTGCTGAAGTTGCCGGCGACCAGCCCCGACAGGATGTTCAACGACGAGCCGCCCTCGCGCGACGAGGTCACCACCTCGCGCACGTGGCCGGAGTGCACCGAGGTGAAGACCTTGACGAACTCGGGGATGATCGCCCCGGCGAGGGTGCCGCAGGTGATCACGGTGGAGAGCTGCCACCACAGCGCGGTGTTGCCGCCGAGGTCGGGAATCAGCATCGACGACAGCACGTAGGTGAGCACCACCGAGACGATCGAGGTCATCCACACCAGCCAGGTCAGCGGCGCCTCGAAGTCCATCTTCGCCTGGGTGCCGTACTTGCCCTTCTGGATGGCGTTGTTGACCAGGTAGGAGCCGGCCGAGGCCAGCACCATCATCACGCGCATCATGAAGATCCAGACCAGCAGCTGCACCTGGACGGCGGGGTCCTTCACCGCCAGCATGATGAAGGAGATCAGCGCCACGCCGGTGACGCCGTAGGTCTCGAAGCCGTCGGCGGTCGGGCCCACCGAATCGCCGGCGTTGTCCCCGGTGCAGTCGGCGATGACGCCGGGGTTGCGGGCGTCGTCTTCCTTGATCTTGAAGACGACCTTCATCAGGTCGCTGCCGATGTCGGCGATCTTGGTGAAGATGCCGCCGGCGATGCGCAGTGCCGCGGCGCCCAGCGACTCGCCGATGGCGAAGCCGAGGAAGCAGACGCCGGCGTATTCGCCGGGAATGAACAGCAGGATGGCGAGCATGAACAGCAGCTCGACCGAAATCAGCATCATGCCGACGCTCATCCCCGAGCGCAGCGGGATGTCGCACACCGGGAAGGCGTGGCCGCGCAGGCTGGCGAACGCGGTGCGCGAGTTGGCCAGGGTGTTGATGCGGATGCCGTACCAGGCGACGCCGTAGCTGCCGCCGATGCCGATCAGGCTGAAGATCAGCACGATGCCGATCCGCGACGGCTCGAGGCCGGTCAGCCAGAAGTAGGCGATCATCACCGCGCCGATGAACAGCTCGAGGATGAGCAGGAACTTGCCCTGCTGCACCAGGTAGGCCTTGCAGGTCTCGTAGATCAGCTCCGAGACGTCGGCCATCGACTTGTGCACCGGCAGGTTCTTGACGGCGTTGTAGGTCCAGGCGCCGAACAGCAGCCCGAGCACGCAGACGACGAGGCCGGTCAGCAGGATCTCGTGGCCGGTCATGCCGAGGAAGTCGCCGGTGTTGAGGTCGGGCAGCTGGATGTTGACCTCGCCGCCGGGCCGGTGGGCCGGCTCGTGCGCCGCCGCGGCCGGTTCCTGCGCCGCCCACACCGCCTGGGCCAGCGGCCCCGTCAGCATCACGGTGATCGCCGCGGCCAGCGCCGCCCGACACCCCTTGTGCCCGATCCATCGCGCCATGTTCGTCATACGTCTGCTCTCAGCTCCTCGGTCCGTGCGGGTGAACCGCAGAATCCTACACTCCCGCCGCGTCGCCGCGGGAGCGAAGTGACGGCGGCAGGGCCATCCCGCCGGTCAGAAAGATCCGGATGCCGTCCTCGACGGTCACATCCGGGTAGTGCACGGCATAGGCGGGAAACGCGACGATGTCTCCCAGATAGAGGTGGTTGGTGGGCACGTAGACGGCCACGAACGGCTCCGGGCCGGCGCCCCGGTCGAGGGTGAACTCGCGGGTCAGGAAGCCGAGGATCAGGCCGCGGGCCGGGTCCTCGACCAGGACCACCCGCTTGAACCCGGCGTCGTTGTCGGGCGAAAAGGCGGCGATCAGCTGCTTGACCGGGGCATAGACGGTCTTGAAGACCGGGACGCGCAGCAGCCAGGCCTCGCCGCGCTGCAGCACCCGCTTGCCGATCACGTTGGTGGCCAGCGCGCCGGCGCCGAGCACCAGCGTCGCCATCACCAGCACGCCGACCCCGGGCACCGCCCGGCCGAACACCCGGGTGGCGATCGGCGTCGCGAAGTCGTCGATGAACCGGAACGCCCAGATCAGCGCCGCGACGCTGACGACGAGCGGCACCGTGACGAAGAACCCGGTGATGAACGTGCGTCGCAGCCACTGCATCGGAGGCCCCTAGAGCCACCCGGCCCCGACCGCGGCCAGCAGCGCCGTCCCGGCGGCGATCCGGTACCACGCGAACGGCGCGAAGCCGGAGCGGCCGACGAAGCGCAGGAACGGACGGACGACGAGCAGCGCGGCGACGAACGCCGTGGCGAAACCGACGGCGATCTGGACGAAGCGATCGGCGGTCAGGACGTGGCGCACCTCGAGCAGGTCGTGGGCGAACGCCGCGCTCATCGTCGGCATCGACAGGAAGAACGAGAACTCGGCGGCGGTGGTGCGCTGCAGGCCCATCACCATGCCGCCGACGATGGTCGCGCCCGAGCGCGACACGCCGGGGACCAGCGCCAGCACCTGACAGCAGCCGATGGCCAGGGCCCGGCCGGGCGGGATGCGGTCGATGTCGTCGATGTCGGGCCGCGGCCCGACGCGCTCGACCGCCAGCATCACCAGCCCGCCGACGATGAACGCGACGCCGATGACGGTCGGGCTGTAATACAGCACCTGCTTGACG
>CAYUAX010000362.1:0-2811 GCA_964442845.1 uncultured Bifidobacteriaceae bacterium | reverse complement strand
TTCTGCTCCTCGAGCTTGAGGGTGACGTCGACCTTGTTCTTCTGGTCGGGGGTCTTCTTGACGTCGATCCCCTGCCCCTCTTCGAGGCTCTTGAAGTATCCGACCTGGTTGAGCCGCCGGACGCTGTACTTGAGCGCCTCGGTGTTGAAGATGTTGCCCTCGACCAGACGCATCTCGCGCCGCACCACGGTGTCGCGGGTGGTGGTGTTGCCGATGAAGGTGATGCGGTTGACGAAGTACTGCTCGCCCTCCTGCATCTGCATCGTCACGTCGACGGTCGGCTCGACCGGGCCGGCCAGCGGCGCCGCGGCGGCCGGCTGCGGCTTGAGATCGGGATAGCCCGTGAACTCGAAGTAGCCGACGCCGCCGTAGGCCTCCTGTGCCTTGCGCAGGCCGTCGCGGACGCGCTTCTCGCTGTACCAGTCGCCGGCCTCCATCTTGAAGAGCGTGCGCAGGAACTCCGACTTCACCACCGTGTTGCCGTTGAAGTCGAACTGGCCGATCCGGTAGCGCGGCCCCTCGGTGACCGGCACGCGCACCTGGATCCAGCGGGTCTTGCCGTCGGTGGCGTCCTGGAGCGTCTTCAGCTCGGGGGTGCCGACGCGGGCCTCGACGTAGCCCTTGTTGCGGTAGTGGGCGACGACGGCGTCGGCGTCCTCCTCGAACTTGGCTTCCTTGTAGGTGCCGCCGCCGGTCAGCCACGAGAAGGCCCCGTGCTGCTTGGTCTCCTTCATCTTCCGGCGCAGGGTCCGGTCGCCCATCGCGGTGTTGCCGACGAAGTCGATCTCGCGGATGCGGACCTTGGGCCCTTCCTGCACGTCGAAAGTGACCTTGACCAGCTTGGGCCCGCCGGGCAGGGTCTCGACGTTCGAGGTGATCTCGGCGAACTGATAGCCCTTCTCGGCCATCATGTCGGCGATGATGCCCTTGACGCGACGGACGGCGCCCTCGTCGAGGAACGAGTCGAGGCGCAGCGCGATGCCGACCTCCTTCATCTTCTCGTCGATCTTGGTGCGCTCGACCTTGGACGAGCCGGTGTAGTCGACGATCTTGACCCGCGGCCGCTCCTCCATGTTGAAGATCACGCGCTTGCCGGGGACGCCGTTGGCGTACGGCTCGTCGACCACCTCGACCCACAGGTTGTCGAGGAAGTTGGTGCCCCAGAGGCGGCGGAAGTCGTCGCGCAACCGGGCCTCGGCGGCCTCGTCGTAGGGCACCCAGACGCCGTCGAGGCTGCGGCTCGGCTGGGTCTGGATGTAATAGAGGTAGGTCTGCGGGTCGATGAGCGACTCGTCGACCGGGTGGAACTGCAGCTGGATGTTGCGGATGACCGGGCCGGTGCCGGGGGGCGGCATCCGGACGGCTGGCTGCGCCGCCGGGGCGGCGGGCGCGGCCTGACCAGCCGCCGCGGACGGAACGCCCACGGCCACGGCGGCCAGCACGACGAGCAGGAACCTTCGCATCGTTCTCACGTCGGCGGCGCCGCAATCGCGGCGCCGGGTCTCCCGGCGGGCGCGACGCGCGGGACCCGAACCCGCCGATCCTACCGGATTCAGACGTCGCTGGAAAGCGGCCGGCCGGCGCCGACCGGCTCGCCGGGCTCGCCGGCGGCCCGGTAGGCGAGGCTGCCGTTGTCCAGGTACACCTCGATCTCGCCGTCGCGCAGCCGGCCGCGGATCAGCTCCTCGGCCAGCGGGTCCTCGACGTGGCGCTGGATCGCCCGGCGCAGCGGCCGGGCGCCGTACGACCGGTCCTTGCAGGTCACGTCGATGATCCAGTCCATCGCCTCGGCGGTCAGCCGCACCGACATCCGCCGGTCGGCCAGGTTGACGTTCAGCTGCGACACCAGCAGCGACAGGATGCGCCGCAGGTCGTCGTCGGTCAGGGCGTCGAAGACGATCAGCTCGTCGATGCGGTTGATGAACTCGGGGTTGAAGGTCCGCTTGACCTCGCCGAGCACCATGTCCTGCACGCCCTTCTGCTGGTCCCCCTGGTCGGCCTGGAACCCGAGCGCCGCCTTCTTCTGGATGAAGCGGGCGCCGATGTTCGAGGTCATGATCAGGATCGCGTTCTTGAAGTTGACGCGATTGCCGAGGCCGTCGGTGAGGTGGCCGTCCTCGAACACCTGCAGCAGGATGTTGAAGATGTCGGGGTGCGCCTTCTCGATCTCGTCGAGCAGCACCACCGAGTACGGCGTACGTTTGACCCGCTCGGTGAGCTGGCCGCCCTCCTCGTGGCCGACGTAGCCGGGCGGCGAGCCGATCAGTTTCGACACCGAGTGCTTCTCCATGTACTCGGACATGTCGAAGCGGATCAGCGCCGACTCACTGCCGAACAGGAACTGGGCCAGAGCGCGCGCCAGCTCGGTCTTACCGACGCCGGTCGGGCCCAGGAACATGAAGCTGCCGACCGGGCGGGTCGGCGCCTTGAGACCGGCGCGCGAGCGGCGAATCGCCCGTGACAGCGCCGAGATCGCCTTCTCCTGGCTGACCACGCGGCGGTGCAGCTCGTCTTCCATCCGCAGCAGCTTGTCGCTCTCGTCCTGGTTGATCGAGGTCAGCGGCACGCCGGTCCACTTCGAGACCACGTCGTCGATCTCGGCGCGGCCGACCACCACCTTGCGGGCGCTCGAGCGGACGTCGAACTTCTCGCGGACGAACTGCAGGTTCTCGCGCGCCGCCGCCTCCTGCTCGCGGTAATAGCTGGCGCGGTCGAAGTCCTTGGCCGACGCCGCCTGCTCCATCTGCTCGACGGCGACGCGGATGCTCTTGTTGATCTCGCCGAACTCCTCGCTGTAGCCGGCCTCGCGCA
>CAYUAX010000361.1:0-2813 GCA_964442845.1 uncultured Bifidobacteriaceae bacterium | reverse complement strand
GAGTCGGTGTAGGCCCGCCCGGGGTCGTCGAGGATCGCGCTCCGCACAGGGGCAGGCGCGCCGGGCGGGGGCGGAGGTGGCGCCAGCAGCGGGGCCGCGCCCGACGACACCGGCTGCGCGTTGGCCCCGGCGGCGGCGGCCGCCGCGAACGGGTTCGGCGCGTTGGCCGGCACGCCTGACGGCACGTCGGGCGAGAAGGCGGTGATGCGCAGTTCGAGCTGCCGCAACGCGGTGTCGAGCCCGCCGCGCTCGCCCGGGGGCAACCCTTCGATGTGGCGCTTCAACTGCGCGAGGGCCGTGCGCGCCCCCTGCTGGTCCTGGTCCAGCATCATGCGCAGGCTCCACATCATGCTCTGCCGAAGCACCGGCACCTCGACGTCGAAGAACACGCCGTAGGGCGGCAGCTGGAAGCCGCGCGCCCGCGACTCGCCGGCCAGGACGATCATGTCGGGCATGACGGCGCGGATTTCCTGGTTGAGGCGGGCCGCGCCGAAGTTGACGGCGCGAGCCAGCGCCCCCTCCATCACGTAGATCTGGTGGCGCAGTTCGGTGGGGTCGGCGGCCGGTGCAGCCGGCGCGGCCGGCTGCGCGTGGACGGCGGTAGCGGCGGCGGCGACCAGCGCCAGCGCGAAAGAACCCGTACGTGTCATGACCCTCTGCCTCACTTCACTGCGGGGCCCGCAGGCCCGCGCGCACGATGTAGTTGAGCATCTCGCGCTGGCGCGCCACTTCGGCGCCGGTGCGTCCCTCGAGCTGGCCGATGCCCTGATCGATCCGCACCAGGTCGGCGCGGCGCTGGAGGTCGAGGTCGCGGCTGAACTGGGCGAGGCGGAGCGCCAACTCCTGCTGCTGGCGGCGCTCGCTGTCCTGGATGAGGGCGCGCACCCGCGCGAGCGCCTGAGTGTCGGCGGCCGCCGCGGTCGTCGCCGGGCTCGCCGTGGCCCGCTCGGCGGCCAGATCGCGGCGCAGCGACTGCTCGAGGGCGGCCAGCGCCGGACGCCAGTTCTCAGCGGCGGCGGGCGCCGCCGCGGCCACCGGCGCCGCCGCCGGCGTCATCCAGCCGGTCGTCACGGTCCACCCGGCGGCGTCGTATCGCACCTGGACGTTGGCGACCGCGGCGCCGACCGCGACGGCCAGCGTCGCCGCCGCCACCTGCGCCCACGCCGGCACGGCCTGCCAGCGCGACACCGCCGGGCGCAGCACCGTGGGCGAGACGTCGGGGGTGACGGCGAAGCGGAGCGGCGGGGCGGGCGGCGTCCACTCGCCCAGCGTGCGCCGCACGCCGCCCAACGCGGCCACCTCGGCGGCGCACGTCGCGCAGGTGCGCAGGTGCTCGTCGAACCCGGCGCGCGCCGCGGCGTCGAGCTCGTCGTAGAGATAGGCGACCAGCGTCTCGCCGTCGCCACAGGTGAACTTCGTGCTCATGATGCGTCCCCGCGGATGTCGGCCGCCGACATGCCGCTGCCTTCCAACTGCCGCCGCACGACGCTCAGGCCCTGGTAGAGCCGCGTCTTCACGGTACTCAACGGCACGCCCTGCAGGTCGGCGATCTCCTGGAACGTCAAGCCGTGGTACTCCTTCAACACGATCGCCGTCCGCTGCTCTTCGGGCAGCGCGGCCATCGCCTGGGCCACCGCGCGGCCGATCTCTCGGCGCGCGACCAGCGTCTCGATCGACTCGACCGGCCCGCGCGCCGCCGCCAGTTCGGCGACGTCCACGTCCTCGGGCAACTGCACGACCGGCGTGCGCCGCTGCCGGCGGATCCAGTCACGACAGAGGTTGAGCGCGATCCGGTAGAGCCACGACGAGAACTTCGCCTGGCCCTTGAAGCCGCCCAGGGCCCGGAACGCGCGCAGGAACGTCTCCTGGCACACGTCGCGGGCGTCGTCCTCGCGGCCGATGGTGCGGTACGCGAGGGCGTAGATCGGCCGCTCCCAGCGGCGGATCAGCTGGTTGAAGCTATCGACGTCGCCGTTCACCGATCGCACGACGAGTTCTTCGTCGGTGATCGTCAGTCCCTGCACGGCACGCGTCGCCCCTTCCCGGTGTGCGGCGCTGGCGGCGTCGGGTGCCGCCGGCCCCGTGAACTCGAGCCCCAACACCCTCTAGGACGGCGGGTTCCGCCGTTTGGCCGGGGCCGGGGAGCCCCGCCGAGGGGTCCCGCCCCCGATTATAGGGAGCGCCGTTGCACGGCGGCGTGGGCCGGGCGGGCCGCGGCGGCCCGCCCGGGGCCCGTCGGGACGCTACAATCGATCCGACGGGGACGCGGATCTGGCTGACACGGAAGGGTTTCTCACTACCGACGAGGTGCTCGCCTACCTGCAGGTGAACCTGCGGACGGTCTACCGCCTGATCGACGCCGGGCAGCTCCCGGCCGTGCGGGTCGGCCCAGTGGCGGTTCCGCCGCCGGGACATCGACGCGTGGCTCGACAGCCAGCGGGCGCGGCCCGGGGTGGCCGAGCCGGTGCCGACGCGGCCCGTGGACGGCAGCCGGGCCCTGGTCGTCGACCCAGACGGCCCGGCCCGCGAGCTGGCCGCCGGGGCCCTGCGTGACGCCGGGTGGACGGTGGACACGGCGCCCGACGCGCCGCTGGCCCTCGAGCGCCTGCAGCGCGGCGCCTACGACCTGCTGGTCACCGAGCTGGCGCTGCCGGGTCTCGACGCCTTCGCCCTGGTGCGCGAGGCGCGGCGCGTCACGCCCGGGCTGCGGGTGATGGTGGTCACCGGCCACTCCACCGAGACTGCGGCGATCGAGGCGCTGAAGCTCGGCGCCGCCGGCTACCTGGTGGGGCCGCGCGGCGTCCCCGAGATCG
>CAYUAX010000360.1:2356-2825 GCA_964442845.1 uncultured Bifidobacteriaceae bacterium | reverse complement strand
CCGACTCATCGCGCAGCGCCGTCACGGACAGCCGCACGGTGAAGCGCGTGCCGTGCGGCTCGGCGCGCGCCACGCGGATGCGGCCGCCGTGCGATCGCACCACCTGGTAGACCACGTTCAGGCCGATGCCGCTGCCGTCGATCTGCCCGTCACGGGCCTGGCGGCCGCGGTAGAACACGTCGAACACCTTCGGCAGCTCCTCGTCGGGGATGCCGGGGCCGTGGTCCTCCACCTCGATCGTCACCTGACCCGAGCGCTCGGCGCGGGCGGTGATGCGCACCGGGCTCAGCCGCCCGTGCTTCAGCGCGTTGACGACCAGGTTCTTGATCGCCGCGCGCAGCGCCTCGGCGTCGGCCATCACCAGCGGCAGCCGCGGATCGACGTCGCGCACGACCAGCCCGTCGGGCGCGGCCACGACCACGCGGCTGTCCTCGACGGCGCGGTCGATGACGTCGGCGGTTCGGGTGGG
>CAYUAX010000360.1:0-2346 GCA_964442845.1 uncultured Bifidobacteriaceae bacterium | reverse complement strand
GGGCTGCAGGTTGAGCACCGCGTCGCCGCGGGTCTGCAGGCGGCAGCACAGCAGGATGTCGGAGATGGTTTTGTGCAGGCGCCGGCCTTCCTGCTGGATGATGCGCCCGTAGTGACGCGTCTCGTCCTGATTGACGACGACGCTGTCGGCCAGGTTCTCGCCGGCGCAGGTGATGGTCGAGAGCGGCGTCCGCAGTTCGTGCGAGATGCGGGCGACCAGCTCCAGCGATTCCTGGGCGGCGCGCTGCACGCGGTGCACCGACAGCACCAGCAGGCCGACGCTGACCGCCAGCAACGCCAGCACGCTGGCGCCGATCCACAGGTTGCGGCGGCGCGCGGCGGCGACCGCCGCTTCGGGCGCGCCGTCGCGGGCCCTCAGGAACAGCCGCCAGCGGTGCACGGCGGCGTCCGCCATCAGGCCGCGCGCCATGTCGGGCTCGAGGTCGCGGCTGTGCAGGCCGAACACCGGCATCAGCGTCACCCAGTCGGCGAAGTCGGCGGGGGTGAGATCGGGATGGCTGCGGTAGAGCACGTGCTCGGGGACGTCTTCGCGGTTGACGAGCATGTCGTACGGCACCGGCACGCCGCCTTCGAGGTGGCTGCCGAGCATGGCCGGCAGCACCTGATCGACGATGCGCGGCAGGTCGAGCACCACGACAATCCACTCGTCGTGCGGCGTGCCGCGCCGCACCACGAGACCGGGAAGTTCGTCGAGCAGCGTGCGCTGCAGCCCGCGCGGCAGCGGCCCGTCCTCGGCGCCGCCGGCGGCCGACGTCGGCGTCGGGTCGAGCCACTCGGGCCAGGCCACGACGGCGCCGGGGCGTCCCGCGGCGTCCAGTTCGCGCACCGGGAACCCGCCCTGTCCGTCGCGGCTGATGACGAACGCCTGCTTGACGAGCGGCGGGCGCGGCGCCGCCGGCGTCGATTCGGGTGACAGGTGATGCGCGGCGCCGCGGGTCTCGGGCAGCCGGCCGTAGTACTGCGCATAGACGTCGGCCAGCATGGCGTCGAACTCGGTCGAGAAGCGCTGCGCCGCGGCGTCGATGTTGGTCTTCGCCCGCACCTGTTCGAGCCGGCTGATCTCGCCCATCCAGCGGTACTGGAGCGCCGCCAGCGCCGGCAGCAGCAGGCCGATCACCACGATGAGCACCAGGGTTCCGCGCCGGGCCATCCACGCCATGTGTCGATCCTATCGTCTCGCCGGGCGGCCGCGCCGGGGCCGCGCCGGCCTTTTTACCAGCTCTTAACCGTCGCCGCCACCGCCGTGGACCGGCCGCCCCGCCGGCCAGGCTCTCCGGCCGCCGGGGGACCGGCGTCGGGTTCCGCCGCCGCCGGCTCGCGGCGCCGCGGGCGCCGGCCGGCTTGATAGTTGACACCAGTCAACTAGTTACTGGACCATGGTCCATCGAGCAGGAGGGCAGCATGGCGACAGCCGCGGCGACCGCCGCCCGGGTCGAGGCGATCCGGCGTTTCAACCGTCTCTACACCCGCAAGATCGGCGTCCTGCACCAGGACTACCTGCACAGCCCGCTGACGCTGTCGCAGGTGCGCGTGCTGTACGAGGCGCACCGCGATCCGCCGCCGGCCGCCGCCGACCTCGGCCGCGACCTCGACCTCGACGCCGCCTACCTGAGCCGGATGCTGAAAGGCTTCGAGCGGCAGGGACTGGTGCGCCGCGCCGCCGCCGCCGGCGACGGCCGCAAGAGCCTGATCGCGCTCACCGCCAAGGGCCGGCGGACCCTTGACGCGCTCCAGGCGCGGTCGCGCGCCGACGTCGCGGCGCTGCTCGCGCCACTGCCCCCGGCGGCGCAGGACCGCCTCGTCGGCGCCATGCGGACCATCGAGGCGGTGCTGGGCGGCGACGCGCCGGCCGGTCCGGCCTACGTCCTCCGCGCGCATCAGCCGGGTGACATGGGCTGGGTGGTGGCGCAGCATGGCCTGTTCTACGCCACCGAGTACGGCTGGGACATCGGCTTCGAGGCGCACGTCGCCGGCATCGTCCAGCACTTCGTCGAGCACTTCGACCCGGCCCGCGAGCGCTGCTGGATCGCCGAGCGCGACGGGCAGGCCGTCGGCTCGGTGTTCCTGGTGAAGAAGTCGGCGACGGTGGCCAAGCTGCGGCTGCTGATCGTCGATCCCGCGGCCCGCGGTCTCGGCATCGGCCGGCGGCTGGTGGACGAATGCACGCGGTTCGCCCGCCAGGCCGGCTACCGGAAGATCACCCTCTGGACCAACAGCATTCTCGACGCCGCCCGCCACACCTACGAAACGGCCGGCTACGTGATGGTGCACCGCGGCGCCCCGGAACATCGGTTCGGCAAGGACCTCGTGTTCGAGACCTGGGAGC
>CAYUAX010000359.1:0-2825 GCA_964442845.1 uncultured Bifidobacteriaceae bacterium | reverse complement strand
AGTGTAGTACGACGCTCGAGCGTCTGGGTACCCCTATTTCAGCAGCCTGCTAGGCGGACGCAAAGCGGCTCGGCGCCACACCGACGTGGCGGCTGAAGGCGGTGCTGAAGGTGCTCGCCGAGCCGTAGCCGACGCGCTCGGCGATCTCGTCGAGGCCAAGCTCGCGGCGGCGCAACAGGTCCTTCGCCAGGGCCATTCGCCACGCCAGCAGGTACTCCATGGGCCGCGCGCCGACCGTCCGCGTGAAGCGCTCGAAGAAAGCAGAGCGCGACAGGCCGGCCGCGCGCGACAGCGCCGCCGCCGTCCAGGGGCGCGCGACATCGCCGTGCAGTTGTCGGATCGCCGGCGCGAGCCGCGGGTCGGCCAGCCCGCGCAACAGGCCCGGCGGTGCCTGGCGCTCGGGGTTCTGCCTGAGTGCCTCGATCAGCAGCACGTCGACCAGCCTGGCGAGAATCAGGTCGCGGCCGGCTCGCCGCTGGCTGGTCTCGTCGTCGACGAGGCGTACGAGCGTGGACAGCCGCTCGACGCCGCGGACGTGGATCTGCGTCGGCAGCAGCGACACGAGCCATTCCGAGTCGGGTGAGTCGAACGCGAACCACCCGCCGAGCATGCGCACGTCTGCGGGGGCCTCCTGGCGGCCGTGCCGGATCGCGCCCCGGACGCCGGCCATGACCGCCGGGTCCAACAGTACCGGTGTCGCCTGATCGAGCCCCGACATCGTGAAGGCCGGCGTGGCCGGCAGGAGCACGAAGTCGCCCGCCTCGAGGAGGAGGGCGTCGAGGCCGTCCACGGCGAGACGACAGCGGCCGTCCAGAATCGCGCAGAAGCTCGGCGCGCCGAACGCGGAATAGCGGACCGCCCAGGGACCGGCGGCGCTGATGTGCCGTGAGAAGACGGCGCGAGGCCTCAGCAGCGAGATGACCTGGGCCAAGGCATCGGCAGAATCTGGACTCTCGCCAATGTCATATGGACTATGCATCGTAGAAGGTCTTGTCACTGGCGCCTACCTTAGCACCATGCTCACCGTGCTCATCACTGGCTGTTCTTCCGGCTACGGTCTGGCGACCGCACGCCACTTCCACGATCGCGGCTGGTCCGTCGTCGCGACCATGCGCACGCCGCGCGAAGACCTGCTGCCGCGTTCCGAGCGCCTGCGGGTGCTGCGCCTCGACGTGACCGACCCGGCCAGCATCGCGGCGGCCCTCGCCGCCTGCGGTCCCCTGGACGCCCTCGTCAACAACGCCGGCATCGGCCTGGCCGGCGCCTTCGAGGCCACGTCCATGGCAACCACCCGTGAAGTGTTCGAAACCAACACGTTCGGCGTCATGGCGATGACCCGGGCAGTGATACCTCAGCTGCGCGCCCGTGGCGCCGGCGTGGTGGTGAACGTGACCTCCAGCGTCACGCTGGCGCCCATGCCGCTGGCCGCGGTCTACTCCGGCAGCAAGATGGCCATCGAGGGATTCACGGCGTCGCTCGCGCTCGAGCTCGCGTGGTTCGGCGTTCGCGTGAAGCTGGTGGAGCCCGGCTATGCGCCGACGACGCGCTTCACGGCCAACAGCGGCCACCGGCTCGAGGGACTGATTCCACCGGCGTACGAGCCGTTCGCGCAACCGATCTTCGCCGCGTTCGCCCGTCCGGCGGGGGTGACCACCGAAGCCGAGGTGGCCGAGACGGTCTACCGGGCCGCCACCGACGAGTCGGCGCAGCTGCGCTTCCCCGCCGGCCCCGACGCGGTCGCGCTGGCGGTTGCGGCGGGCCTGGCGGGCTGATCAGCGGCGGCGGCGTCCACTACAATCGGCGCGGCCGTACGGGCCGACCGTCGGCGCATCGACCTCCCCATGGACGAACCGCCCGCCGACGACGTCACCCTGCTGCTCGCCGATTGGCGCAACGGCGACGCGCGGGCGCTCGAGCGGATGCTGCCGATCGTCTACCGCGAGCTGCAGCGGCTCGCCGCCAGCTACCTGCGCCGTGAGCGCGCCGCCCATACGCTGCAGCCCACCGCGCTGGTGCACGAGGCCTACGTGCGGCTCGTCGATCAGCGAACGCCGGCGTTTCGCGACCGCGCCCACTTCTTCGGCGTCGCGGCGCATGTCATGCGGCAGGTGCTGGTGGACTCGGCGCGGAAGAAGCGCGCCGCCAAGCGTGGCGGCGGCCACGACGTGGCTCTCGACGAGATCGTCGTCGCCGCGCCGGAGCGGCCGCAGGACGTCGTCGCCCTCGACGACGCGCTGGTCGCCCTTGCGGAGGTGGACCCGCGCAAGGCGCGGGTGATCGAGATGCGCTACTTCGGCGGCCTCGGCAACGCCGAGATCGCCGACGTGCTCGAGATCTCGGTGCCGACCGTGGTGCGCGATGCCCGCTTCGCCGAAGCGTGGCTGCGCCAGCACCTGGGAACCGGCGGATGACACCAGCGCTGTGGCGACGTGCCGAGGACGTCTTCCACGCCGCGGTCGAGCTGCCGGCCGCGGCGCAGGCGGCGTTCGTCGCCGCCGCGTGTCAGGGCGACGACGCGTTGGCCGAGGCCGTGCGCTCGCTGCTCGCCGCCGACGGCGACGCCGCGAACACCGTCGGCGAGCTGGTGGCCGCCTCGGCGGCGGCGTGGGCGAGCGACGCCGCCGACCCACTCGTCGGCGGTCGTGTCGGGCCCTACCGCGTCACCGCGCTGGTCGGCGAGGGCGGCATGGGCCGCGTCTACCGCGCTACGCGCGAGGACGAGTTCGCGCAAGAGGTGGCGATCAAGATCGTCAAGCGCGGCATGGACACCGACGCCATCGTCCAGCGCTTCCGCACCGAGCGGCAGATCCTGGCCAGCCTGGACC
>CAYUAX010000358.1:0-2828 GCA_964442845.1 uncultured Bifidobacteriaceae bacterium | reverse complement strand
CGAGCTGGCGGTACTCGGGCCGGAAGTCGTGGCCCCACTGGCTGATGCAGTGCGCCTCGTCCACGGCCACGAACCGTACCGGCGCCGCTCCCGAGGCGACCCGGCCGAGGAACACGTCGGCGCCCTCGCCGACCAGCCGCTCGGGCGACACGTAGAGCAGGCGCAGCCGGCCGTCGCGCACCGCCGTCATCACCGTCTGCTTCTGGTCGGGCGCCAGCGCGCTGTTGTAGCAGGCGGCGGCGACGCCGTTGCCGACCAGGGTGTCCACCTGGTCCTTCATCAGCGAGATGAGCGGCGACACCACCAGGGCCAGTCCGTCGCCGACCACCGCCGGCGCCTGGAAGCAGATCGACTTGCCGGCGCCGGTGGGCATGACGACCAGGGAATCGCGGCCGGCGAGGATCGCCGCCATCGCCTCCTGCTGCAGCGGCCGGAAGCTCGTGTAGCCCCAGTAGCGTTCGAGCGCCGCCAGCAGCCCGTCGGGTGTCGCGGCCGGCGGCGGGGCCGGCAGATCGAGGGGCAGGCTCATCGGTGGCGGCGTGTTCTCATCGTGACACACCGCCGCCAGCCGCCGGGGCTATAATCCGCGCTTCGGACCATGTCAGGGCCCTCCCGAGTCGTTGCCGGGTGGAGTGCGGGCCGCGCGCTGGGCGCGGTGGGCGTGGCCGTGCTCGCGTGCGCGGCCGCCGTCGCCGCTCAACTGCCGCCGCCGGGTGACGTCGAGGGCACGCTGGCGCTGGCGTCCGCCCGCGTCGAGGAGTTCTTCACCCGCGCCGCCAGCCTCGTCGTCAGCGAACACGTCTACGTTCAGCCGCTCAGCTTCGGGCTCTCGGGCGACGGCCCCGGCCGCTCGGTGGAATCCGAGCTGCGCCTCTCGTGGGCGCCGGACGCCGATGGCGACGCCGCCACCGAGGCCCAGACCCTGCGGCTGGTCACCAAGGTGAACGGCCGCCGGCCGCGCGCCAAGGATCCCCGCAACTGCACCGCCCCCGAGCAGCACGACACCGAGACCCAGGTGCTGTCGATGCTGCTGCCGGGTCAGCGCGGCGACTACACCTGGCGGCTGGCCGGGCGCGGCCGGGTCGACGGCCGCGCCGCTCTCCTCGTCGACTTCCAGGAGAAGGCGCCGATCGTGGTCACCGACGTCCGGGTCGTCGAGAACAACGACGACTGCATCAGCTACAACATCGAAGGCGGCCTGCGCGGCCGGGTGTGGATCGACGTCGAGACCTACGACGTGCTGCGGATGGACCACCACCTCGGCGGGCAGGTGGAGGTGCAGCTGCCGCGCCGGCTGCACAATCGCGCCGGGGTCAACTCGCGCTGGACGGTCGAGCGGATCGACACCACCTACCGGTTCAAGCGGGTGCGCTTCCAGGACCCCGAAGAGACCCTGGTGCTGCCGGTGTCGTCGTCGTCGCTGCGCGTCACCCACGGCGCCGGCACGCCGCGCATCCGCATCACGACCGAGTACAAGGGCTACCGGCGGTTCCTGACCGGCGGGCGACTGATTACCGAGCCGCAGGACTAGGGGCTCGGGGCTCGGGGCTCGGGGCTCGGGGCTCGGGGCTTGGGGCTCGGGAACAACGCTACCGCCGCCGTGCGTCGATCCAAGTTCCTCAAAAAGGAAACGGGCGGGAGGTTACTCCTCCCGCCCGCTCCGTGTTCGTGCTCGCCCGAGACCCGAGCCCCGAGCCCCGCCAGGTGCGCCGCTAGGCGCACCCCGACGTCGTGCCGCAGTTCCCGCATTTGTAGCAGGCCCCGCTGCGCACCATGATCGACCCGCACGTGCTGCACGGCGGTGCGTCCTCCTGGTTCTGCATCGCCGCGAACGCCGACCGGGTCGGCGCCGGCGCCGGGGGCGGCACCGCGACGGCCGGCTCGGCCGCCACGGCCTTGGCCGTCGCCGCGTAGCCTTCGGCCGGGCTGTCGGTGGCCTCGTCGCGGTTGTTGACGCCGGCGCGGAACTGCGCCTCCGGCGACAGGAACTTCGACGCCATCCAGCGGAAGATGTAGTCGACGATCGACTTGGCGAAGCGCACGTCGGGGTTGCGGGTCATGCCCGACGGCTCGAAGCGCACGTGGCTGAACTTGTCGACCAGCGCCTGCAGCGGCACGCCGTACTGCAGCGCGTAGCTGATCGCCTGGGCGAAAGCATCGGCGAAGCCCGAGATGGTCGAGCCCTCCTTGGCCATCACCAGGAAGATCTCGCCCGGCATGCCGTCCTCGAACAGGCCGACGGTGATGTAGCCCTCGTGGCCGGCGATGTCGAACTTGTGGGTGATGGCCTGGCGCTCGTCGGGCAGCTTGCGCCGCATCGGCGTGCGCGCCGCCAGGGCCGCCGCCACCGCGGCGTCGATCGCCGCCTTGGGCGCCTGGGCCATCGCCCCGGTCGTGATCGCCTCCTTCGAGGTGTTCAGCGGCTGGGTGCGCTTGCTGCCGTCGCGGTAGATCGAGATGGCCTTGGCGCCGAGCCGCCAGCTCTCCATGTAGGCCTGCTCGATCTCCTCGACGGTGGCGTCCTTGGGCACGTTGACGGTCTTGCTGATCGCCCCGGAGATGAAAGGCTGGGTGGCGCCCATCATCTTGATGTGGCCCATGTAGTGGATCGACCGCTCGCCGTTGGCGGCCTTGAAGGCGCAGTCGAACACCGGCAGGTCGCGCTCGAGCAGGTGCGGCGCGCCTTCGATGGTCTCCTGTTCGTCGATGAACTGGATGATGTCGGCCACCTGCGCCTGCGTGTAGCCGAGCTTCTTGAGGGCCATCGGCACGGTCTGGTTGACGATCTTCATCATGCCGCCGCCGACCAGCTTCTTGTACTTGACCAG
>CAYUAX010000357.1:0-2848 GCA_964442845.1 uncultured Bifidobacteriaceae bacterium | reverse complement strand
GGGGTACACTTCGGGCCGGGAGCTGCATTGGACGCCAAACAAATCCTGATCGCGGCGATGGTCACGCTGACCGTCGTCTTCCTCAGCCGCTGGTATGTCGTGGCCCGGGCTCGCCGCGCCGCGGGCGGCCATGGCGCCCACGAGCCGGTGCAGCCGACGCCGCTGCAGCTGTTCGTCGGCGCCATCACCAACTTCTTCGATACCCTCGGCATCGGGTCGTACGCCACCTCCACGGCGATGTTCCGGGCCTGGCGGCTGGTGCCCGACGAGCTGATCCCGGGCACGCTCAACGTCGGCCACGTGCTGCCGACGGTGGTCCAGGCCGTGATCTACATGACCATCGTCCAGGTCGACTTCACGACCCTGGCCCTGCTGCTCTTCGCCGCCGCCGCCGGCGCCTGGTTCGGCGCCGGCATCGTCGCCGGGATGCCGCGCCGCACGGTGCAGCTGGCGATGGGCTCGGCGCTGTTTCTCGCCGCCGGCATCATGCTGCTGCAGCTGCTGGGCCTGGTGCCGGGAGGCGGCGCCGACCTCGGCCTGACCGGCGCCAAGCTGGCCATCGGCATCGGCGTCAACTTCGTCCTCGGGGCGCTGATGACCCTCGGCATCGGCCTCTACGCGCCGTGCATGATCATGATCAGCCTGCTCGGCATGGACCCCAAGGCGGCGTATCCGATCATGATGGGGTCGTGCGCATTCCTGATGCCGGTCGGCGGCATCAACTTCATCCGCAAGGACGCCTATCACCTGCGCACCGCCGTCGGCCTGGCGCTGGGCGGCCCGCTCGCCGTCCTGGTGGCGGCGTTCATCGTCAAGGAACTGCCGATCCTCTACATGCGCTGGCTCGTCGTGGTCGTCGTGGTGTACACGGCCTCGTCGATGATCGGCGCGGCGTCGAAGAGCCGCGCCGCAGTTCCGGCGACGCGGCCGGTGGCGACGCCCTGACACCTGACCAGCGGCTAGCGGCTAGGGGCTAGCGGCCAGACCCCAGCGATTCCTCCGTCACGCAGGCGGAAAAAAGCAAAGGGCCCGGCGGGAGCAATCCCACCGGGCCCTCGTCGTTCGTTCCTAGCCGCCAGCCGCTAGTCCC
Organism: uncultured Bifidobacteriaceae bacterium; assembly: GCA_964442845.1. Lineage (GTDB taxonomy): Bacteria > Acidobacteriota > Vicinamibacteria > Vicinamibacterales > UBA2999 > CAWAYR01. The sequence continues at coordinate 1,758 of CAYUAX010000357.1, read as the reverse complement.
TAGCCGCTACTCGTTGGTCGTCCTGATGACCGGCTCTTCCGGCTCCACCAGGTACTCGAGCTCGCGGTCGAGCTCCAGCTCGTCGTCGGCCGGCTGCAGCGGCGCCGGCGGCGGCGGCGGTTCGTCGGCCGGGATGCTCAGGTGGCGATACCACCAGAAGCCGGTACCGGCCGGGATGAGGCGGCCCATCGTGACGTTCTCCTTCAGGCCGCGCAGGTGGTCGACCTTGCCGGAGATGGACGCCTCGGTGAGGACGCGGGTGGTCTCCTGGAACGACGCCGCCGAGATGAACGACTCGGTCGACAGCGACGCCTTGGTGATGCCGAGCAGCAGCGGCTGCGCCGTCGCCGGCCGGCCGCCGTCGGCGAGCACGCGCTCGTTCTCGCTCAGGAAGCGGAACTTGTCGACCTGCTCGTCGATCAGGAACTCGGTGTCGCCGACGTCCTCGACGCGCACCCAGCGCAGCATCTGGCGGACCATCACCTCGATGTGCTTGTCGTTGATGTTGACGCCCTGGAGGCGGTAGACCTCCTGCACCTCGTTGACGAGGTACTTCTGCAGCTCCTTCTCGCCGAGCACGTGCAGGATGTCGTGCGGGTTGCTCGGGCCGTCCATCAGCGGATCGCCGGCGCGGACGCGCTCGCCGTCCTGGACGTTGACGTGGACGCCGCGCGGGATCGAGTACTCGCGCGCCTCGCCGCCGCCCTCGTCGGGGACGATCAGGATCTTGCGCTGGCCCTTGACGACGCCGCCGTGCTTCACCGTGCCGTCGATCTCGCTGATCACGGCCGGGTCGCGCGGCTTGCGCGCCTCGAACAGCTCGACCACCCGCGGCAGACCGCCGGTGATGTCCTTGGTCTTGGTGGTCTCGCGCGGGATCTTGGCCAGCACGTCGCCGGCCTGCAGCTCTTCGCCGTCCTGCACCATCATGTGGGCGTGGACCGGCATGATGTACTTGCGCTGGACCTTGCCGTCCTTGCCGCGGATCTCGACCGTCGGCTGACGCTTCTCGTCGGCCGAGTCGACGATGATCAGCCGTGACAGGCCGGTGATCTCGTCGAGGTCCTCGTGCACGGTCACGCCCTCGACGATGTCCTTGAAGCGGACCTGCCCGGACTCCTCGGTGAGGATCGAGAAGGTGTAGGGGTCCCACTCGACCAGCACCTGGCCGGGCTCGACCTTCTGCCCGTCCTTGACCCGCAGGTGCGCGCCGTAGACCACCTGGTAGCGCTCGCGGTCGCGGCCCTTGTCGTCCTGCACCACGATGTGGCCGTTGCGGTTCATGACGATCAGATCGACGCTGCCGTCGCCCTTGGCGCGCTCGACCACCGCCAGGTTGTCGAACCGCGCCGTGCCCTTGTGCTTGGCGTCGAGCGCCGACTGCTCCGACACCCGCGACGCCGTGCCGCCGATGTGGAAGGTGCGCATCGTCAGCTGCGTGCCGGGCTCGCCGATCGACTGGGCGGCGATGACGCCGACCGCCAGGCCGAGCTCGACGACCTTGCCGGTGGCCAGGTCGCGCCCGTAGCAGTGCGCGCAGACGCCGCGCCGGCTCTGGCAGGTCAGCACCGAGCGGATCTTCACCTTCTCGATGCCGGCGTCCTGCACCTCGGCGGCCTTGTCCTCGTCGATCATGTCGTTGACGTCGAGCACGACATTGCCGGTCACCGCGTCGGTGATCTTCTCGAGCGAGACGCGGCCGATGATGCGGTCGCGCAGCGGCTCGATGATCTCGCCGCTCTCGACGATGGCCCGGGC
>CAYUAX010000356.1:0-2870 GCA_964442845.1 uncultured Bifidobacteriaceae bacterium | reverse complement strand
GCCGGACTGGCTCTGGTCGCGGCGCTGCTGGGCGCCGCGCCGCGCCTGGAGGGGCAGGCGCCGGGCGAGATCGTCGCGCCGCTGGCGCGCTTCGCCGGGCGCTGGTACGAGATCGCCGGCTACGGCTCGTGGTGGCAGCGCCGCTGCGTCGGCGAGACGACACTCGAGATCCAGGTGCGATCGCCGGTCGACGCGGCCGTGCGCAGCCGCTGCCGGGTGGCCGCCGGCGTCGAGGTGCGCGACGGGCGGTTGCGCGCCGATGGCGACGACGGCCGCTGGCGGGTGCGCTTCGCGCCGGGGGTGTTCGCGTGGCTGCCGGCGGTGTGGGGCGACTTCTGGGTCGTCGGCCACGACGCCGCGCTGACGTGGATGGCCGTCGGTGAACGCGGCCATGGCCGCCTGGCGATTCTCGCGCGCGCCGTGGCCCTCGACGAGTCGGGATTCGCCCAGGCGATCGCCGCGGCGCGCCGGGCCGGGTTCGACGTGACGGCGCTCACCAGGGTCCGCCACGACGCGGACGCGTCGCTCCCGGCGCCGCGACCGCGGTAGCTACGGCACGGCCTCAGGCCGACGGCGGCGTCAACGGCGGGCTCGCTTGTGCCGCTCGAGTTCGTCGAGCGTGCGCGGCCAGTCGCTCTTGAGCAGGCGCGACAGGCCGCGGTCGGCGAGCAGCCGTCCGCCGGTCTGGCAGGTCGGACAGTAGTTGGCCTCGTTGGCGGCGTAGCGGATGCGCTGAATCGGCGTGCCGCAGGTGGGACACGGCTGGCCGAACCGGCCATGGGCCCGCATGCCCGGGCGAAACGCCGTGACCTTCTCCGGAAAGTCGTCGCCGGTCGCGGCGATCAGCGCGTCGCGCCATCCGGTCAACGTCTCAGTGGTGGCGTCGTAGAGGCGCGTGATCTCGTCGGCGTCGAGACCGTCCGACATGCGCAGCGGCGACAGGCGGGCGCGGTGGAGAATCTCGTCCGAATAGGCGTTGCCGATACCGCTGAAGAGGGTCGGGTCGGTGAGGGTGCGCTTCAGCGTGTGGCGCTCGACGACCAGCTGCCGGGCGAACGCGTCGCGGTCGATCCCCAGCGGCTCGACGCCTCCCGGGTCGAGCGCGTCAACGCCAGCGGCGCCTGCCGCCATGTGCAGCGAGGCGCGCCGCGTGGTGCCGGCTTCGGTGAGCAGCAGCGTGCCGGCGGCGACGTCGATGGCGGCGAGGCCGAGCCGGCGGGGAATCGGCGCGCCGGCGGCCAGCCAGCGCAGGCGTCCGGCGATCATCAGGTGCAGCACCAGCACCACGCCGTCGGCGTCGATGGCGATGCGCTTCCCGACCCGGCGCAGGTCGGTGACGGGGCGGCCGATTGCCGCCGTGACCGGCGGGTCGACGGTGCGCACCAGGAACGGCGCGGCGATGCGCACCGCCGCGATCGGCTGGCCGAGCAGGCGCGGCCGGAGCGCGTGCAGGTAGAGCTCGATGTCCGGCAGCTCGGGCACGCCGGAATCTTAGCCGTCGGCAGGCGCGCCGCGCCGTCGCATATCCTGACCGCATGCGCGACGGCGGACTCGGCGTGTGGTTGGCCATAGCCCTGGGCAGCGCGGCCGGCGGCGTACTGCGGCACGCCTTGACCGAGGCGGTAGTTCGCGTCGCGGGCGGCGGGTTTCCGTGGGGCACGCTGCTCGTCAACGTCGTGGGCTCGGCGGCGATGGGCGTGATCGCGGCGTTGGCCAGCGGACCCGTGCCGTGGTCGCCGGTGGGGCGCCACGCGGTGATGACCGGCTTGCTCGGCGGCTTCACGACGTTCTCGGCGTTCAGCATCCAGACGGTGGCGCTGGCGGACCAGGGGGCGTGGCCGGCCGCAGCGGCCAACGTCGGCCTGTCGGTGCTGACCTGCGTGGCCGCGTGCTGGGCCAGCTTCGCGGCGGTGTCGGCAATGGCCCGCTGACGGCGGGGCCGGCGTCAGGGCCGGGTCAGGCGGTCGAGCCGGCGCTGGATCTCGGCGCTCGCTGGGAACTCGGTGCGAAGCGTCTCGAGCACCTGGCGCGCGGCCGAGGGATCCTGCATGGCCTCGAGGGCCTGGGCCCGGAGCAGGCCGGCGCGCAGCCGCAGGCGCGCGTCGTCGCGCGGGATGTTCAGGGTGCCGAGTCGGTTCAACGCGGCAGCCGGGTCGGCCCGGTCCACGATGGTGGCGTCCACCTGGGCCAGCTGCGCTTCGAGGTGATCCGGAAAGCGCGCGGCGACCAGATCGGCGAGGCGGGCCGCGTCGAGCGGACGGCCGGCGGCGCGATCGGCCATCGCCTGCTGGTACGCGGCGGTGACGAACGCCTGTTCGATGTCGGCGGGCCGGCCCGAGCGGATGCCGACACCGCCGCCGTAGGCGTAGACCAGGTCGCCGCCGAGTTCGGCGGCGCGGTAAAGGACACCACCGGCGACCACGCCGACAACGGCGGCGGCGACAGCGGCCGGCCGGGCCGAGGCGTGCTGTCGACGGGCCAGCACCAGCGCCACCGCCTCGACGCCGAGCAGGAGCACGAAGACGTTGCGGGCCCGCTCGCCCCAGGTCTCGTGGGCGACCACGGCCGGGCGCACCCCCGGCGCACGTTCGACCGGGCCGTGCGCGGCGTCACCGGTGCGGACCGCCACCAGACTGGCCACGGTACCGAGCCCGATCAGCGCCGTGGCCGCCGGCCCGAGCCACGCCGCCCGCCACACCAGGGACGCGCCGCGGAACAGCACGCCGACCAGGATCAGCGCGACCACGAAGTGAACGACCTGCGGGTGGAGCGAAGCGAGGCTCGGCATGCGCGGGCCGTGCTGAGAATAGCCCAGAAAACGAAAAGGCCCGTTGCCATCGGCAACGGGCCCTTCCTGATATATCCCCGGC
>CAYUAX010000355.1:0-2877 GCA_964442845.1 uncultured Bifidobacteriaceae bacterium | reverse complement strand
TTCCCCACTGCTGCCTCCCGTAGGAGTCTGGGCCGTGTCTCAGTCCCAGTGTGGCCGTCCGCCCTCTCAGGCCGGCTACTGATCGTCGCCTTGGTGGGCCGTTACCCCGCCAACTAGCTAATCAGACGCGGGCTCCTCTCCAAGCGTCAGGCCTTGCGGTCCCCGACTTTGGTTTCCAGGTCTTCAAACCCGGAACTTCATGCGGTATTAGCGCTCCTTTCGGAACGTTATCCCCCACTCAGAGGTAGATCACCCACGTGTTACTCACCCGTTCGCCACTCTACTCAGGACCGAAGCCCCTTTCGCGTTCGACTTGCATGTGTTAGGCACGCCGCCAGCGTTGATTCTGAGCCAGGATCAAACTCTCAAGTTAAAGTGGTTGTCCGCGCCGCCTTGCGGCCGCGCGGGCAGCTCTCAAACCAGAGGAGCTTGTCGGCTCTTCTTGTTTGTTACGTCTGTGTCGCCCCGCCTGCACCGAACCTTGCGGTCCGACGCCGGCGAGACAGCTGACACTCGACGGGCTGGTTGTGCACGCTCTATCTAGTTTTCAAAGAACCAGGGTGGGCCGACCCGCGGCCGACCCGGCGCCCCTGCACGTCAGTGCCATTCAGGGGAACCTTACGATCTTACGACGCATTTCACGGCCGAGTCAAGCAGAAAGTTGCACTGCCTGCAATTTTTTCAACCGGCCGGAGGGTGTCGAACTTCCTGTCGTCCCTGAGCGTCGTCGAGCGGGGCACGGCGCCCCAGACCGGAGGCGACGCGTCGAGCACGAATCCACATCGTAGCGATGCCGTTACCGGGCTGTCAACCCTTGCGGCACCCCGGGGCTGGCTGATGCCGCGAATTCCGCGCAGAACTGTGAAGATTCGTTACCCAGCGGCGCCGCGTCAGGCCGTGATTCGCAGGACCCGCCGCTCGCGCTGGCCCTTGCGCAGCACCGCCACCCGGCCACCAATCAGGTCGGCGGCGGTGATGTGGGCGCTGCCCTCGGTCAGGCGCCGGTCGTTGACGTACAGCCCGCCCTGCTTGACCAGGCGGTTCGCCTCTCCCTTCGACGCCGTGAGCCCCGACTGCACGGCGGCGTCGGCGGCGCCGAGACCGGCGCCGGTCAGCGCCGCGGCCGGCAGATCGATCGACGGGACGTCGTCGAACACGAGCAGGATGTCGTCCGGCTCGGCATCGGCGAGCCGACCGCCGAACAGCACCTGGGTCGCGCGTTCGGCCCGCGCCAGTTCGGCGTCGCCGTGCACCATCCGGGTCATCTCGGCCGCCAGCGCCCGCTGCGCCTCGCGGCGTTCCGGCGCGCCGCGGTGGGCGGCGACGATCGCCTCGACCTCGGCCGCGGTGCGGAACGTGAACCATTTCAGGTATTGCTCGACGTCGCGGTCGTCGGTACGCAGCCAGAACTGGAAGAAACGGAACGGCGAGGTGCGCGCGCCGTCGAGCCACACCGTGCCCGCCTCGGTCTTCCCGAACTTGGTGCCGGCGCTGGTCGTGACCAGCGGCAGCACCAGCCCGTGAGCCTTGGCGCCGCGAACGCGGCGAATCAAGTCGCAGCCGGCGACGATGTTCCCCCACTGATCGCTGCCGCCGGCCTGCAGCGTGCAGCCGTACCGCTCATGGAGGACGAGGTAGTCGTAGGCCTGCAGCAGCTGGTAGCTGAACTCGGTGAACGACAGCCCTTCGTCGGAGGCGAGACGGCGCTTCACCGACTCGCGTGCGGTCATCGACTGCACCGTGAAGTGCTTGCCGGTGTCGCGCAGGAACTCGATGAGCGAGACGGTGCGCAGCCAGTCGGCGTTGTTGACCATCCGCGCCGGGTTGGCGGCGGCGCTGAAATCGAGAAACCGCTCGAGCTGACGATGGATGCCGGCGGCGTTCTCTTCGGTCTGCTCGACGGTCAGCAGCGCCCGTTCGCTGGCCTTGCCGCTGGGGTCGCCGATCAACCCGGTGCCGCCGCCGACCAGCGCGATGGGCGAGTGACCGAAGCGCTGCAGCCGGGCCAGGCTCATGATCGGCAGCAGCGAGCCGACGTGCAGGCTGGAGGCCGTCGGATCGAACCCGATGTAGACCGTGACCGGACCGGCGGCCATCACCTCGTCGAGCCCCTCGGTGCGGTCGTAGACCAGACCGCGCCAGCGCAATTCGTCCAGGACGTTCACGCCGTTCACTATACCGCCAGCTTCGCGGCCGCTCCGCGCGCGCCGGCTGCTAACATGGCGCCGAATCGGCGATGTTCACCGTCACCCGGCGCCGCGCGCTCAAAGGGTTGGTCGCCACCGGCGTCGGCCTGGCCACCGGTACCGTCGGCTACGGCGTCGCGGTGGAGCGTCACCGCGTGCGTCTCGACGAGCGCTCGCTCACGGTGACGGGACTGCCGGCGGCCCTCGACGGCCTGCGCGTCGGGCTGATCACCGACGTGCACCTCAGCCCGATGGTGCCGGCCGACGACATCCGCGCCGCGGTCGGTCTTCTCGCCGCCGCCCGGCCCGACGTCATCGCCCTCGGCGGCGACTACGTGACCGATGCCGACGTGACCAGGGCCGCGCCGGTCGCCGAGCTGCTGGCCCCGCTGGCGGCGGCGCCGCTCGGCGCTTTCGCCGTGCTCGGCAACCACGACGACGACCGCGTCGTGCCGGCAGCGCTTGCCGCGCGCGGCTTCGCGGTGCTCCGCGACCAGCGGACGCGTCTCACGTGGCGCGGCGAATCGCTGGACGTCGTCGGCCTCCGCTACTGGACGCGGCGGCTGCCCGACGTCACCCGGGTGGTGAAGGGCGCCGGTCCGACGACGGTGATGCTGGCGCACGACCCGCGGCGGCTGCGCGAGGCCGCGACCCTCGACGTCCAGCTGGTGCTCGCCGGCCACACGCACGG
>CAYUAX010000354.1:0-2894 GCA_964442845.1 uncultured Bifidobacteriaceae bacterium | reverse complement strand
CCTTCAAGGGCGTCAACGTCGTGATGGGTAACTTCCACGGCTTCAACACCTACAACGTCGAGGACGCCCGCAAGCCGAAGCTGGTCGCGTCGATCGCCTGCCCCGGCGGGCAGGGCGATGTGTCGATCTACGGCAACCTGCTGTTCATGTCGGTGGAGCAGACGCGTGGCCGCGTCGACTGCGGCGTCCAGGGCGTGACCACCGCGGTGAGCACCGAGCGCTTCCGCGGCGTCCGGATCTTCGACATCACCGACTTGAAGAACCCCAAGCAGGTGGCGGCGGTGCAGACCTGCCGCGGCTCGCACACGCACACGCTGGTGCCGGCCAAGAACGACCCGAACCACATCTACGTCTACGGCTCGGGCACCGGCAACGTGCGTTCGGGCGAAGAGCTGGCCGGCTGCTCGGGCCTCAAGCCGGAGGAGGACCCGAACACCGCGCTCTTCAGCATCGACGTGATCAAGGTGCCGCTGAAGAACCCGGAAAAGGCCGCGATCGTCGCCCGGCCGCGCATCTTCGCCGATGCCACCACCGGGGCCATCGCCGGTCTGTGGCCCGGCGGCGACCACGGCCCCGGCACCCAGCGCACCAGCACCACCAATCAGTGCCACGACATCACGGTGATGCCCGAGGCGGGTCTGGCCGCCGGCGCCTGCTCGGGCAACGGCATCCTGATGGACATCTCGAACCCCGAGCAGCCGGTGCGGCTCGACCACGTCGCCGACAAGAACTTCGCCTACTGGCACTCGGCGACGTTCAACAACGACGGCACCAAGGTGATCTTCACCGACGAGTGGGGCGGCGGCACCCGGCCGCGCTGCCGCGCCACCGACTCGCTCACCTGGGGCGCCGACGCCATCTTCGACATCGTCGACAAAAAGCTGCAGTTCAAGAGCTACTACAAGCTGCCGGCGGCGCAGAGCGACACCGAGAACTGCGTGGCCCACAACGGCTCGCTCATTCCCGTGCCCGGCCGCGACATCATGGTCCAGGGCTGGTACCAGGGCGGTATCTCGGTGTTCGACTTCACCGACTCGGCCAAGCCGGTCGAGATCGCCTACTTCGACCGCGGCCCGCTCGACGCGAAGCACCTCATCACCGGCGGCTACTGGTCGGCCTACTGGTACAACGGCCAGATCTACGCTTCGGAGATCGCCCGCGGCATGGACGTGTTCCGGCTCACGCCGAGCGAGTTCCTGAGCGCCAACGAGCTGGCCGCGGCCAACCTGGTGCGCTTCGAGGAGTTCAACTCGCAGAACCAGCCGCGCGTCACCTGGCCGCCGAGCTTCGTGGTCGCCAAGGCCTACGTCGATCAGATGGAGCGGGCCGGCACGCTCGACGCGGCCCGGATCACCGCGCTGCGCGCCGCGCTCGACCGCGGCGACACGCGTCAGGGGCGCAACGCGGCCAGCCTCGACGAGCTCGACACCCTGGCGGCGCAGCTCGACACCGAGGCGGCGGCGCCCGGCGCGCGCGACGCGGCGCGCAAGAAGGCCGCAGCGGCGGCGATCAAAGCCAGGACGGCCAGACTTCGCTGAGGCGGTACGTAGGGCAGCACTTCAGTGCTGCCTGGAGGCAGAGCTAAAGCTCTGCCCTACGACGGAACTGATCGGAGAACGACGATGCGGATGCGAATGGCAGTGGGCGGCGTATTGGCGGTGGTGATGAGCGTCGGCCTGGTGCAGGCGCAGCAGAAGCCGGCGCGGCCCGACGACCCGCGTATCGGCCTGAAGCCGGGGCACACCGACGCCGGCGTGGCCGCCTGGCACATGGAGCTGGTGTCGAACCTGCCCAAGCCGCCGGGCTTCTTCGACCCGAAAGCGCCGGCCGGCTCGGTGACGCCGCCCGAGCGGCCCGAAGGCGCGCCGGCGCCGCCGCCGCCCGACCCGAACGCGCCGCCGCCGGTGGGCTCGGGCTTCACCAACTCCGATCTGGCCTTCAAAGGCGTGCACGCCGTGGTCGGCAACTACCACGGCTTCAACACCTACGACGTCGAGAACGCGCGCCGGCCCAAGCTGGTGGCGTCGATCGTCTGCCCGGGCGGCCAGGGCGACGTCTCGATCTACGGCAACCTGCTGTTCATGTCGGTGGAGCAGACGCGCGGCCGTCTCGACTGCGGCACGCAGGGCGTGACCGCGCCGGTGTCGGCGGAGCGCTTCCGCGGCATCCGCATCTTCGACATCTCGAACCTGAAGAACCCCAAGCAGGTGGCGGCGATCCAGACCTGCCGCGGCTCGCACACGCACACGCTGGTGCCGGCCAAGAACGACCCCGACAACATCTATCTCTACGGCTCGGGCACCAGCACCGTCCGCTCGGGCGAAGAACTGGCCGGCTGCTCCGGCCTCAAGCCCGAGGAAGATCCGAACACCGCGCTCTTCAGCATCGACGTCATCAAGGTGCCGCTGAAGAACCCGGAGAAGGCGGCGATCGTCAACCGGCCGCGCATCTTCGCCGACGCGACGACCGGCGCCATCGCCGGCCTGTGGCCGGGCGGCAACCACGGCGAGGGCACGCAGCGGACCAGCCAGACCAACCAGTGCCACGACATCACGGTGTACTCGGAGATCGGCCTGGCCGCGGGCGCCTGCTCGGGCAACGGCATCCTGATGGACATCTCGGATCCGATGAACCCGAAGCGGCTCGACTTCGTCGCCGACAAGGGCTTCGCCTACTGGCACTCGGCCACCTTCAACAACGACGGCACCAAGGTGGTGTTCACCGACGAGTGGGGCGGCGGCAGCCGGCCGCGCTGCCGGGCCAGCGACCCGCTCACCTGGGGCGCCGACGCCATCTACGACATCGTCGACAAGAAGCTGGTGCACAAGGGCTACTACAAGATGCCGGCGCCGCAGACCGACACCGAGAACTGCGTGGCCCACAACGGCTCGCTC
>CAYUAX010000353.1:0-2961 GCA_964442845.1 uncultured Bifidobacteriaceae bacterium | reverse complement strand
GGCCAGGAGCGGCCAGCGCCCGCGGACCCACGACGCCTCGCTCGCGCGCTCGGCCGGCGGCGTCGGCCGCGGGGCGTCTCGGGCGACACCGTCGAGCGACTCGATGAGCCGGCCGACGGCGTGCTGGAACCCGGTGTCCGGCAGCTCGACGGCGTGCCGCCGTGTGAGGGCCTGCAGCCGCTCCGGCAACTCGCCAGACGCTGGCATGGGCGCTCCGCCGACCAGCACCGGCACCACCCGCGCGTCGGGCTTGGCCAGCGCGGTGGCCACCTCGAGGGCGACGAAATCAGCCGCGTCGAACAGGCGCGGCGCGCCGCGCTCATCCGCCGCGCTCGTCCAGCCGCGGCCGATCACGACGAGGCACACGTCGCAGGTCTCGACGGTGCGATGCAGCACCTCCACGAAATCGACCCCGGGGTCGAGGGTGTCGATGTCCATGAACACCTGGTCGGCGCCGAAGGCGGCGGCCAGTCGGTCGTAGAGGCGGCCCGCGTACGCGATGCTGTCGGCGCGGCGGTAGCTGATGAAGACCCTCGGCATGGGCCGGCAGCAGGATACCGCGGCGGGACGAACAGCAGGGACGGGGCACGGTCGCCCCGGTCGCGACGACGCTACCCTGGCTGGATGCCGCACCCGCCGACGTCGCGCCGCCTCGCACCATGGCTCCTCGCCGCCGGCGTCACGGCGACAGGGGCCGCGGTGTGGTCTCAAATCGGGCCGACGCGTCTGGCGGAAGGCGTCGTCTCGACGGCGGCGCCCGAGTTCGCGACGACGTACACACCCGACGGCGCCGAGGTGTACTTCAACCGCGCCTCGGCCGACCGCGAGACGCTCACGATTCTGGTCTCGCGCCGCTCGGCGGCGGGCGCCTGGTCGACGCCCGTCACCGCGTCGTTCTCCGGCACCTGGCGTGACGTCGATCCGTTCGTGAGCCCGAACGGACAACGCCTCTACTTCTCGTCGGATCGGCCGCGCGTGGCCGGCGGCGCGCGGGTGTTCGCCACGTGGTTCGTCGAGCGCACCGCCACCGGATGGGGACCGCCGATCGATCCCGGCCCGCCGCTGAACGCCACCGCGGGAGACGTGTTCTTCACCGTGGCCCGCGACGGCACCGCCGTGTTCTCGTCGTCGCGTGGCGGCGCGTCACGCATCCATACGGCGCAGCAGACACCGGCCGGATGGACGACCCCGACGCCGGTGCGCTTGGGCGCCACCACCGACGGCGGCAACCCCGCCATCGCGCCGAGCGGGCACTTCATGGTGCTGGTGCGCGTGCCCGCCGGCGGCACGGCCGACTTGTTCGTGAGTTGCCGCACCAGCGACGGCTGGGCCGAACCGCGGCCGCTGACGGCGGTGAACTCGCCGTTCGCCGATTTCGCGCCGAACATCGACGCCGCCGAGACGATGCTCTCGTTCACGTCCGAACGGCCGGGGGTGGTGGGCCCACGGCCCGCGGGCGCGCGGCCGCCGGGCGACCTCTACCGTGTGTCGCTCGACACGGCGGGTGTGCGCTGTCCCTGAGCGGCTCGCCGCCATCTCTCGCTGTCGATCGCGCCGTGAGCGTCCGCGGGCGTCGGGCTGCTGATATCCTTCTGCCCGTTCCGCAGCCGGGCCTGCGGGAGGAGGACCGGTCGATGATCAGGCGCAGCGGATTGCTGGTGGCGGCGGGCATGGCGGTGATGGCGATGGCCGGGGCCTGCAGCAGCACCCCGCCGGCGCCGAGCGACGCCGCGCCGCCACTCGACGGCCCCGAGATCACGGCGGCCCTGGAGGGCATCCGTGGCGCCGAGATCGAGCGGCACATGCGCGTGCTGGCCGACGACGCGCTCGAAGGACGGGGCCTCGGCACCGCGGGCTACGAAGGCGCGCTGCGCCACGTCGAGACGGCCGTGAAGTCCGTTGGCCTGGCGCCCGCCGGTGAAGCCGGCGGCTTCCGGCAGCGGGTGCCGCTCCGCAACAGCGTGGTCGTCGCCGCCGCCAGTTCGATGAGCGTGCGCGGCCCGGGCGGCAGGAAGACGCTGGCCTACGGCAAGGACTTCATGCTCGGCGCCGACCCGCTCCGCGCCGACGTCGCCATCGACGACGCGCCGGTGATGTTCGTCGGCTACGGCGTGAGCGCGCCGGGTCTCGGCTACGACGACTACGGCGCCGGCGCCGACGTGACCGGCAAGGTGGTGGCCTACCTCAGCGGCGCGCCGGCGATGCTGCCCAGCAACGAGCGCGCCTACTACTCGTCGGGCGCGGTGAAGGAGGCCGAAGCGGTCAAGCGCGGCGCCATCGGCACGATCAGCTTCACGTCCCCCGACGACCCGCGCTTCCGGTGGGACGTGAGCGTCGCCACCGGCAGCCAGGGCAGCTATGCCTGGGTGGACGCGCAGGGCCACCCCAACCGCGGCGATCCGGCGCTGCGCGGCGCGGCGTCACTCAACCACTCCGGCGTCGCGGCGCTCTTCGCCGGGGCCGCCAGGCCGGCGGCGGAGGTGTTCGCCGCGGCGGCCAAGAGCACGCCGCAGGCGTTCGATCTGGCGACGCGGGTGTCGCTGGTCACCAAGTCCACCCACACCGACGTCGAGAGCGCCAATCTGGTGGCCCGCCTCGAGGGCAGCGATCCGCTGCTGAAGAACGAGCACGTCGTCTACATCGCCCACGTCGATCACTTCGGCCGCGGCGTGGCCATGAACGGCGACGACATCTACAACGGCGCCCACGACAACGCGTCCGGCGTCGCCATCGTCCTCGAGGTGGCGCGCGCCTTCACGGCGCTGCCCGCCCGGCCCCGGCGCTCGGCCCTGTTCCTGTTCGTGACCGCGGAGGAGTGGGGCCTGCTCGGTTCCGACTACTTCGCCCGGAACCCGACCGTCCCGCGCGACAGCCTGGTCGCCAACCTCGCGCTCGACATGCCCTTTCTCTACCACCGGCTGCTCGACATCGTGCCTTACGGGGCGCAGCACTCGTCGCTGA
>CAYUAX010000352.1:0-3007 GCA_964442845.1 uncultured Bifidobacteriaceae bacterium | reverse complement strand
GTTGAGGCACACCCTGGCGACCACCGTGGTCAGCCACCCGCCCAGGTTGTCGATGCCGTCGGCGTCGACGCGGCTCAAGCGCAGCCACGCTTCCTGCACCGCGTCGTCGGCCTCGTGCACCGACCCGAGCATGCGGTAGGCGACGGCTCGCAGCCGCGTCCGGTGCGCTTCGAAGCGCTCGGCGAGCCCGTCGCTCATCCCACGCTCGGCACGCGTTCAGGCGTGCGGCGCGACCGCGCCGTCACCGTCGCGGCCAGGCGCTGGCCGAGGCCGATCGCGCCCATACCGACCAGAAGGTGCGCCACCTCCACCACCCAGTGGGCCGACCCAGGCAGCAACCGTCCTTGCCGCATGCCGAGCTGCCAGACCAGCACGCCCCAGGCCACGGCCAGCGCCACCACGCCAATCCGTGCCCCGGCCCGCCAGGCCACGCCGGCGATGACCCAGAGCAGCAGCACCACCGCGATACCGAGGCGGATGTGCACCTGAGTGAACGATCGGCCGTAGCCCAGCCAGAAAGCCAGCCCCAGGAGCAGGACCGCGGTGCCGCACAGGCGGAGGAGCAGTTCGAGGAGTCGGGCGGTGGCGTGCATGCGTGGCGGCCTCCAGGCCGCCAGAGGTATGACTCGCGCCGGCCGCCGGATGTGACGGCGTGATCGACCTGACGCTGGATCAGCGCCAGGGTGCGGCGGCGTCGAACGACTGAGAGGACGCGAAAACGGTGGCGGGTCCGTCGTCCGCCGTCACCAGGTGCAGGCGGATGAACGCATGGTGCCCCTGGCCACCGGGCGAGTACGCGACCTCCCAGGAACCGCCGAACGGCGTGGTGATGGCATTCAGCGCGTCGATCACGGTGCCGCCGACGAACGCCACCGCGATCGGCGCGTCAATCGGCGCCACCGCGTCCGGGTCGTCACCACGCCGGCCGTAGCTGGACAGCTGCGCATCGACGTGCTCGCGAAAGAGCGAGGGCCGCGTCGTCTGCAGCAGCGTGTGCAGCACGTGGTGCGGATGCTGGCCGGTTGCCGCGAACGCCTCCACGGGCCGGTTGAGCACGCTGCCGTTGGCCCAGGCGCCGCGCGGGCGGACGAGCACGATGCCGTCCGCGACGGTCCACTGATAGTCCGGACGGTGGGCGAGCAGGCGATCGAACGCCGCGCGGACGGTGAGGCCGCCGAGGTCCACGGGCAGATGCTCGTAGGGCTGGCGCGTCCAGGTCGCCGGGCGGCAGTCCAGCGTCTGCTCGAAGCCCAGGCGCACCCCGGCATGGCGGGCCAGTTGCTCGAGCGATGTCCACAGCGCGCAGGGCGGCTGGCGGGCCGGGTCGATGACGCGGACTTCGCCGCGCAGCGGCGCGTCGAGGCCGGCGTGCAGTGGAGCGGCTTGGGCGAGCAGGGAGACGCCGGCGCACGCGACGAGCACGAGGTAGCGCATCCCGACCCTCCGTGGGCTCGATCCTAGCGCAGAGCGCCGCTCTGCCCCCGTGGACCGCTGGCCGGCGCGGCCGTGCTGGCCGGGGACTGCCGATGCCGCGTCGCCTGCTCGAAAGCGTAGCCGAGCCGGAACAGCAGGTCCTCGCTCCACTCGCGGCCGAGCAACTCCAGCCCCACCGGCACGCCGAGCGGCGCCGTCGCCGTCGCAGGGGAAAATCCGGCGGGGATCGTGAGGGCCGGGAAGCCCGTGCCATTCGACAGCACGCCGTTGCGCTCGAGCTGTTCGTCGCCGATCGCGGCGACCAGGCGGCGCTGGTGCGGATAGAGCACGGCGTCGAGCCGGTGCCGCGCCATCGCGGCGAGCACCGCCGTGCGCAGCCGATCGCGACGCACGAAGATCGCGGCATAGGCCGGAGCGTCGGTGCCGGCGCTGGTGGCGGCTTCGCGCAGCTGGGCGGCGATCGCCGGGTGGAACCGCCCGCCGGTGATGAGGGCCGCCAGGCTCGGCACCGGCGCGGCCGATCCCAGCGACCGCAAGTACGCGTTGAGTGCGCCACGGGTTTCGTACGGACCGGTCGCCATGTCGGTGGTGAGCTCCGCCAGGCCGGGAATCGCGACGTCCTCGAGGCGGGCGCCCTGGGCGCGCATCGCCACGATGGCCGCGGCCATCACCTGGTTGACGTCGGCGTGGACCACTCGGTTGCCGAAGAACTCGCGCAGGACGCCGATGCGGGCGCCGCGCAGGCCGTCGCGGGTGAGGAAGGCCGTGTAAGTCGGCGGCTGGTGGCCGATGCCGGACGCGGTGATGGGCTCCTCGGGATCGACGCCGGCCATCACGTCGAGCAGCCGCGCCGCGTCCTCCACCGTGCGGGTGATCGGCCCGACTTCGTCCTGGGTCACGCTCACCGGAATCACGCCGCGCCGGCTGACCAGCCCGCGCGTCGGCCGCAGCCCGACCAGGTTGTTGGCCGACGCCGGCGACCGAATGGACTGACCCGTATCGCTGCCGGTGCCGACCAAGCCGAAGCCCGCGGCGATGGCCGCGCCCGTGCCGCCGCTCGAGCCGCCGGGCGTGCGGGTCAGGTCGTAGGGGTTGCGGGTCTGGCCGCCGAGGGAGCTGACGGTCGTGCCGCCCATGGCCAGCTCCTGCAGGTTGGCTTTGGCGAGCACCAACGCCCCGGCCGCCCGCAGCTTCTGCACCGTGAAGGCGTCGCGCGCCGGCTGCGAGTTCGCCAGCGCGCGCGAGCCGCCAGTCGTCGGCAGGTCGGCGGTGTCGAAGTTGTCCTTGAGGATGACCGGGACGCAGTGCAGCGGCCCGACCGCCGTGCGATCGCGACGGTAGGCGGCGTCCATCGCGTCCGCGGCGTCGAGCGCGCCCGGGTGGACGGCAATGAGGGCGTTGAGCGCCGGTCCCTGGTCGTCGAAGGCCGCGATGCGCGCCAGGTAGCCGGCGACGAGCCGGCGGCAGGTCAGGGTGCCGGCGGCGAACGCCTGGGTGACCGAGGCGATCGTGGCGTGCTCCGCGGCGACCTGTCCCGACGCCGGCGCCGGCAGAGCGGCGACCACCGTCCCCG
>CAYUAX010000351.1:0-3019 GCA_964442845.1 uncultured Bifidobacteriaceae bacterium | reverse complement strand
GACCTCGAGGCCGCGCTCGGCGGGCGCGTGGAACGGGTGACGGTGCCGGGCGCGGACGGGCGGACGCTGGAGGTGCGGATTCCGGCCGGCATCGCCGACGGCTCGCGCCTCACCGCCGGCGATCTGCACCTGCGGGTGCGGCTCAAGCCGCACCCGCGGTTCGAACGGCACGGCCGCGACCTGACGACGACGGCGGCGGTGCCGGTGGCGACGGCGGTGCTCGGCGGCCCGGTCGAGGTGGTGACGCTCTCGGGCAGCCGGCTCACCGTGAAGGTGCCGCCGGGCACGCAGCCTGGCCAGCGCTTGCGGGTGAAGGGGCATGGCCTGCCGGCGCCGGGTCAGGCCGACGATCGCGGCGACCTCTACGTCGCGATCGCCGTCCGGGTGCCGACGGAGCTGTCGGACGAGGCGCGCGCCCATTACGAGGCGCTGCGCACGCTGGAAGACGGGCGCGCCTGAGCGCGCCACGCGAGGCACGACGAGGGACGTCGAGGAAGGACCGATCATGAATCTCAACACGTTCACCGAGAAGGCGCAGGAGGCCCTGGTCGCCGCGCCGCGGCTGGCCGCGTCGCTGTCGCACGCACAGGTCGAGCCAGAGCACCTGCTCGTCACGCTCGGCGAGCAGGCCGGGGGCATCGTGCCGGCGCTGTTCCAGAAGCTCGGTCAGCCGGCCGGTCCGATCGCACTCGCGCTGAAGGACTCGCTCGGCCGGCTGCCGAAGGCCCACGGCGGCAGCGAGCCCGGGGTGTCGCCGCGGCTGCGCGCCGTGCTCGAACAGGCGCAGGCCGAAGCGACGGCGATGCAGGACCAGTACGTGAGCACCGAGCACCTGTTCCTGGCGATCGTCAGCGAGAAGGGCCGGGCCCCGGCGGCCGAGCTGCTGCGCGGCCGCGGCGTCACGCGTGAGGCCGTGCTGCGCGCCCTGACCGAGGTGCGCGGCACCCAGACGGTGACCGACCAGACCCCCGAGGGCAAGTACCAGGCGCTCGAGAAGTACGGCCGCGATCTGACCACGCTGGCCGAACAGGGCAAGCTCGACCCGGTGATCGGCCGCGACGAGGAAGTGCGCCGGGTCATCCAGGTGCTGGCCCGCCGCACCAAGAACAACCCGGTGCTGATCGGCGAGCCCGGCGTCGGCAAGACGGCGATCGTCGAGGGCCTGGCCCAGCGCATCGTCCGCGGCGACGTGCCCGAAGGGCTGAAGGACAAGCGCATCGTCGCCCTCGACATGGGCGCGCTGGTCGCCGGCGCCAAGTATCGCGGCGAGTTCGAAGAGCGGCTGAAGGCCGTGCTCCAGGAGATCGTCAAGGCCGAAGGCCGGCTGGTGCTGTTCATCGACGAACTGCACACCGTCGTCGGCGCCGGCGCCGCCGAAGGGTCGCTCGATGCGTCGAACATGCTCAAGCCGATGCTCGCCCGCGGCGAACTGCACACCATCGGCGCGACGACGCTCGACGAATACCGCAAGCACATCGAGAAGGACGCCGCGCTCGAGCGCCGCTTCCAGCCGGTGACCGTCGGCGAGCCGACCGTCGAGGACACCATCAGCATCCTGCGCGGCCTGCGCGAGCGCTACGAGCTGCACCACAAGGTCGGCTTCAAGGACGCGGCGCTGGTCTCGGCGGCGGTGCTGTCGCACCGCTACATCACCGACCGCTTCCTGCCCGACAAGGCCATCGACCTGATGGACGAGGCGGCGTCGCGGCTGCGCATGGAGATCGACTCGATGCCGGCCGAGCTCGACGAGGTGCAGCGCCGGGTCATGCAGCTCGAGATCGAGCGCGAGGCGCTGCGCAAGGAGACCGACAAGGCGTCGCAGGAGCGCCTGGCGAAGCTGGAGAAGGAGCTCGCCGACCTCAAGGAGCAGCAGCGCACGCTGACCGCGCACTGGACCGAGGAGAAGCAGGCGATCGAGCGCAGCGCCGACCTGAAAGAGGAGCTCGACGGGCTGCGGCGTGACGTCGAGGCGGCGCAGCGCCAGGGCGACTACGGGCGGGCGTCGGAGCTGCAGTACGGGCGGATCCCGCAGCTCGAGGCCGAGATCCGCGCGCAGGAGTCGGGCGCCGGCCCGGCCGGCCGGATGCTCAAGGAGCAGGTCGACGAGGAGGACATCGCCGAGGTCGTCGCCAAGTGGACCGGCATCCCGGTGAGCCGTCTGATGGAAGGCGAAGTGCAGAAGCTGATCGAGATGGAGGACCGGCTGCACCGCCGCGTCGTCGGCCAGGACGAGGCGATCCGCGCCGTGGCCAACGCCATCCGCCGCGCCCGCGCCGGCCTGCAGGATCCGCAGCGTCCGCTCGGCAGCTTCATCTTCCTGGGCCCGACCGGCGTCGGCAAGACCGAGCTGGCGCGGGCGCTGGCCGAGTTCCTCTTCGACGACGAGCACGCCATGGTGCGGATCGACATGTCGGAGTACCAGGAGAAGCACACCGTGTCGCGGATGATCGGCGCGCCGCCCGGGTACATCGGCTACGACGAGGCTGGCCAGCTCACCGAAGCGGTGCGGCGGCGGCCCTACGCGGTGGTGCTGTTCGACGAGGTCGAGAAGGCCCACCCCGAGGTGCTGAACGTCCTGCTGCAGCTGCTCGACGACGGGCGGCTCACCGACGGCAAGGGCCGTACGGTGGACTTCCGCAATGCCGTCGTGATCATGACCTCGAACCTCGGCAGCCAGTTCATCGCCGACGCCACCGCCCGCGGCGGCGCGCTCGACGAGGGCGTCCGGCGGCAGGTCGGCGAGGCGCTGCGGGCGCACTTCCGGCCCGAGTTCCTCAACCGCATCGACGAGACGATCGTCTTCCACGCCCTCGGACGGGACGACATCGCCGCGGTGATCGACATCCAGCTCGGCGCGCTGCTCCGCCGGCTGGCCGAGCGCAAGATCCACATCACCCTCACGCCCGACGCCAAGGCGGCGATCGTCGAGGAGGGCTACGACCCGGTCTACGGCGCGCGGCCGCTCAAGCGGACGATCCAGCGGCGGGTGCTCGACCCGCTGGCGCTCAAGGTGCTCGAG
>CAYUAX010000350.1:0-3036 GCA_964442845.1 uncultured Bifidobacteriaceae bacterium | reverse complement strand
CAGTGTAGTACGACGCTCGAGCGTCTGGGTACCCCTATTTCAGCAGCCTGCTAGATTGAGCGCACGCGGAGGACGTGGCGTCGCGCGGGGCTGCTACGATCGCCGCAGCCCCGATGCGGCGCCACGTCCTCCGCTTCTTCGCTTTGGTCCTCGCCGCGGTGGTGGTGGTCACGCTGGCGGGCGGCGGGTATCTGCGCGTGGTGTTGCGGCGCAGTCTGCCGGTCGCCGACGGCACCCTGGCGCTGGCTGGACTGTCGCAGCCGGTGACGGTCGCGCGCGATGCGCTGGGGGTGCCGACGATCCGCGCCGCCTCGCGCGTCGACCTGGCCCGCGCCGTCGGCTTCGTGCACGCGCAGGAGCGGTTCTTCCAGATGGACCTGCAGCGGCGCCAGCCGGCCGGTGAGCTGGCAGCGCTGGTCGGCGCGGCGGCGCTGAACGCCGATCGCGGCATGCGGGTCCATCGCTTCCGACACATCGCGCGCCAAGCGCTCGGCTTCTCGCCACCCGAGTACAAAGCAGAGCTCGAGGCCTATGCCGCCGGCGTGAACGCGGGGCTCGCGGCGTTGGCGGCGCCGCCGTTCGAGTACCTGGTGCTGCGCACCACGCCGGCGCCGTGGACGCCCGAGGACTCGATGCTCACGGCGATCGCGATGGCGGTGACGCTGCAGGGCGGGCAGTCGGAGTACGAACGCACGCTCGGTCGCCTGCAAGAGCTTCCGGCTTCGGCGTTCGAGTTCCTGGCCGGCCGGGCCAGCGACTGGGAGAGCCCGATCGTCGGCGAGCCGCACCCGGTGCCGCCGGTGCCGACGCCTGAGGCGTTCGAGATTCGCACCGGCGCACGCTACGGGGTGGTAGGGGGCGCCGCGCACATGACGCCGCCGGAACCGCGGCCCGGAGAGGCGCTTCCCTGGTGGGCCCGGCTGCCGCGCGACGAGGAGGCCACGCTCGGCAGCAACAACTGGGCGGTGTCGGGAGCGCGCTCGACCACCGGCAGCGCCATCGTCGCCGACGACATGCACCTGCGGCTGTCGGTGCCGAACATCTGGTTCCGCGCCGCCTACGAGATTCCCGACGATCGGCGGCCGGGGCAGACGCGCCGCCTGGTCGGCGTGACGCTGCCGGGCGGGCCGCAGTTGGCCGTGGGCAGCAACGGCGACATCGTGTGGGGCTTCACCAACTCGGTGGGCGACTGGTCCGACGTCGTGATCGTCGAGCCGGCACCCGGCGATGCGGCGCGATACCAGACGCCCGACGGCCCGCGCGCCTTCGACGTGCACCAGGAGACCATCGCGGTGAAGGAGGCCGCGCCGGTGACCCTCGACGTGCGCTGGACGATCTGGGGACCCATCGTCGGACGCGACCACCACGACCGAGAGCTGGCGCTGAAGTGGGTCGCGCACGACCCGCGGGTGCTCGCCACCGACGCGGTACGCGTGGCGCAGGCCCGCAGCGTGGACGAGGCGATGCAGCTGGCGGTCGGCGCCGCACTGGCGGCGCAGAACCTGGTGGTCGGCGACCGCGACGGCCACATCGGCTGGACCATCTACGGCGCGATCCCGCAGCGCGTCGGCACCGCCGACGGCGGCGATGTCGAGGGCGCGTGGGGCGACGTGCCCACCTCGTGGGCGAGCGGCGCGCGCCGCTGGGACGGCTACCTCGGCTTCGACGAGCATCCGCGCGTCGTCGATCCGCCCGACGGCCGGCTGTGGACGGCGAACGCCCGCGTGGTCGGCGGCGAGATGCTGCGGAAGATCGGCGACGGCGGCTACACCGACGGCATCCGCGCGTGGATGATCCGCGACGGCCTCGGCAAGCTCGACGAGGCCGACGAGGCGGCGCTCTTCGCCATCCAGCTCGACAACCGCTCGCTGTTCCTCGATCGCTGGCGCACCGTGTTCCTGCGCGCGCTCACCGTCGAGGCGGCGAACTCGCCGCTGCGCGCCGAGGCGCGCCGGCTCGTGGACGCCGCGTGGAGCGGACGCGCCGCGGCCGAGTCGGTGGCGTATCGCATCGTCCGCGCGTTCCGGTTGACGACGTCGCGGATGGCGTTGAACGCCATCACCGGGGCGATCCGCGGCGTCGGCGCCGACGCGTTCGACCTGGGCACGATCCGTCGCATCGAGGGGCCGTTGTGGCGGCTGGTGAACGAGCAGCCGCAGCACCTGCTCGACCCCGCCTTCGAGACCTGGGACGCGTTCCTGCTGGCGGCCATCGACCGCACGCTGGCCGACCTCACCGCCGACGGCCGCGCGCTCGGCGAGCGCACCTGGGGCGAAGCCAACGCCGCTGACATCGTCCATCCGCTGGCCGGCGCGGCGCCGTGGCTGGCCCGCTTCCTGTCGATGCCACGCGACCCGCTGCCCGGCGACACCTACGTGCCGCGCGTGCTCTCGCCGCGATCGGGCGCGTCGCAGCGGCTCGTCGCCTCGCCGGGGCACGAGGCGAACGGCATTCTGCAGATGCCGGGCGGCCAGAGCGGGCATCCGCTGTCGCCGCATTTTGGCGATCAACAGAAAGCGTGGATCGACGGCACCCCGACGCCGCTGCTGCCCGGTCCAGCCGTGCACACCCTGACGCTGACGCCGGCAGGAAAATCCTGATTCCACCAGCCCTTTGTCCGCACCGGGCCAGATGAGCTTCCGACGCGGTTTCCAACGCTTTTAGAAGCGATGCGAGCGGGCGGCGAAGTGATACGCTGTCGCTCCCCTCAGGTTCACGATGTACCCGATTCAGGTCGCGTTGCTCGGCGCGGAAGCGCTGGTCATGGCCACGCTGGTCCTGGCGCTGTTCCGCAGCCGCACGGTGCTCGGTCTGTCGCCGCTCTACATCGTGCTCGGCGGCTTTCAGTACCTCGAGGCGTCGCTCAGCCTGCGCGTCGAAGTCGCGCCGGGCTGGCTGATCTACCCGGCGTCCACCGTGATGTTCATGGCGACGCTGCTCGCCGTGCTGCTCGTCTACATCAAGGAAGAGACCACCGAGGCGCGCAAGCTGGTCTACGGCCTGGTGCTCGCCAACATCGGCCTCACGCTGGTGTCG
>CAYUAX010000349.1:0-3037 GCA_964442845.1 uncultured Bifidobacteriaceae bacterium | reverse complement strand
CCGCCATCGAGGTGGTGACGCGCGCCGGCGCGCTGCAGCGTGCCCGGTTCGGCTCGGCCGTGCGCGTCGACAAGAAGGGCACCATCGACCTGGTCACGGAAGTGGACGTCGAGGTCGAGCGGATGTGCCGCGCGCTCATCGGCGAGCGCTTCCCCGACCACGACATCCTCGGCGAGGAGTTCGGCGCCGCCGGCATCCGCGGCCGCTCACACCGCTGGGTCTTCGATCCGCTCGACGGCACCACCAACTTCGCGCACGGCGTGCCGATCTTCTGCTCGGCGCTGGCCCTCGAAATCGACGGCGAGGCGGTGGTCGGCGCGGTCTTCGATCCCAACCGCCAGGAGTTGTTCACGGCCGAACGCGGCGTCGGCGCCTGGCTGAACGGCGCGCCGATCCGCGTCTCGACCACGGCCGAGGTGATCGACGCCATGCTGGTCACCGGGTTCCCCTACGACGTCCACGAGACGCTCGACGAGGTGGTCGGGCTGTTCGGGGCGTTCGTGGCCAAGGCGCGGGCCATCCGCCGGCTGGGGTCGGCGGCCATCGACTTGTGCTGGGTGGCGGCCGGGCGCATGGACGCCTTCTGGGAAGAGCGGCTGAAGCCGTGGGACACGCGGGCCGGCGCGCTGCTGGTGCAGGAAGCCGGCGGACGGATCAGCGGCCTCGACGGCCAGCCGTGGGATCCCTCCGGTGGGCACCTGCTCGCCTCGAACGGACCGCTGCACGACGCGCTGTGCCAGGTGGTGCAGGACTTCCGCGAGCGTCGCCGAAACAAGACGCCGTGACCCCCGGGGCCGGCCGTGCCCGCGGCGCTGCCCGCTGAAACCCGCCTGAATTCGCTTCCTGCCGCGCTGGCATTCCCCGTGCAGTGAGGCGGGGCGTGCGCCACGGGCGCACGGCGGGATCGGCCCGCCACGTTCCGAGAGGGGGACGACCATGCGTCTCGTACGTCATTCGGCCTGGCTGCTCGCGGCCGCGGCGATCGCGCTGCCGGCGCCGGCCCACGCCCAGCAGGCCCTGAACATCTCGCTCGGCTACTTCGCCGTCAACGGCGAGGACGCGCGAGCCGACGGCGACGTGCTGGTCGCCAATCGCGACATCCTCGCCTTCGACATCCGCGACTTCGACAGCGGCTCGGTGGGCCTCGAGTGGCTGTTGCCCGTGGGCGAGTTCCTCGAGGTCGGCGCCGGCGCCGCCTTCACCAGCCGCACCGTGCCGAGCGTCTACGACGGCTTCGTCAACCGCGACGGCACCGAGATCGAACAGGATCTCAAGCTGCGCGTGGCGCCATTCACCGCGACGCTGCGACTGCTGCCGTTCGGCCGCTCCCGCGCGGTGCAGCCCTATCTCGGCGGCGGCATCGGCCTGTTCAACTACCGCTACAGCGAGGTCGGCGACTTCGTCGACTTCACCGACCGCAGCGTGTTCCGCGACCAGTTCGTGGCCACCGGCACGGCCACCGGCGGCGTGGCGCTGGCCGGCATCCGCTTCCCGATCGGCGACGCCTGGTCGCTCGGCGGGGAAGTGCGCTGGCAGAAGGCCGCGGCCGACCTCAGCGACGACTTCCTGGGCACCACGATCGACCTCGGCGGGTTTCACTACTTGGCGACGATCCACGTCAAGTTCTGAGCGGCCCCGCACGGCCGGAGCGGGCCCGACCGGCAGGGTATACTTGCCAGATCGGGCCCGTCGCCCGTACCGATGACCCCAGAGCTGTCGATCGTCATCCCGATTCGCAACGAGTCGCCGAACATCCGCCCGCTCTACGACGAGCTGATGGCGGCGCTCGGCGCCACCGGGCGCAGCTTCGAGGTCATCGTCGTCGACGACGGCTCGACCGACGACTCGTTCGCCCAGCTGGCGGCGCTCCAGGCCGCGGATCCGCGCCTCCGGGTGATCCGCTTCCGCAAGAACTTCGGCCAGACCGCGGCCTTCGCCGCCGGGTTCGCCTACGCGCGCGGCCGGCTGGTCGTCACCTCCGACGGCGACCTCCAGAACGATCCCCACGACATCGCCCGCATGGCGCGAATGGCCGACGACGAGGACTTCGACATCGTCTGCGGCTGGCGCAAGGACCGCAAGGACGCCTTCGTCACCCGCCGCGTGCCGTCGATGCTGGCCAACTGGCTCATCTCGAAGGCCACCGGCGTCGCCCTGCACGACTACGGCTGTTCGTTGAAGGTGTTCCGCGCCGAGATCGTCAAGTCGATGCGCCTCTACGGCGAGATGCATCGCTTCCTGCCGGCGATCGCCAGTGAGCAGGGCGTGCGCATCGCCGAGGTGGTGGTCAACCACCGGGCGCGGCGTGCCGGCACCTCCAAGTACGGGCTGTCGCGCACCGTGCGGGTGGTCCTCGACCTGGTCACCGTCAAGTTCCTGCTCAGCTACTCGACCCGGCCGCTGCAGATCTTCGGCCTGCTCGGGCTGGTGGCCGGCGGCGCCGGCGCCGTGATCACCGCCTACCTCGGCTGGGTGCGCCTGGTGCAGCACCAGGCGATCGCCGACCGGCCGCTGCTGTTGCTCGGCGTGCTGCTGGTCTTCACCGGCGTGCAGTTCCTCACCTTCGGCCTGCTCGCCGAGCTGATGGCCCGCACCTACTACGAGTCGCAGAGCAAGCCGACCTACGTGATCCGCGAGGTGCGGCAGAGCGAGGGGCAGCCGGCGGCGGTGCGCTGATGGCCGCGCCACAGCCGCGTGGCCCGCGCACCCACGACCCGAGCATCACCGTCATCCAGCAGGAGCTGTTCGACGCGCGGCGTTCGAAGGCGGACAAGTACCGCGACCTCGTCGTCGGCCGGCCGGGCTGGGGGCCGCTCGTCGCCTACGAACTGGTGCTGCTGCTGTCGTCGTGGGTGCCGGGTGCGCTCGGCCTGTTCCTGCGCGCCAAGCTCTATCCCCTGGTGCTCGGCCGGGTCGGCCGCAACGTCGTCTTCGGCGTCAACGTCACGCTGCGCCATCCCCACAAGATCGCCATCGGCGACGACGTCGTCATCGACGATCAGTGCTGCCTCGACGCCAAGGGCAGCGACAACCGGGG
>CAYUAX010000348.1:0-3081 GCA_964442845.1 uncultured Bifidobacteriaceae bacterium | reverse complement strand
CATCGCCTCGGCCCACAGCTTGCGGGCGGCGCGGAACTTGGCGATCTCCTCGAAGAAGTCGCTGTGCGAGTTGAAGAAGAACGACAGGCGCGGCACGAACGCATCGACGTCGAGGCCGGCGTCGACGCCGTACTGCACGTACTCCAGGCCGTCGCGCAGGGTGAAGGCCAGCTCCTGCACCGCCGTGGAGCCGGCTTCGCGGATGTGGTAGCCGCTCACCGAGATGGTGTTCCACTTCGGCACTTCATCGGCGCAGAACGCGAAGACGTCGGTGATCAGCCGCATCGACGGCCGCGGCGGGAAGATGTACTCCTTCTGGGCGATGAACTCCTTCAGGATGTCGTTCTGAATCGTCCCGGAGATGGCCTTCCAGTCGGCGCCCTGCTGCGCCGCCACCGCCAGGTACATCGCGAAGATCATCGGCGCCGGCGAGTTGATCGTCATCGACGTCGTGATGTCGGCGAGGGCGATGCCGTCGAACAGCCGCTCCATGTCGGCCAGCGACGTGATGTTGACGCCGCACTTGCCGGTCTCGCCGAGCGACAGCGGATGGTCGGGGTCGCGGCCCATCAGCGTCGGCAGATCGAAGGCGACGCTCAGCCCGGTGCCGCCGGCGGCGATCAGTTCCTTGTAGCGGGCATTCGTCTCTTCGGGCGTGCCGAAGCCGGCGAACTGCCGCATCGTCCACAGCTTGCCGCGATAGCCGCTGGGGTGGATGCCGCGGGTGTACGGGAACACGCCCGGGTCGGCGATGTCACGGTCGTAGTCCAGGCCGTCGAGGTCGTCGGCGGTGTAGAGCCGTTCGACCGGCCGTCCCGAGATGGTGGTGAACGGCCCGCGGCGCTCGGGGGCCTTGCGCAGCGCCGGCTCGAGCACGTCACGCTCCCAGCGGGCACGGCGGCTCGAGGCGCCTCGTACGACGGTCGCCATCGCCCTTGAGTATAGAGGGTTATGGCTCGAGAAAGCCGGCGCCCAGTGTGCGTACGGCGCGGGGGTCTCGCGCCTTCAATGCTGAAGAGGCATTGAATAGATTCGGAATTGACATCATGCCGTCGGCCGCGCTAGCTTGGGTCGTTTGCGCACGGGGCGCCGGGCCGCTCGGGGTCACCGCCCGCAGTTGAGGACCGACATCGACATGGCCACACACGGCACCATCTTCGGCGCGATGCTCCAGGAATTCGAAGGCGCGGCGCGAATCCTGGATCTCGACCCCGGCATCTGGCAGATCCTCACCCACCCCAAGCGGCAGATCACGGTGTCGTGCCCGATCCAGCGGGACACCGGCCAGATCGAGGTCTTCACCGGCTACCGCGTCCAGTACAACATCACGCTCGGCCCGGCCAAGGGCGGCATCCGCTTCCACCCCGACGTCTCGCTCGACGAGGTGACGGCGCTGGCGGCGTGGATGACCTGGAAATGCGCCGTGGCGCAGGTGCCGTTCGGCGGCGGCAAGGGCGGCATCATCTGCGACCCGACGAAGATGTCGAAGCGCGAGCTCGAGGCGCTCACCCGCCGCTACACCGCCGAGATCGTCGACGCCATCGGTCCCGAGAAGGACGTGCCCGCGCCCGACGTCAACACCGACGCGCAGATCATGGCGTGGTTCATGGACACCTACTCCATGCACGTCGGCCACACCGCCACGGCCGTGGTCACCGGCAAGCCGGTGGAGATGGGCGGCTCACTCGGCCGCCGCGAGGCGACCGGCCGCGGCGTGATGATCATCGCCCGCGAGTCGGCCAAGCACCTCGGCTTCGAGCTGGCCGGCTCGACGGTGGCCGTACAGGGCTTCGGCAACGTCGGCTCGATCGGCGCCGAGCTGATGCACCAGCAGGGCGCGAAGATCGTCGCCGCCACCGACTGGAAGGGCGGCGTCCACAACCCCAAGGGCCTCGACATGCCGGCCCTGATCGCCTGGGCCCGCGACCACAAGACCGTCGCCGGCTTCCCTGGCGCCGATCCCCTCTCGAACGATCGGCTGTTCGGCCTCGACGTCGACATCCTGGTGCCGGCGGCGCTCGAGAACCAGATCACCGCCGCCAACCAGGCCGACATCAAGGCCAAGATGGTCATCGAGGGCGCCAACGGCCCGACCACGCCCGACGCGCACAAAGCGCTGCATGCGCGCGGCGTGTTCGTCGTGCCCGACATCCTGGCCAACGCCGGCGGCGTCACCACCTCGTATTTCGAGTGGGTGCAGGACCGCCACGGCTACTTCTGGTCCGAGAAGGAAGTGAACGAGCGCCTGGAGGTCAAGATGTGCCAGGCATTCGACGCCGTGCTCGCCACCGCCAAGCAGTACAACGTCGACATGCGCACGGCGGCCTACATCGTGGCCATCAATCGTGTCGCCACCGTCACGCGGATGCGAGGGATGTACGCGTGACCGTCGCTCCCTGACCAGCGGCTAGCGGCTAGGGGCTAGCGGCTCGGCGCGATCACACAGTCACGCTGAAAGACCGAGGGCCCGGCGATTGCCGGGCCCTCATCGTGTACTCCAAGCCGCGAGCCGCTACCAACGTCGCGGTCCGGATCGTCGGCGCTAGCCGACCATCCGGAACGCAATGAGCTCCGTGGCGTCGGCGCCGTCGGCGCCCTTGGCGGCGATCTCGATCAGGAACTCCCCCGCCGGCAGGCTCGACAGTGGGAAGTCGATGGTGTGGTCGCCGCTGTCCGCCGGCGCGGTCACGGGGAGGTCGGCCATCCGATCGCCCTGGCGGTTGAGCAGACGCGCTGAGTACGTGAGGCCGGCGCCGCCGCCCGGCGCGACGGCGTCGAGGCGCAGGTAGAGGCGCTCGGTGCGGCGGAACTCGCGCGTCGCCGCCGGCGCCGCCGCCGGGTCGGCCTTGATGGCCTGGAACTCGCGGGCGCTGCGGGCGACGTAGACGCGCGGCGTCGTCAGACGCGCCTTTGGCTCGGTGAAATCGGGAACCTCCACCGAGCGGTCGTCGGTGTCGAGCACCTCGTCGGGCTTCCCTTCGATCGACAGGCGCAGCGTGAGCTTGCCGGGGGGCGCGTCGATCGTCGTCGATCCGCCGCGCAGCGGCCCCTCGGCCGCCGGCGCGCCGACCGGCCCCTTGA
>CAYUAX010000347.1:0-3086 GCA_964442845.1 uncultured Bifidobacteriaceae bacterium | reverse complement strand
TCGAAGGTCTACGGCCGCGGCGTCTACGCGCTGCGCGACCTGACGCTGTCGATCGGCAAGGGGGAGTTCCTGTTCCTCACCGGCGCCAGCGGGGCCGGCAAGTCGACGCTGCTGCGCCTGCTCCTGCGTGCCGAACTGCCCACCGAGGGGCAGCTGAAGGTGGCCGGGCGCGTCCTGAGCGATCTCTCGCCCGCCGACGTGCAGACCTACCGGCGCTCGGTCGGTTTCGTGTTCCAGGACTTCCGCCTCGTGCCGCGGTTCACGGTGTTCGAGAACGTCGCCTTCGTGATGCGGGTGCTCGGCGTCGACCTCGCCACGCGGCAGCGCAAGACGTTCCAGGTGCTCAAGTGGGTGGGACTCCAGCACCGGATGAACGCGCTCCCCGCGGAACTCTCCGGCGGCGAGCAGCAGCGGGTGGCCATCGCCCGGGCCATCGTGAACGAACCGCAGATCATCCTCGCCGACGAGCCCACCGGGAACCTCGACCCCGAGCTGTCGGTGGACATCATGAACCTCTTCTGCGCGATCAACACCCGGGGCACCACCGTGCTGGTGGCGACCCACGATCGCGAGATGATCCGACGCGTCGGCCACCGCACGCTCGTGCTCGACCACGGCCGTCTCGTGGAGGACGCCTGACGTGCGGCTGCTGCGCTACGCCTACGAGGAGGCGATCGCGAGCCTGTGGCGGGGCCGCCGCTCGGGGCTGCTGTCCACCGCGACGATTGCCATCGCGCTCTTCGTGCTGGGGGCGTTCCTCATCGTCACCTCCAACCTCGAGCGCCTCGCCGAGGAGTGGAGCGGCGCGGCCGAGCTGTCGATCTACCTGGCCGAAGGCGTCACCGACGACCAGCGGGCGGCCCTCGAGCGGCAGATTGCCGGCGACGCCAGCGTGGCGAGCGTGACGTACGTGTCGAAGGCCGACGCCCTGCGGCGCTTCCGGCAGATGTTCGCCGACGTCGCCGAGACGCTCGGCACCATCGAGGACAACCCGCTGCCGGCGTCGTTCGACGTGCGGCTGCGGTCCTCGGCGGCGGCCCAGCGTGGCGTCGAGGCGCTGGCCGCGCGGCTGCAGCAGGCCGACGGCGTGACCGACGTGCAGTTCGACAAGCAGTGGCTCGACCGCCTGCTCAACGGCGTGCGCGTGCTGCGGCTCGTCGGGCTTGCGCTCGGCGGCGCGCTGATGCTCGCGGCGGCCCTCACCGTCGGCAACGTCGTCCGGCTGGCGCTCGCCGCGCGGGCCGACGAGATCGAAATCATGCACCTGGTCGGCGCCCCCCAGTCGTTCGTACGCGGGCCGTTCGTGATGGAAGGGGCCCTGCACGGCGGCGTCGGCGCGGCCGTCGCCCTGGGCAGCCTGGCCCTCGTCTTCTTCGCCGCGCGTGGGCCGCTGCTCGTGCCCCTGGCCAGGGCGCTGAACCTGTCCGGGGTCGCGTTCCTGTCGCCGGCCCTCGCCCTGGCCCTCGTCGGCGGGGGGCTGCTGGTCGGCAGCGCCGCCGGCTTCATCGCGTCCCGCCGGGCCTGACATCCGGCCGGCTGTTACAGAATCTTGACAGCCGTTTTCAACCGGCTCTAGACTGGCGTTATCTCGGAAACCACCTCCTCGAGGACCTGCATGCCACGCTTCGTGACCGATTCGAGGCCGATCAGCGCGCTGCACCCGATCACCGAGTTCTACCGTCAGGAGTTCGCCCGTCACCACCGTTGCCTTCAGCAGCAACGGCCCTACTTCTCAGAGAGCGCCATCACCGACGTCGAAGCCGCGCTCACCCGCATCATGGGCGACCTCGATCAGCTCTGTTCCAAGGACGATGCCGGCGAGGTCGTCAGCGGCCTCCTGAAGCAGATCGACGTCGTCACCGGACTCTCCGCCTTCTCCGACCCCAGACACGCTCACTGACCCCTCCCCCCTCCGTACTGCGCTCCGACCTCGACCGCATCATCCGCGCTGGTATTCGTGCGGTTGACGCCGAACATCTGGTGCGACAGGCCCTGGCCTCGGACGCACTCGACGATGGGGAGGTCTGGATGGTCGCGGCTGGCAAGGCCTCGGCCGCGATGGCCCGTGCCGCCGTGGACGTGCTCGGACGGCGCGTGGCGGGCGGCCTCATCGTCAGCCCCGTCGCGGTCGATCCGCCGCCCCGGTTCGAGGCCGTGGTGGCCGAGCATCCCCAGCCCGGACCCGGCAGCGAAGAGGCCGGACGCCGGGCCCTCGCCGTGGCGGCGGCCGTCCCGCCGGACGCGCAGCTCCTGGTGCTTCTCTCGGGCGGCGCGTCGTCGCTGCTGGCGGTCCCCGCACCAGGGCTGACCCTGGCCGACAAGCGGGCGGCCACAGGCGTCCTCCTGCGCGCCGGCGCCGACATCTACGCCCTCAACACCGTCCGCAAGCACCTGTCCGGCATCAAGGGCGGACGGCTCGTCGCCGCGTGCCGGGCGACGTGCCGGGCCCTGGTGCTGTCGGACGTCGTCGGCGACGACCTCAGCGTGATCGGATCGGGTCCGACCGTGGGCGATGCCTCGACCTTCGGGGACGCCCTCCGCGTGATGCAGGCCTGGGGCGGGCTCGATGCGTATCCCGATGCGGTGCGACGGCACGTCGAGGCCGGCGTCGCGGGGACCGTTGCCGAGTCGCCCAAGCCGGGTGATGCGGCGCTCGTCCGCGCGCGCACCGAGGTCGTGGGAGGACGCCGTGACGCGATGCGGGGCGCGGCGGCAGAGGCCGGGCGGCTTGGGTACACGGTCGTGGTGATCGATTCGCCGGTCGTCGGCGAGGCCCGCGTGGCGGGCGCGGCGCAGGCGCGGCTGGTCGGCGCGCTCGGTCCGGACCTGGCCCGTCCGGCGTGCGTCATCTCGAGCGGCGAGACGACGGTCCGCGTCCGGGGCGCGGGCCGCGGGGGACGCAACCAGGAATTCGCCCTGGCTGCCGCGGAGGTGCTGTCCACGTCTGCCGCCGCGGTGGTGCTCGGGAGCGTCGGCACCGACGGCGTGGACGGACCGACCGACGCCGCCGGCGCGGTCGCGGACCGGCAGACCCTGGCGCGGGCGCGTGCGAAGGGGCTGCCGCCGCCCGTCGAGTGTCTCGACCG
>CAYUAX010000346.1:0-3111 GCA_964442845.1 uncultured Bifidobacteriaceae bacterium | reverse complement strand
CGTGTCGGTGGCGTGGCGCTGCGGCGACGTGGACAAGGACCTGATGGCGCCACAACGCTGCACGGACGGCACTGCGGCGATCCGCGTGCAGCGCGCCGCCGCGCACGGCAATCACAATCCCCAGCATGGCGGCCAGTTCTTCATGGCCCAGGACTACTGGCATCACGTCGAGGGCGTCTATCCGTCGCCGGGCGTGTTCCGCCTCTATCTGTACGACGACTACACGAAGCCCCTCGCGGCCGACCGGGTGCGCGCCGTCCGCGCCCGCATCGTGACCGAAGAGACCGACCCGCGCACGTTCGCCGTGAAGGAAGTGCGGTCGGTGCCGCTGACGCCGGCCGAAGGCGGCGCCTATCTGGAAGCGACGGTGGACCCCACCGCACCGCCCGCCACGCTGATCCTGCAGGCGGTGTTCGCCGACGGCGGCAAGGAACAGCGCTTCGACTTCACGTTCGCCGACTTCTCCGCCGACTCGGCGCCGCCGGCGCTCGACGTGGCCACCCGCCTCATGATGGACGTGCCCGACGACCCGGCCGCGCTGGTGAAGATGCTGGTCGAGCGACGCGACGCGCTCACCGAGATCGTCGGCCGCGGCGGCCTCAGCGAGGTGTGGGTGCCGGCGCTGCAGGGCAAGGATCTGGCGCTGGCGCTGGAGCTGCACGCCCGCGAGTTCCCCCAAGCGCGTCGCGCCGCCGTGGCCGCGGCGACGCACGACGTCGTGCAGGCGGCGTTCAGGCTCGATTCGTCGGGCGATCGCGGGGAACGTGAAGCCGTGCAGCGCGCCGCCGAGCAGTTCGCCCGCGCCGTCACCGCCTTGGAGACCACGTTCGGAGCCCGCCGATGAGCCGCCGCGCCCTCGCCGCCACGCACGCCGCCGCCGCCAGCCTGCTGGCCGTGGCCCTCGCCGTCACGGCGACGGTGCCCGGCCAGGCCCACAAGGCGATCACGTCGAAGTATCTCTACAACGACGACATGTTCCCGGTATTCCGCGACCACTGCGGCCGGTGCCACGTGGAAGGCGGCGTGGCGCCGATGTCGCTGCTCACCTACGACGACGCGGCGCCGTGGGCCGAGTCGCTGCGGCTCGAGCTGCTCAGCGAGGACGCGCCCAAGCCGTGGCACCGCTTCGCGCTGAGCGCCCGCGAGTTCGACATGATCCTGGTGTGGGCCAATGGCGGCACGCCGCGCGGCGACGTCGCCAAGGCGCCACCGGCCGTGCCGCTGCGCACCGACTGGGCGGCCGGCGCCCCCGACGTCACGCTGCGGATGCCGGCAGCGTTCACGCTGCCCGGCCCGTCGAACGAGGCGAGCCACGACGTGACGTTCGACGCGGCCGCCGCGGCCGGCAAGAGCCTTAACGCGGTGGACGTGCTGCCCGGCCAGCCGGCCATCGTCCGTCTCGTCGAGTTGTCGCTGAAGACAGCCGACGGCGCCGTCCAGCCGCTCGGCACGTGGATCCCCGGGCAGTCGACGGCCGTCACCTTGAAATCCCCGCTGAAGGTGCCGGCCGGCGCGGCGATCGTCGCGCGGTTCGCCTACGGCCGGACGTGGAAGTTCGAGGGACAGGACCTCAGCGACCCGCGCCGCGTCGGGCTCTACTTTCGCGCGCCGGCGCCACGACCCGCCGCCGCGCGTTGAGCGCCGCTACTCCGGCGGCGGTTGCGGCCGGCCGCGCCACAGGGCCAGGGCGCCCGCCAGCGGCACCAGCATGACCACTTCGGTGGCCACGGCCCACAGGTTGTGGCGCCAGAACCCGGCCAGCCAGTAGCGCCGCGAGATCGCCTCGAACACGTACGCGTCGGCGAAGACGAACGACGTGCTGAGCGGCCACCACGCCATCACGCCGAGCGGCGGCGTGTCGTCGGACCCCAGCCAGTCGAAGAGCACGTGCGAGGCCCACGCCGCGGTGACGACCAGCGCCAGACGGCGCGCCCGCCCGCGCGTGACCACCAACGCCACCAGTCCGGCGGCCAGCGCGGCGCCGAGACTGTGTGTCTCCATGTTGTGGCGCCCCCAGAGGAAGTCGAGATCCGGCAGCACCGCGGCTACCGCCGCCACGCGCACCAACGGATCCTCGATGAGCCGGCGAATCGGCCCGGCCCGGCCCAGGCGCGGCCGGTCGCCGCCGAGGGCCAGCGCGCAGATCACTCCGCCCAGCGCGTGACCGATCGGACTGGGCATTACACCGGCCTCATGCGGTCACCGTACGCAACGCCTGCCGAGCCGGTCAAACCGGCGCGGTGCACGGCCTGCAACCGACCGCAAGAGGGAGCCCCAGGGGCGAAAGTCTGAGAATCTTCTAAGTGATTGATATACAAGCGATAGAACATTGGCGATTCACACACTTTCACTTGACTTTCGCTCTGGCCTCTCGATAGCATCTGCTCTGTCGAACGACGGCCAACGCGGCGGCCGTCCCGAACTCGACGGAGATTCCCATCATGCCTGTGGACGACGTGAAAGAGCGGCTCAAAGCCATCGAGATGGCGGTCGGCCAGATTGAGAAGCAGTTCGGCAAGGGCGCCATCATGCGCCTGGGCCAGAAGGGCGGCGTCCAGCCGGCCGACGCCATCTCCACCGGGTCGATCAGCATCGACTACGCCCTGGGCATCGGCGGCTTCCCACGCGGCCGCGTCGTCGAAGTGTTCGGGCCGGAATCGTCGGGCAAGACCACGCTCACCCTGCAGGTGATCGCCGAGGCGCAGCGCAACGGCGGAATGGCCGCCTTCGTGGACGCCGAACACGCGCTCGACGCCGAGTACGCCAAGAAGCTGGGCGTCGATATCGACAACCTGCTGGTGTCGCAGCCCGACAACGGCGAACAGGCGCTCGAGATCGTCGAGGTGCTGGTGCGCTCGGGCTCGGTCGATGTCGTGGTGGTCGACTCGGTGGCGGCGCTGGTGCCGCGCGCCGAAATCGAAGGCGAAATGGGCGAAGCCCAGGTCGGCCTGCAGGCGCGCCTGATGTCGCAGGCGCTGCGCAAGCTCACCGCCGTGGTCGCCAAGTCGAAGACCACGCTGGTCTTCATCAACCAGCTGCGCGAGAAGATCGGCGTGATGTTCGGCAGCCCGGAAACCACCACCGGCGGCCGCGCGCTGAAGTTCTACTCGT
>CAYUAX010000345.1:0-3138 GCA_964442845.1 uncultured Bifidobacteriaceae bacterium | reverse complement strand
TCCTCGTGGTCGGCGACCTGATCGCCGACGAGTTCATCTACGGCGAGGTGGCGCGCGTCTCCCGCGAGGCGCCGGTGCTGATCCTGAAGTACGACGCCACCGAGGTGGTGGCCGGCGGGGCCGGCAACGCGGCCAACAACGTCGCGGCCCTCGGCGCCCGGGCGCTCGTGGCAGGCATGGTCGGCACCGACGCCGAGGGACGACGGCTCCTGGCGACGTTCCCGCGCTCGGTCGTCACCAGGCAGGTGGTGCGCGCGCGCACCTACCGCACGCCCGTGAAGACCCGCATCCTGGCCGGGGGCGTCCATTCGGCGAAGCAGCAGGTCGTACGGATCGATCGTGAAACCGACTGGCCGTTGCCGGCCGAGGTCGCCCGCGCGTTCGCCGCGCAGCTCCTGCCGGCGCTCGCCGACTGCGACGCCGTCCTGCTGTCCGACTACGGGTCCGGGCTCGTCACCCCGGAACTGGCGACCGCCATCCGCGACACGCTGTCCAGGCGCGGACGCGGGGGCGCCGCCGTTCCGGTGGTCGTGGACTCGCGCTACCGGCTGCTCGACTACCGCGGCCTTACCGCCTGCACCCCGAACGAGTCCGAGGTCGAGCAGGCCCTCGGCATCCACATCGACGACGACGGCGACGTGCTGGAGCGCGCAGGCCAGACCCTCCTGCGCCGGACCGGGATGCAGGCCGTGCTGATCACGCGCGGCAGCCGCGGGATGGCGCTGTTCCAGGCGCGGCGGCCCACCGTTCACGTGCCCATCTTCGGATCCGACGAAGTCGCCGACGTCACCGGCGCGGGGGACACGGTCATCGCGACGTTGACGACGGCGTTGTCGGCCGGCGCGAGCTTCGAGGAGGCGACCGCGCTGGCCAACTATGCCGGCGGCCTGGTGGTGATGAAGCGGGGGACTGCCACCGTGTCCGCGCGCGAACTCGCGCAGGCGGTGGCACGCGACGGGGCGGGCCCGCACGCGCCGCCGGACGCGACGCCGTCCGCGCGCACGCGCGCCGGTCGGCGAAGGTCGCGCTGATGGGCGTGGTCCTGCAGGAAGCGGCGCTCGTCGAGGCGCTCGCCCGGGACAGGGCGGCCGGCCGCACCGTGGCTTTCGCCAACGGCTGCTTCGACCTCCTCCACGTGGGGCACGTGCGCTACCTCCAGGGGGCCGCCGCCGAGGCGGACCGGCTGGTCGTCGCGGTGAACACGGACGCGTCCGTGCGCGGCCTGAAGGGCAGCGATCGTCCCGTGCTCCCCGAGGCCGATCGCGCGGAACTGGTTGCGGCGCTGCGCGGCGTGGACTACGTGGTGCTCTTCGGCGACCCGACGGTCGAGCGGCTGCTGCTGCTGCTCAAGCCGGACGTCCACTGCAAGGGGACCGACTACACGGTGGAGACGGTGCCCGAGCGTGCCGTCGTGTTGTCGTACGGGGGCCGCACGGCGATCGTCGGCGACCCGAAGAATCACAACACCCGCGAACTCATCGCCAGGATCGCCGGCGGCCAGCCGCGTGACTGACCGGTTGCGCCGCGTCGCCGCTTCCAGCCTGACCCCGACACGCCCGTGAAGGTCCTCATCGTCCGGCTCGGCGCCCTCGGCGACATCGTGCATGCGATCCCGGTCGCGGTGGCGCTGCGGCGCGCCTGGCCGACCGCGCGCATCGACTGGCTGGTGAGCGCCAGGCACCGCGACATCCTCGATCTCGTCCCGGTGCTCGACAACCGGGTGGCCGTCAACGATCGCGGCGGCGCCACGGGCGGCCTGCCGCTCCGCGCCGCCGTGTCCGCGGTTCGTCGCACCGGCTACGACGTCGCACTCGACCTCCAGGGCTTGATCAAGTCGGCCCTGCTCGCCCGCGCGTCCGGTGCACGGCGCGTCATCGGCTTCACGGCGCCGTACGCGCGCGAGGGCGTGGCCAGCTGGTTCTACACCGAGCGGTACGACCCCGGCGGAGAGGGGCTGTTCGCATCGTCGGAGACGCGCCACGTCGTGCGTATCAACCTCGGGATCGTCACGATGCTCGGCGTGGAGCCGGGTGAACCCGCCTTCGCGATCGAGGCGCCGTCGTCCCCCGCGGTCGATGCCGCGATCGCAGAGGCGGGGGGGCGGTTTGCGCTGCTCAATACCGGGGCCGCCTGGCCGAACAAGCGCTGGCCGGCGCCGCGGCTGGGTGCCCTCGCCGGGGAACTCTGGCGCCGCCGCGGGCTGCGGTCGATCGTGTTGTGGGGACCGTCGGAACGCCCGCTCGCCGACGAGGTGGTCGCCACCGCGGGCGGGGCGGCCCTGGCGGCCCCGCCGACGACCATTGCCGACGTCGCGGCCCTGGCTCGCCGCGCCGCCGTGATGGTGTCGGGCGACACCGGGCCGACGCACATCGCCTCTGCCGTCGGGACGCCGCTCGTGGGCATCTTCGGGCCGACGCGGCCCGAACGCAACGGCCCGCTCGGACGCGACGACCTGTCGGTCTCGCGCGCCGCGGTCTGCCGGTGTCATCATCTTCGGCAGTGCAGGCAGCCGCGCATGTGCCTGCTCGACATCGAGGTGGCGGAAGTGCTGGACGCAGTGGAACGACGACTCGACGCCGCGGGGCGGGCCCGTGGCTGACCTGACGCGGCGGCTCGCGCGGCTGCGCGTGTCGCTTGGTTTTGCCAGCGCGGTGTTCGTACTCTGGCTCGCGCGGCCGACGGCCACCACCCTTGCGGCCGGCGTGCTGGTGGCGGGCGTGGGCGAGGCGCTCCGCGTGTGGGCGGCAGGACACCTGAACAAGTCGCGCGAGGTGACGGCGTCGGGCCCGTATCGCTACTTCGCCCATCCGCTCTACGTCGGCTCGTCGGTGATGGGCCTCGGCCTCGGCATCGCCTCGGGCAGCGTGGCGGTCGCCGCAATCATCGCGGTGTACCTGGGGACCACCATCAGTGCCGCCGTTCGCAGCGAGGAGGCCTTCCTGCGTGAGAAGTTCGGCGAACGTTACGAGCGGTACCGGAGTGGCGCGGCATCGGCCGACGTCGAGGGCCGCGTGCGGCGTTTTTCGCTGGCGCAGGCGATGGCGAATCGCGAGTACCGGGCGCTGGCCGGACTCGCCGGCGCCGTATTGCTGCTCGGCTTGAAGGCGGCGTATAATGAAGCGTTTTGGCGGGCTGTCG
>CAYUAX010000344.1:0-3157 GCA_964442845.1 uncultured Bifidobacteriaceae bacterium | reverse complement strand
TCGAAGCGCTCGCGCGTGCCGTCCTTCTTCACCACCATGTAGGGGATCTCGTCGATCCGCTCGTAGCTGGTGAAGCGCTTGCCGCAGGCGGCGCTCAGGCACTGGCGACGCCGACGGATGACGTCGCCTTCCTTGCTCTCGCGCGAGTCGACCACCTTGTCGCCGAGCTCGCCGCAGTACGGGCATTTCACGGCCGCGTCTCCTGGGTCTCGCGCGTGCCGGCGGCGAGGCTGCCGACCGACAGGCCCTCCACCGCCATCATCCACGCACCGGCGACGATCGTCGGCACCAGGCCGACGGCGTGCAGGACGATCGCGGCGGCGACCGCGCGGTCGTTGTCGATGGCGAAGAACGACGTCACCGAGAGGCGATACGCCTCGTGGTAGCCGCCGACCGCGCCGGGTGTCGGCACGGCGACGCCGACGACGAGCAGCGCCGTGACCAGCAGCGACCCGGCCGCCGGCAGGACGACGCCGAGCGCCAGCGAGACAATCCAGATCTGCGCGGCGATGGCCAGCCACAGCGGCAGCGACCACAACAGCGCCAGCGCCAGGTGCCGCGGGTCGCGCACCGCGGCCAGCCCTTCGGCGAACGACTGCGACAGCGCGGTGATGATCTGCCGCGGCCGCGCCGGCAGCCAGGCCGTGGACCACGCCACCAGGCGGCTCAGCCGCGCCGGATCGGCGGCACACGCCAGCAGCACGCCGACGCCGACGGCGGCGGCCGCCGCGGCCAGCATCGCGCCGCCGCGGACGGCGTTGTACATCACCGGGTCCATCGCCGAGAGTCCCGGATCGAAGGCCAGGAAGTAGGTCGCCAGGAGTACCAGCACCGTCACCAGGTCGAGCACGCGCTCGAGCAGGATGGTGGCGACGGCGGCCGCCACCGGCAGCCCTTCCCGCCGGGCGAGCAGCCACGGCCGGATCACCTCGCCGGCCCGGGCCGGCAGGACGTACGACGCGGCGAAGCCGATCCCCGCCGCGCGCAGCGCGACGCCGAAGTGCGTGCGGCCGATCGGCGCCAGCATCACCTGCCAGCGCGCCGCCCGGCAGGCATAGCCGAAGAACAGCAACGCGACGCCGACCGCGACCAGCCCGAGGCGGGCTTCGCGCATCACCCGCCACACTTCGTCGAGGTTGGCGTTGCGGAGGAACAGCGCCAGCAAGCCGACGGCCAGGGCGGTGACGACGAGAGTGCGGATCGACGATCGCATGCGTGAGGCCGGGGCGCGCGGCCGCCGGCGGGCGGGCGAAGCGCGGCTGGTCCATACTACATGACCGTCCGCCGCGGGTCTTGCACCGCTCCAGCCGAATCGCTACGATTTGCGGTCCCCGTGCCGGAGCCGTCGTGAGCCTTGCCTCTCCCCTGATCGAATCTGCGCTGTCCGTCCCGCGGCTGCGGCAGGGCAAGGTCCGCGACGTCTACGCGGTCGGCGACGACCTTCTGCTGGTCGCCACCGACCGCATCTCGGCGTTCGACTACGTCCTCGGCTCGGGCATTCCCGACAAGGGCCGGGTGCTCACCCAGCTCTCGGCGTTCTGGTTCGCACGCACCGCCGCCATCACCGCCAACCATGTGATCAGCACCGACGTCGATGCCTTCCCCGCGGCGGTGCGCGGCGACGCCGCGCAGCTGCGCGGCCGGGCCATGCTGGTGCGCCGGACCACGCCGCTGCCGGTCGAATGCGTCGCCCGCGGCTACCTGTCGGGCTCGGGGTGGAAAGACTACCTCGCCACCGGCGCGGTCTGCGGCCATGCCCTGCCGCCGGGGCTCCGCGAGTCGGATCGCCTGCCGGCGCCGCTGTTCACCCCGGCCACCAAGGCCGAGTCGGGCCACGACGAGAACATCAGCGAGGCCACGGCGGCCGCGATCGTCGGCGCCGACGTGTTCGCCCGCTGCAAGGCGATCACGATGGCGCTCTACGCCGCCGGCGTCGCCCATGCCGCCACCTGCGGCATCATCCTCGCCGACACCAAGTTCGAGTTCGGCCTCACCGACGACGGCGAGCTGCTGCTCATCGACGAGGCGATGACCCCGGATTCGTCGCGCTACTGGCCGGCCGACCGCTATGCGCCGGGCGGGCCGCAGCCGAGCTTCGACAAGCAGTACGTGCGCGACTACCTCGAGTCGATTCACTGGAACAAGCAACCGCCGGTGCCCAGCCTGCCCGACGACGTCGTCCGCCGCACCCGCGAGAAGTACCTCGAGGCCTTCGAGCGGCTCACCGGCCGCCCCCTGGAGATTTGATGCGAGAGCAACTGGACCGCGTGGTGGCCGAGATGGTCGACAAGGGCGTGCACTACGACGACGCCCAGCGCGAGTTCGAGCGCCGCTTCATCAGCCGGGTGGTCGCCGCCTGCGATGGCAACGTCAGCCGGGCCGCCGAGGTCCTCGGCATGCACCGCAACACCCTGACCCGCAAGGTCACGGCGCTCAAGATCCGCGTCTCCCGCCATTCCGCGGCGTAGCGCCGCCCGCCGGCCCGCTTGACACCGGCGCGAGCCCGCAGGTATGTTTGGCAGTCTAGTGCCTTGAGTGCTAGCCCCCGTGGGGGGCGAGTGCTAAGGCGAGCGCCCGTTCGGCCCGGCCCACGGCCGGCGACGGGCTGGTCTTCAGCGGCCCCGGCGGGGGTCGCGGCTTGGTGGAGCGGAGTTCCCGATATGGCTACGAAACTGCGTCCGTTGCACGACCGGATCCTCGTCGAGCGCATCGAAGAGGGCGAACAGAAGGTCGGGGGCATCATCATCCCCGACAGCGCCAAGGAGAAGCCCCAGCAGGGCAAGGTCGTCGCGGTCGGCGCCGGCAAGCCCGACAAGGACGGCAAGAAGGTCGCCCTCGACGTCAAGGCGGGCGACACCATCCTCTTCGGCAAGTACTCGGGTCAGGAGATCAAGATCGACGGCACCGAGTACCTCATCATGCGTGAGGACGAAGTCCTCGCCGTGCTCGAGAAGTAACCCAGGTTCGAACGGAGATACGCGCACATGGCGAAGCAGATTATTTACGGCGAGCAGTCGCGGCAGGCGATCCTCCGCGGCGTGAACCAGCTGGCCGACGCGGTCAAGGTCACCCTCGGCCCCAAGGGCCGCAACGTGGTCCTCGACAAGAAGTTCGGCTCCCCCACCATCACCAAGGA
This sequence comes from uncultured Bifidobacteriaceae bacterium, assembly GCA_964442845.1. GTDB lineage: Bacteria > Acidobacteriota > Vicinamibacteria > Vicinamibacterales > UBA2999 > CAWAYR01. The sequence continues at coordinate 21 of CAYUAX010000344.1, read as the reverse complement.
CGGCGTGACGGTGGCCAAGGA
>CAYUAX010000343.1:0-3157 GCA_964442845.1 uncultured Bifidobacteriaceae bacterium | reverse complement strand
TCACCGAGATCGACCCGATCTGCGCGCTGCAGGCGGCGATGGAAGGCTACCAGGTGACGACGATCGACGAGGTCATCGCCACCGCCGACATCTTCATCACCGCCACCGGCAACAAGAACATCCTCACCGTCGAGCACATGGCGCGGATGAAGGACAAGGCGATCATCGGCAACATCGGCCACTTCGACAACGAGATCGACATGGCCGGCCTGGCGAAGTCGGGCGCGACCCGCGTCCAGATCAAGCCGCAGTACGACGAGTGGGTGTTCCCGAAGACGGCCGCGCGCGACGCCCACAGCGTGCTGGTGCTGGCCGAGGGCCGGCTGCTCAACCTCGGCTGCGCCACCGGCCACCCGAGCTTCGTGATGAGCTCGTCGTTCACCAACCAGGTGGTCGCGCAGCTCGACCTGCACTTCAGCGCCACCGGCAAGCCGACGCTGTCGGGCACGCAGTACGACGCCAAGCGTGTCTACATCCTGCCGAAGAAGCTCGACGAGATGGTGGCGCGACTGCACCTCGACAAGCTGGGCGTGAAGCTGACCACGCTGTCGAAGGAGCAGGCCGACTACATCGGCGTGCCGGTCGAGGGGCCGTACAAGTCCGCCCACTACCGGTACTAGCGGCCAGGGGCTGGCGGCTGGCGGCTGGGCAGTCGCAACGCCGCTGTCACACTTCCACATGGTTAGGCCGCGGGCGCGGGCTTCGGTCTCGCGCCCGTGTTCTTTTCCCCTACAATCTGCGGCGATGACTTGCAGATCTCGCACGGCGGCGGCAGCCGCCGCGCTGCTCGTCCTGATCACGACGACGCCGCGCGCCCAGGACGCGGCGGTCGCCGGCGTCGTCTTTCTCGATGCGAACGGCAACGGCATCCGCGACGGCGGGGAAGCCGGGGTCGCGGGCGTCGCGGTGTCGAACCAGCACGCCGTGGCCGTCACCGACGCGCGGGGACGGTATCGGCTCGCCGACGGCGGCACGGGGGTCGTGTTCGTCTCCGTGCCCGATCGCCATCGCGCGAGCGGCAGCTTCTGGAAGCCAGCCGCGGCAGCGGTGGACTTCGCGCTGGCGGCACGGCCCGGCGGCGACGCGGCGTTCACGTTCCTCCACGCGTCCGATCCGCACACCGACGCCGCCAGCCTGCCGCGGCTGGCCAGTGTGCGCGCCGTCGCGGCGGCCGGCGTTCGTGCTGATGACCGGCGACCTGGTGCGTGACGCGCTGTGGGTCGGCGACACCGAGGCGGCCGGCTACTTCGCGCTGTATCAGGCCGAGATCGGCCGGTTCCCGATGCCGGTGTGGAGTGTGCCCGGCAACCACGAGAACTTCGGCATCGAGCGCCATCTGTCGAAGGTCGAGACGACGCATCCGCTCTACGGCAAGGGGATGTACCGCTCACGGCTCGGGCCGACCTATTACTCGTTCACCTACGGCGGCCTGCACTTCGTCGGCCTCGACACGGTGGATGTCGCCGATCGCTGGTACTACGGCCACGTGGACGACGCGCAGCTGCGCTGGCTGGCCGCCGACCTGGCGGCGATTCCGCCGGCGATGCCGGTGGTCACCTTCAACCACATCCCGTTCGTGAGCGCGGCCGAAATGGTGAAGGGCTACACCACCGGCGGGGCGGCGCCGACGACACTCGAGGTGGGCGGCCGCACCATCTTTCGCCACGTCGTCTCGAACTTCGCCGCGGTGGGCGCGGTGCTGCCGGCGTCGCGCTGGCCGCTGGCGCTCGCCGGCCACATTCACCTGCGCGAGTTGATTCGCTACGGGTCGCCGGTGACGACGCGCTTCGAGCAGGCGGCCGCGATTGTCGGCGGCGGCAGCGGGCCGGTGCCGCCGCTCTCAGGTGTCACGCACTACACGGTGCGCGGCGGCGTCATCGACGCCGGTGAGTTCATTCCCCTGCAGTAGCCGCCGACCCCGGCGGGCGCTACTGCCCGGGTTTCGTCGTGGCTGGCGTCGCTCCGGCCTTGAAGCGGAACGAGCCGTCTTCCAGGCGTTCGCGATACGGGGTGTGGCAGGTGCCGCAGGCGCTGCCGACCGCCGCGGCGGCGGTCTTGGCGGCGTCCCACTGCCCGCCCTTGGCGGCCTTCTCGACGGCCAGCACGTTGGCGCGGGCATCGGCGGCCCACTTCATGGCGTCGAGCTTGCCGCGTTTCTTCATGAAGGCCTCGGTCTCGGCGAAGGCGGCGGCGAGCGAGGCGGTGTTCTTGGTCGCCATCTCGACGTTGGAGGCGTCGGCGCCCTTGCGCATCTCGCCCGATTGGGCGGGCACGCCGCGCATCGCCTTCTGCAGCGCCTCTTCGTCGGGCGTCATCGGCGGCGGGATGAAGCGGGCCAGGTCGAGCATGCGGTCGTTGACCACCGAGGTGGCCAGCACCACCGGCTTGCCCTTGTACTTCGCGACCACATCGGCCGGCAGGTCGCCGGCGTGCGCCTTCGACTTGGCGGCGACGTCGGCCGGGTCGTACTTCATGAGCAGGCCGATCACGGTGACGTAGGTGTTGGGCGTCACCGGATCGCTCATCCGCTGCGCCAGCACCAGCACGTCGCTGCCCGTCTTGGTCTTGTCCTGATCGACGGTGAAGGCGAGCGTGCCGACACTGGCTTCCACGATGCCGGTCATCGCCACGTACTCGCCCAGCCACTGATCGGGTTTGGCCGCCACCGAGCTGGCGGCGACCGGGACGATCGCCCGCGTCGGTGCGGCGAGCGTGGGCACCGCCGGGGCGGCAGGCGCGGCGGGCGCCGCGGGTTTCTGTCCAGCGGCCGCCGGCGGCTGCTGGGCGCCGACGACCGCCAGCGAGCCAGCGGCCGCGAGCGCGGCCATCAGCGCAAGGCGCGGCCGGCGCGACGTGATCGACGATCCCCAGTGCTTCATCGGACCTTACCCTCCGCGAACGAATCGCGGTCATGATGATACCTCGGCCGTCGCGGCCGTTCGGCGCGGATCAGCGGATGTCATCGAATGTCCAGAAACGTGTGGTGGCCGGCATAATCGCCGCGTTGGCCGTTGCGGTCACCGGGAACGCCGCCGGCCAGGCGGCGTGCCCGCCCGCCGCTGCCGCGGCGCTCGAAGGCGCGGCCGGCGATGCCGCGGCCGGCGACGACGAAGCCGCCGCTGCGCGGCTGCGCGACGCCCACGGCGACGCCTCGGCC
>CAYUAX010000342.1:0-3191 GCA_964442845.1 uncultured Bifidobacteriaceae bacterium | reverse complement strand
GCATCAGCCGCCGCGCGCTCTACCGCCTGATCGACCGTCTCGGCGCCTGAACCGCTACAATCACGGCGTGCGAACGGCGCGGCACTACGTCATCTCCGGCCGCGTCCAGGGCGTGGGCTATCGGCTGTTCGCGCTCGACGCCGCCCGGCGCGACGGCCTGCACGGCTGGGTGCGCAACCTCGACGACGGGCGCGTCGAAGTCGAAGCCGAGGGCCCGACCGAGGCGCTCGAGCGGTTCGAACGTGCGCTGTGGCGCGGGCCGTCCCGCGCCGTGGTCGAGCACGTCGCCGTCGACGATCGGCCGCCGTCCGGACGCACCACCCCCTTCACCGTCGCCTGACGCGTGTCCCCGCGAGCCCTCATGGACCAGCTCAAGTCGAAGATCCGCCACGTCCCCGACTTCCCGAAGCCGGGCATCCTCTTCTACGACATCACGACGCTGCTCGCCGACCCGGCCGGCCTGCACGACGCCATCGACGCGCTGTCGGCGCCGTACCGCGCCGCCGGCATCGAGCGCGTGATCGGCATCGAGAGCCGCGGCTTCATCCTGGCCGCGGCGATTGCCGACCGCCTCGGCGCCGGGTTCGTGCCGATCCGCAAACCGGGCAAGCTGCCGGCCGCGACCCTGCGCGAGTCCTACGCCCTGGAGTACGGCACCGACGCCCTCGAGATCCACACCGACGCGGTCACCAGCGGCCAGCGCGTGCTGCTGGTGGACGACGTGCTGGCCACCGGCGGCACGGCGCGGGCCGCCGTGGACCTGGTGCGGCGGCTGGGCGGCCGCATCCACGCCGTGGCGTTCCTGATCGAGCTGGCGGCCTTGCGCGGCCGCGATCGGCTGGGCGACACGCCGATCCACTCGGTGCTGACCTATTGACGCCGCGGCCGACCGGTGCGGCGGCTCTGGTACAGTAGCGACGTTGCGCCCGTAGCTCAGGGGATAGAGCACCCGCCTCCTAAGCGGGGGGTCGTGCGTTCGATTCGCACCGGGCGCGCCACCAATCGCCGAGACCGCGACAGTCGCTCTGGCGCTCCGCCGCTCCCGCATGCACCGCCTCGCCGCGATCGTCCTGCTACTCGGTCCAGTCCTTGGCGGCTGCGCGCCCGACGTCCCGGCGGACTGCATCATCGACGGGGCCGCCGCGGTGTCGGTGGTACGGCGCGACTCGCCGGTGGCCGCGCTGCACGACTGGCATGACGACGTCCTGGCCATCCGCAATCTCGACGTCGTCGACTGGCCGCGCGTCGACGTCGCGATCGCCGGCGTGGGGCGCACCGGCAGCGCTGGCCGGCCGGCGACCGGACGCTATGTGAGCGACGAGCAGAAGGCGGTGCCGCGCGGCGCGCTGGTCGGGTTCCGCCTCCTCGCGTTCGAGAACTCCCGCGGCAGCCGCTGGATGCCCGCGGCCATGCACGCCACCACCGCGGAGCTCACCTTCGCCCGCGGCGGCGGGACGTGTCATGCCCGCGTGCTGGTCGCCGACCCGGGCGCGTGACACCGCGCGGCACGCCGCCGTGATGGGATATCGTGCGCGTGCGTTTCTCCCCCCGATGGACCTCGACGAACTGCAGCGCCACTGGGACGCCTTCGGCGTCCGCGATCCCCTGTGGGCCATCCTCACCGACCCGGCGCGCAAAGGCGGGCGCTGGACTCCGGCGGAGTTCTTCGCCACCGGCGTCGCCGAGATCGACGCGCTGGTCGCGGAAGCGCGGCGCTTCGGCCTGCCGCGGCGCCGACGGCGGGCGCTGGACTTCGGCTGCGGCGTCGGCCGGCTCACGCAGGCGCTGGCGGCCCACGCCGACGCGGTCCTCGGCCTCGACGTGGCGCCGTCGATGGTGGCGCACGCCCGCACGTTCAACCGGCACGGCGACCGCGTGACCTACGCCGTGCAGGCCGCGCCGCCCCTCAGCACCCTCGCCAGCCGCTCGATCGACCTGGTCGTCACCGGTCGGGTGCTGCAGCACATCGCGCCTGAGTACTCGCGCGCCTATGTCGCCGAGCTGGCCCGGGTGCTCGCGCCAGGCGGGTTCCTGTCCTTCGATCTGCCGAGCCGACCACTCGAGGCGCCGGTGCTGCCCGCCGGGGCTCTGGCACCGCAGGCGTATCACGGGAGGATCGACGCCGGGGCGGTGCTGCCGCACGGCGACAGCGCCCGCATCGACGTCACCGTCACGAACACGAGCGGCGTGGACTGGCCGGCCGGCACGCCGCTCAACGTCGGCAACCACTGGCTCGCCGCCGACGGGGCCGTGGTGGCCCCGGACGACCGGCGCGCCGCGGTGCCGCTGCCGCTGGAGGCGGGTGAGTCGGTCGTCGTCGCTCTCGACGTCTCGTGGCCGCCGCCGGCGCCGGCCGCGGTGGTGGAACTCGACCTGGTGCACGAAGGCGTGTTGTGGTTCGCGGCCATGGGCGGCGGCACGGTGCGGCTGTCGCTGCCGGGATCGGACGCATCGGCGCCGGCGGCCGTCGCCCCGCCCGAGCCCGCGGGATTCGAGCCGGTGATGGAGATGCACGCCGTGCCGCGCTCCGAGGTCGAGACGATCCTCGCCGGCGCCGGGGTGCGCGTGCTGCAGGTGCGACCCGAGCTGCACTGCGGTCCACGCTGGGAAGCCTGGCGCTACGACGTGACGGCCGACGGGGCGGACTGATACACTGTGAGGTCCGTCGGCGACCCCGGATTAGCCCCGATATGAAGCACTCCGAGCGCGAGCACCTGAAAGAGAACGAGCTGGCGAAGGCCCTGGCCAGCGCCAACCAGCATCGCAACCAGTACCTGATGATCGGCGGCGCCGTCCTGGCGGTGTTGATCGTCATCGCCGGCTACACGACGTGGCGGCGCAACGCCGACAACGCCGTGAGCGGTCTGCTGGCCGACGCGATGGTCGTCTACGAGGCGCCGGTGCAGGCGCCGATCCCGCCGGCCGAGGCCGGCTCCACCGCGGCCCCGACGCAGGCGCCCGGCACCTATCCCACCGAACGCGCCAAGCTCGAGGCGGCGCTGCCGAAGTTCCTGGCTGCCGCCGAGGCCAGCCCATCGAGCGGCCCCGGCCGCCTGGCCCGCTTCAACGCCGCGGCGGTGCTGGTCGCGCTCGGCCGCTACGACGAAGCCCGCGCACAGTACGACCAGCTGGCCTCGGGCTCCGACCTGGTGGCGCGTGGCGCCGCGCTGGGCCGCGCCCAGGCGCAGATC
>CAYUAX010000341.1:0-3200 GCA_964442845.1 uncultured Bifidobacteriaceae bacterium | reverse complement strand
GGTCGGCGACCACCGCGGCGGCCGCGCCGGCGAAGCCGGCCGTGTCGAACCCGCTGCCGCCGTCGAGCCGGTCGCCACCGTCGCCGCCGTACAGTTCGTCGCGGCCGGGCCCGCCGACGAGCGAGTCGTTGCCGGCCAGGCCGATCAGCGAGTCACCCCCGCTGCCTCCGATCAGCGTGTCGTCGAAATCCGCGCCGATCAGCAGCACGGACTCGATGCCGACCAGCGTGTCGATGCCGCCGAGTCCGTCGGACAGGGTCGTCTCGGCCGGGCTGCCGGTGCCCGACGCGTCGAGCAGCACGCCGGCGAGCGGCGACTGGGTGTCGAACCGGTAGCTCGCCACGTCCGCGCCGGCGCCGCCGTCGAGCAGGTCGTTGCCCGCATCGCCGCGCAGCGCGTCGTCGCCGGCATCGCCGTACAGGCGGTCGTCGCCGTTGTTGCCGCGCAAGGCGTCGTGGCCGTCGCCGCCGTGCAGTTCGTCGTCGCCGTCCGGGGCCGGGAAGTCGGCACTGAACACCGCCTCGTGGCCGAACAGGACGTCGTTGCCGCCTTCGCCGTAGAGGGTGTCGCTGCCGGCCATGCCGCCGAAGCGGTCGTCCGCCGCGGTGGCGATCAGGACCTCGTCGCCGTCGCCGCCATTGAAGAAGGCGCCCGTGCCCGCGGCCAAGGCGCCGGCTCCGTCCCGGACGACGATCGTCTCCCGCGCCATGCGCATGTCCTCCCGGCGGGGAGCATAGCCGTCAGCCGCCCGGCAGCTCCGCGCGCCGTGGCATGTCCGCACCGCGGCGGGAGCAGGTGATCGCCGCCGCCCGTGCGGCGAACGCGAGTGCGGCGCCGGTGTCCGCCGTCGACAGGGCGGCGATGCCGGCCGGGCTCAGCCGGCCCTGTTCGGCCAGCCAGGTCAGCAGCGCGGCCTGGAAGGTGTCGCCGGCGCCGACGGTGTCGATCACGGCGACCTTGACCGGTGCGGCGTCGGCGCGGCCGGCAGCCGTCCAGCCCGTCGCGCCCTCGGCCCCGCGCGTGACGACGACCAGCTTCACGCCTGCGGCCAGCGCCTCGGCGGCGAAGGCTTCGGGCGTGGCGCCGGGCATCAGCAGGCCGAGGTCCTCGTCGCTGATCTTCAGCAGGTGGGTGCGCGGCAGCATGAAGGCGAGCATGTCGCGCCACTTCGCCCGGTCGGGCTCGACGTTGAAGCGCAGGTTCGGGTCGTACGAGATCACCGTGCGGCCATGCTCGCGGTCGATCAAGGCACGCTGCGTCGTCGCGACCGGCTCGACCACCGTGGCGTACGAGCCGACGTGGATCGCGGCGATGCCCGCCGGCAGCGCGGCGATCGCATCCATGCCGAGCTGGCGGTCGGCCGCGCCCTCGCCGTAGAAGTCGTACGAGGGCACGCCGCGGGCGTCCAGGCCGATCAGGCTGATCGTCGTGCGGGCCGGGGTGCGCACCACGGTGGAGGTGTGGACCTTCTCCTCGGCGAGCGCGCGCATCAGCCGGTCGCCGAGGAAGCCCGACGACACCGCCGCGAGGAAGGCCGACGGCTGCGCCAGCCGCGCCAGGCCGACCGCCACGTTGAACGGCGAGCCGCCCACGCGGGCGTCCAGCGTCAGGCCGGTCGGCGTGTCGCCGGCCGCGAACACGTCCATCAGGGCTTCACCACAGACGAGGATCATCGGTTTCTCCAAAGCGTTTTGAGATTGTGCGTGGCCGCAAGCATCGGCGTCCATCGCGCCGTCGCCCATCCGGGTTTTCCATTAATAAATCCGGTTGATTTATTAATCGGCGCCGACCAGAATCACTCCATCCCGCCACCACACACCTCGCCGAGGAGACACGTCATGCAACTCAAGCCCATCGCCTTCGTCGCCGCCCTGCTTGCCGCCGGCATCGCCCACGCCCAGAGCCAGCCGGTGATCGGCCTGATCACGAAGACCGAGACCAACCCGTTCTTCGTGAAGATGAAGGAAGGCGCCGCCGAGGCCGCCAAGGCCAAGGGCGCCAAGCTGCTGACCGGCGCCGGCAAGACCGACGGCGACAACGCCGGCCAGGTGACCGCGATGGAGAACATGATCGCCGCCGGCGCGAAGACCATCCTGATCACGCCGAGCGACAGCAAGGCCATCATCCCGGCGATCAAGAAGGCGCGCGACCGCGGCGTGATGGTGATCGCGCTCGACAGCCCGACCGACCCGGCCGACGCCACCGACGCGCTGTTCGCCACCGACAACTACAAGGCCGGCGTGCTGATCGGCCAGTACGCCAAGGCCGCCACGGCGGGCAAGCCGGCGAAGATCGTCACGCTCGACCTGTTCCCCGGCCACCCGGTCGGCGCGCAGCGCCACAACGGCTTCCTGCAGGGCATGGGCCTGCAGAGCTTCGACGCGAAGAACAACGAACTCGCGAAGCCGGCCGAGGTGGTGTGCATGGCCGACAGCTTCGGCGACCGCGCGAAGGGCCAGACCGCGATGGAGAACTGCCTGCAGAAGGCGCCCGACGTGACCATCGTCTACACGATCAACGAACCCGCCGCCGCCGGTGCCTACAACGCGCTGAAGAAGGCCGGCAAGGAGAAGAACGTGCTGATCGTCTCGGTCGACGGCGGCTGCGAGGGCGTGAAGAACGTCGGCGACGGCGTGATCGCCGCGACCAGCCAGCAGTACCCGCTGAAGATGGCCGCGATGGGCGTCGAGGCCGGCGTCGAGTACGCCAAGAGCGGCAAGAAGGTCGCCGGCTACGTCGACACCGGCGTCACGCTGATCGCCGCGAAGTCGGTGGCCGGCGTGGACAGCAAGGACGTCAAGACCGGCACGGACCTGTGCTGGGGCAAGAAGTAAGGCGTCCCTGACGTCCCTGCTTCTGCAGGACGGAGTCCCGGGGGCGACGCGCCTCCGGGTCGCCCCCTCCATCGCGTCGTCTCCAGCGAGGAACCCCCGTGGACACTCTCAAGAGCAAGCTTCCGCCGATCGGCCAGCTCGGGCCCTTCATCGCCCTGCTGATCGCCGTCGTCTTCTTCGGCACCACCACCGAGCGCTTCTTCAGCGGCGAGAACTTCTCGCTGATCCTGCAGCAGGTGATGGTGGTCGGCGTCATCGCGATCGGCCAGACGCTGATCATCCTGACCGCCGGCATCGACCTCTCGTGCGGCATGGTGATGGCGCTCGGCTCCATCGTGATGACCAAGTTCGCCGCCGAGCTGGGCC
>CAYUAX010000340.1:0-3214 GCA_964442845.1 uncultured Bifidobacteriaceae bacterium | reverse complement strand
GACGGCACCAACAACCACTCCAAGTGGCTCACCCTGCAGCGCGCGCCGCAGCAGGGCTCGGGCGGCTTCGCGCTGGAGACGGTGAAGGAGGTGCAGCTCATCACCAACGCCTTCTCGGTGGAGTTCGGCGGCCACTCGGCCGGCGTCGCCAGCATGATCACCAAGAGCGGCACGAACTCGGTGGCCGGCTCGGCCTTCCTGATGCTGCGTCCGGGCGACCTCGACGCCCGGCCGCCGCTGGCCCGGGTCGACGTGCCCTACAACCAGCAGCAGCTCGGCGGCGTCATCGGCGGCGCCTTCATCCAGGACAAGATGTTCTACTTCGGCAGCTACGAGTTCCGCCGCGAGCGCAGCCAGGTGGCGCTGACCTCGCCGGCGGCGACCGAATCCGCGGTGAAGACGCCGGCCGACGAGCATCAGACGCACCTGCGCATCGACTACCGCTTCAACCCGATCCATTCGCTGGCGGTGCGCTACAACGGCGTGCGCTGGCAGAAGGACAACGAGGCCGGCGGCCTCAGCCTGCCCGGCACCGGGTTCATCTGGGACAACAACGTCGACACGGTGCACGGGATGTTCACCTCGGTGATCTCGCCGCGGCTGCTGAACGAAGTCCGCTCGCAGTACTCCCGCTACACCGACCGCCGCGCCGCCAAGCTCGACGGCGTCAGCATCCAGCGCACCAACTACTCCATCTCCGGCGGCAACGACCAGGGGACCTGGGGCGTGATTCCGGAAGTGACCTACGACCTGAGCAACACCGTGTCGATGTGGTTCGGCAAGCACACCATGAAGGCCGGCGCGTCGATCACTTACGACGTCACCGACCAGCTCTTCCAGCCGCTGCAGAACGGCGTCTACACCTTCAACGGCAGCCCGGCGGTGGCACCCACCCCCTCGCTCTATCGGCAGTCGTTCGCCCTGGTCCCCGAAGCGCGGATGATGTATCCGAAGGCCACCGTCGTCAGCGGCTTCTTCCAGGAAGACTGGCGCGTCCGCGACAACCTCACCCTCAACCTCGGCCTGCGCTACGACGTCGAGTTCATCAAGGACATCCCCGACTGGCCGGCCGGCACCGACACCAACAACTTCGACCCGCGCGTCGGCTTCGCCTGGGATCCGACCGGCGAGCAGAAGTGGTCGGTACGCGGCGGCTTCGGCCGTTTCACGCAGCAGCATCCGATCTTCACCATCGTCAAGGGCGGCGTCAGCGGCCGCAACGGCCAGGTGGTGCTGTCGTTGACGCCGAACGATCCGCTCTTCCCGGTGTTCCCCAACACGCTGCCGGCGTTCCCGCCGGGGGCGATCCTGCCAGCCCGCGACATCCAGGAGATCTCGCCCGACCTCGGCAACGAGTACGCCTGGGCCGGCAACATGTCGATCCAGCGCCAGGTCGGCCCGCGCGCCAGCGTCGAAATCGCCGCCAACATCAACCGCGGCGTGAAGCACGGCTTCCTCGACGTCAACCAGGCGGCGCCGGTCGACAAGGCGGCGCTGAATGCGGCGATGGCCGCGGCGCCGCTGACCACCGTGTTCCGCACCGCCGCGCAGGCCGACGCCACCCGGCCGCTGACGCCGGCCCCCAACGGCTTCCGGCGCATGGACGTGCTGACCATGGACGGCCGCTACTGGTACCAGGGCGTGCGCTTCTCCGGCCGCCATCAGTCGCAGGACCTGACGCTGACGGCGTCCTACACCCTGTCGAAGGCCGAGGATCGGCTGAACCACTGGTTCGCGCCCGAGGACAGCTCGGATCCCGAGCTGGACCGCGGCCGCACCGGCGCCGACACGCCGCACAACTTCGTCGCCAGCGCCACGTGGGACCTGCCGGGCGACAACATCATCCTCAACGGCTGGCGGCTGAGCGGCGTGCAGCACTCGCAGAGCGGCACGCCCTACTCGATCCGCTACACCGGCAACCCGACCGGCACCGGCCTCACCCAGTGCAGCACCCGCGGCTGCCAGGCGCCGCGGCCCGGCGCCCGGAACACCGAGCGCGGTGACTTCATCAACTACACCGACGTCACGCTGTCGCGGACGTTCCAGATCGGCCAGGACCGCTTGGAGTTCCGCGCCGACGCCTTCAATGTGTTCAACAACTGGAACCTGACCGCCGATGGGTACGTGGGCATCGTCGGTGCCGCCAACTTCGGCCAGCACGTCGGCGGCTCGGCGGTGTTTCCGGGGCGGCAGTTCCAGTTCGCGGTCACTTACAGATACTGATCTAGCGGCTAGCGGCTAGCGGCTAGCGGCTAGCGGCTAGCGGCTAGCGAAACACGATGTCACACTGCGAGGGCGGATGCTTCGGCATCCGCCCTCTGGTCTTTTGGAGACACGCATGACACGGTCACGATTCCTGGCGGTCACGGCCGCCCTCACGTTCGCGGTCGCGCTCGCCGCCGGCTCGCTGCTGCAGGCGCAGGGCGCCAAGCCGGTGCGCGTCCGCGTGCAGACCACGCTCGGCGACATCGTCCTCGAGCTCGACCCGGCCAAGGCACCGGGCACGACCGCCAACTTCCTGCGCTACGTCGACGCCGGCCACTACGACGGCGGCACCTTCCACCGCACGGTGAAGATGGACAACCAGCCCGAGAGCCCGATCAAGATCGAGGTGATCCAGGCCGGCGTCAGCGAGAAGTTCGCCAAGCAGGGCTTCCCGCCGATTCCGCTCGAGCGGACCAGCGTCACCGGACTCAAGCACGTCGACGGCGCGGTGTCGATGGCGCGCGGCACCGCCGACAGCGCGACGTCGGGCTGGTTCATCTGCATCAACGACCAGCCGTCGCTCGACTTCGGCGGCCAGCGCAATCCCGACGGCCAGGGCTTCGCGGCGTTCGGACGCGTCGTGTCGGGGATGGACGTCGTCCGCAGGATCCAGCAGGCGCCGTCGTCGGCCAACCGCACCACCAACACCGAGGCGCAGCGGCTGACGCCGCCGATCACGGTGACCAAGGTGGCGCGAATTCCGTGACCCGGACTGCCGCCGTCGTCGCCGCGGCCCTGGTCGCCGGCGCGGCGGCGTTCGCCATCCAGGTGCAGCGGACGGCGGTGCCGGCGGCCCGCCCCGACGCGACGCCCGGTGCGACCAACGCGACAGCCGCCAGCGCCGCCGGCGCACGGCCGATCACCGAGACCATCGCCGCGACACCGGCGGCGGCGCGCGGCGAGCGGATCGACTTCCTGCGGCCGCGGGCGATCGGCGCCGGCTTCGACC
>CAYUAX010000339.1:0-3231 GCA_964442845.1 uncultured Bifidobacteriaceae bacterium | reverse complement strand
GCAGCACCAGCAGACCCACACCGCCCCGACCCGCTCGAGCGCGCCAGGCGTGCCGCAGTGTGGGCAGTCCATCAGTAGTCATAGAACGGCACGACGAATCGGCCGATCTTCCGCGTTGAATCCGGCACCTGCAGCCGAGGCGGCACCCGCGGCGGGACGGTCGGCACCGCTTTCGGCGTGCGCGTCGCCGGCGCCGGTGTCCGCACCACGGGTGCCCGCTTCGCCATTCGTCAGTCCTTCGCGACGTTGACGACGCTGATGACGGCCGACACGACCGCTTCGGTCGCGACCTTCACCTCGGCCGGGTCGAGCACCTTGCGCCGAGCGGCCGCGTTGACGGCCTTCGCCGCTTCCGTCGCCACGCCGACCACGTGCGCGATCTTCTCGGGCCCGCTGCCCTTGATGGCCTCGGCTTCCTGAATCGCCGCCGCAATCGGCACCGCGATCGGCGCGAGCGTCGGGTGCAGCGCGAGCATCGCCGGCGCGACGCGGCCGACCCGCTTGAAAAACGACCCCAGCTTTCCCAGCTTCGACATGATGGTTTCCTCGCTGACCTTACGGGCGTAACTGCGGCAGCCGTTCATCGAGCCGCCCGAGTAACTCGATGGTGTTTTGTGCCGCGCACACGAACGCCGGGCCCAGACTCATCCCGGCGGCGACCCGCAGCGCGTGCGCGAAGTCGCCCGCCGGCAGCAGGTCCGGCGGCACCATGCCCGAGGCGATCGCCCCGGTGCCGAGCAGGCCGACCAGCGTCTGCAGGTAGACGCGGAGGGCGCGCACCAGGACGACCGCGACCGGGCTCATCACGCGCACCGCGATGTCCGGCATCGCTGCGGCCGTCTTCGCGACGGATGGCTCGACGCCCTGGTCACGCCGCACGACGACGGTGTTGATGACCTCGGGCGTCACCGGAACCGCCCCACGAACACGGCGCCCGGTGTGGGCTGCAGGGTGAATGTCTCGCCCGCGCTGAGCGTCACCGCGGTCGCCGCGCGCAGGTTGCGCACGTCGTGCACCGCGAACGCGATTGACCGCTTCGCCGTGAACGGCACCGGCCGCGTCACCGCGATCGGGATGACCACGAACCGCCCGTCGGCGGCATACGCCGCGAACGCGCGGAGCAGCTCGTCTTCGGGTGCGACGATATGCGTCCCGCCCTCGTCCTCGTACGGCGTCGCGAACAGGTACGCCGGGAATCGCGAGTTCGAGTTCTGCCAGGTCCAGTTCGGCAGGTCCGGCGGCAGAATCTCGCGCAGCGCGGCCAGCCGCTCGAGCGTCGCGTCGAAGTGCGGGACCTCGGCGAAGTTGGCCGACCGTCCCCGCGCCCGGTCCGCCGCGCCGCCGCCGCGAATGCCCGCCCCGGTGTGATAGACGTACGCGGCGCCGTTGCACAGCCACGTGTACGCCGCCGCCAGCGCGAGGCGGTCAGGATCGTCGTCGGCCGCGACGGACGACTGCGGCCCGATGGGTTCGTTGTTGATCCACGTCAGGCCGACGTACTCGCGCGCCTGGCGAACCGGTCGGAACATGCCGCCCGTGCCGGTGACGTTCCGCTCGGTGTGCACCGTCGCGACCGTCGCGCTCGAGCCCTCGTAGTAGTCGCGGACCTCGACGGTGTTCGGCGCCGTGAGCGCGACCGGCACGCCGGGCAGCGCCGCCCGGACCAGATTGCCCAGGGCGATGAGTTCCTGCCGCCCCTCTTCCCCGTCGAACCCGTTCTGCCAGCCCTCGTTCGCGACCTCGACGAGCTGCACCTTCTCGCGCCGTGACGCGAGCTGCTCGACGACGCGGTGCACCAGCTGCCGGCGGGCCTCGGGTGTCGGCGTGCTGTCGAGGCCCCCGAAGATCGTCCACTGCACGCGCAGGCCGTGCGCGTACGCCGCGTCGGTCGTGCCGGCGATGACATCCGACCCGAACACGTCGGCCGCGCTGACCGTCCGGTCCTCCCAGCCGCCGCGAGGCCCGACGACCGCCAGGGCGCGCACGTAGTCGACCCGGCCCGCCAGCGCGGCGAGGTTCGCGTCGAGCCGCTCGCGCTCGTGCAGGTAGCCCCAGCCGCACCAGAAGCAGGTCGTACCGACCGCCAGCCATGGGCCGTCGGCGTCGACGAACGTCCGCCCTGCCAGGCCGACGACCCCGCGCCGAGCCACTGGGCGCCGCTCGGCCTCGAGCCGCGCCTGATAGTCGGCGTATTCCCCGCTGGCGCGCAGCTGCACCCGGAAGTCTTCAATCGTCCGCCGGCCCTCCGCGACCGCCGACCGGCAGTCGGCCAGCGCCAGGACGTCGATCGGGCGCCCGAGCTCGTCCTGCCACAGGGCCGCGCAGTCGTCGCCGGCGGCCTCGAGGTGTGCGGCGTCCGGTGTCACCACGGCCGGCGGCCGGATGGGCGCGCACGCGACCGTGACGACCGCACTGACGGCGGCGATGAACAGGAACATCAGCGCCGCAATCCTGGCGCTCGTGTCGAGGATCCGTACCTTTTCTCGTGTCGTCATCATGGAACCCTTTCGCGCGGACCCGGGTGCCCCCTACCGCGGGATACAGCCGGCGCGCTCCGCTTCGGTTTGCGCGGTGTTCAGGCAGACTTGCCTGAGATAGAAGTTCGTTTCCTTGACGTGGTCGCCGAGCTGGTCGTCCATGCGACCGATACGCCCGCTGATGTCGGTCGTCATCCACCACACCAGGAACAGCGCGATAACCACTGCCACGCCGTACTTGTTGAGCATTCGCTCGATTCGATCCGTCATCGCGTCCCCCGCCCCCGTCGTCCCGTCGGGTCGAAAGTGCCGCAGACGACAAAAGGCACCACGCACCGGGCGGCCGAAGCCGTCCAGCACGGGTGCCTTCTGTCCGTGCGGCCTGATGTCGCCGAGCCTCCCCTCGCTGCCTCCCAGCGGCGAGGCGCCGTGCCCAGGCAGGCACGACGTTCGGGTGTGGAGCCCTACGCCCGGCGTGTCAGAACGTTGTCAGAAAAATGCCGCTTCCCTCGTCTACTAGCATCGACCCGTGATACGCCGCTGGATCGAAGTCGTGCTCCTGGTCGTGATCCTGTCGCTGA
Organism: uncultured Bifidobacteriaceae bacterium; assembly: GCA_964442845.1. GTDB lineage: Bacteria > Acidobacteriota > Vicinamibacteria > Vicinamibacterales > UBA2999 > CAWAYR01. The sequence continues at coordinate 173 of CAYUAX010000339.1, read as the reverse complement.
CCGCCTGGCATCGGTTCTGCGCCGTCATGCCCCCGTCGGGTATCGGATGATGACGATTCCCGCGGACCCGTCGCCGCCCGTGCCCGAGAATCGCGCGCCGCCGCCGCCGCCCCCACGGTTCGCGACCGCGTCGTGCCCGCCGCCCGTGCCCGACCGCCCATCCCCGCCGCCCG
>CAYUAX010000338.1:0-3257 GCA_964442845.1 uncultured Bifidobacteriaceae bacterium | reverse complement strand
CCGGTGTTCCCGGCCGTTCAGGCGCCGCTCACCAAGTTCGTGCGCGGCCGCTATCGCCTCGCGATCACCGCGGTGGATCACCTGGCCGGCGTCAGCGCCACGCGCGACGTCCCCTTCGAGGTGGTCGGCACGCCGCAGAGCCTGCTCAACGAAGCGCCGGCGCCGGGGCAGGCGTTCCGCCGCGCCAACCTGCTCGCCCCGGCGACACTCGACACGCTGGTGCGCGGCCTCACGCCGGCGACGCCGAGCGACGGCCTGTCACGGCTGCTCGCCGCCGCGACCGCCGGCCGATTCCAGGACCTGGTGCGCGAGGCGCCGATTGAGCCCACCGAGCGACCGATCGCCCAGGCGCTGCGCGGCCTCGGGCTCTACGGACTCGGCGATGCGCCCCGGAGCGTCGCCGTGCCGCTACAGCAAGCCCTGGCGCAGGGCGTCGCGCCGGGGCCAGTGCTCCTGCTGCTCGGGGCGGCATCGGCGCTCGGCGGCGACGATCGCGGCGCGGTCAACGCCTGGAACCAGGCCCGCGGTAGTGGCGTGGACGACGCCGCCGTCGCCGGTCTGCTGGTCGATGCCTACATGCGCCAGGGCGATGCGGCCCGGGCCATGGCCATGGCCCAGGCGGCCCTCGACGCCCAGCCGGGCCACGCGCCAGCGGCCCGCGGTTTGGCCGCGGCCCGCATCGTCGCCGGCCGCTACGCCGACGCGCTGGCCGTGCTCGACGGCCTGGTCTCGGCCACATCCGATCCCGACACCGACTTCCTGGTGGCGCACGCGCTGTTCGCCGGGCTGGTCGGCGACAGCGCGCCGGGGAACACCGCCACCGGGCGCGAGCGGCTCCAGGCGGTCGGCGCGCGGTACGTCGCCGCCGGCGGCCCGCACGCCGCGCTGGTCACGGAATGGCTGGCCGTGGCGGCGGCGCGCCCGGCCCCCTAGCGTTTCTTGGTCGGCGGCGGAATCGGCGGCGGCGCCGGCGGCTGCCCGGGCGTCTTCAGCGAGTAGGCCTTGCGCGACGCCACGGTCACGTCGGGGCGACTCACCTTCACCTCCAGCTCGCGCACGCGCCGCCGCGGGTCGGGGTTCGACGACGTGAAGCCGAGGATGTAGTAGTCGCTGGTCTCGGCGTCGATCCGCTTGAGCGCGCTCGGTAAGTCGTTGACGTTGACCACCGGAAAGCCGCCGGTGGCCTCGGCCATCAGCCGCAGCCCGCTCTGGGTCTTCTGGATGTAGGTGCGCCACTCGCTCTGGTCGAGGTACTGGCCGGCGTCCACCACGCCCTGCAGCCCGCGCGGGTCCACCGAGTAGATGCTGACGTTGGCGCGGTTGGCGGTGAGGATCAGCTCGCGCATGTAGCGATAGAGGTCGATGTCCGAGGTGGCGCGGCCGAGTTGGAAGTACGGGTTGTCCTGCTGGTTCTGATAGAGGAAGCGCAGCGGATCCGAGAACCGGCCGCCCTGGATGCGATCGCTCGACGAACGGCCCGCCGCGAACGGGTCGAAGTCGTAGCCGGCGCTGATGTAGAGCATCACCTTGCGCTTGTTCTGCACCTGCTCCAGGTCGGCGAGCAGGTTGTAGGCGGTGTAGAACGCCTGCTGGGCGCGGTCGCGGACGCCGACCGGCCCCTGCGACGTCTCGAGGTTCTGGAAGATGTCGCGGGCGGTGAGGCCGCTGCCGCGGATCCGCGACGCGGCCGAGACGATCAGCTTGCGGTCGTAGGTGAGGCCGGTGGCGATGCTCGACGGCCCGCTCGACAGCATGGCCACGAGGTCGCCGTCGTGCAGCAGGTTCTGCGCCAGGTCCTCGATGATGCGCTTGACGTGCGGCGTGTACTCGGGCTCGAAGTGGACGTCGTCCACGAAGATGAAGACGACGCGACCGGCCACGTCCTGGACGACGCGGCGCGTCTTGGGCAGCACGATGCCCTCGGGCGCCGATGCCACTTCCGGCGCGGCGAGGCCGGTGAAGGTCCGGCCGCCGTGCACCAGCGAAAACGATGTGATGGTCTGGGCCACGCCGTCTTCGAGCACCGTGAAGTCGTCCTTGGTCAGGTCGGAGACGAAACGGCCGTCCTTGTCACGGGTGATCACGTCGGTGGTCACCGCCGTGACGCTGGCGCGGAAGGTCGGCTGCTCCGCTTGCGGCGGCGCCTGCTGAGCGGCGGCCGCATAGGCCGCGACCACCAGCGTGGCGGCGACGGCCGGAATCCTGGCACGCGAAAGACCCATGCGGCCATGATACCCGCGCCGCCGCAGCGCCAGGCCTCCGGGCGGCGTGTGGAATACTGACCCGGTGAACGCCCTGCCGCAGCCCCCGTCGCGCCGGCGCTTCCTGGCGCGGACGCTGGGGGCGGGCGGCGCCGTGGCGTGGTCGGATGGCTGGCTGGCCCGGCTGCTGGCCCAGGCAGGATGCGACGACGGCCCGTCCGGCGAGCTGGTCCGCACGATTCCCCTCTACGGTGTCGGCGCCGATCCGGTCCCCCTCGGCCAGGCGCTCGGCGGCCGCGGCCTCGGCACCCGGCTCTTCACCGACCTGAGCACGCTCACCGCCGACACGCTCGTCACCCCGACGGACCAGGTGTTCGTGCGCACCGCGGCGCCGCCCGGTCTGGCCTACGACCCGGCCGGCTGGACCATCGCCCTGCGGTCGGCCCCCGGAGCCGCGCCGATCGAGGTGAGCGCCGCCACGTTGGCGGCGGAGGCCGAGCCGATGGGCGCGCACGTGATGGAGTGCGCGGGGAACGCGAACCCGCAGAACTTCGGGCTGATGAGCGCGGTGGAGTGGCACGGCGTGCCGCTGCCCCGCGTGCTCGCCCGCGTGCCGCGGCCGGCCGGCGCCGCCGCCGTCTACGTGTCGGGGGTCGATCACCAGGTGCAGGACACGCCGCAGTCGCTGCCCGGCGCCAGCTGGGTGTTGCCGGTCGACGCCGTGACACGCACCGGCGCCTTTCTGGCCGTGCGGATGAACGGCCAGCCGCTCACGCCGGACCACGGCGCGCCGGTCCGCCTGGTGGTGCCGGGCTGGTACGGCTGCTCGTGGATCAAATGGGTGGACGAGGTCCGCTGGGCCGCCGCCGACGAGCCGTCGACGACGCAGATGCTGGAGTTCGCCTTCCGCACGCACCAGGACGGCATTCCCGAGCGCGCCGCCGACTACCTCGAGCCGGCCATCGACACCGCCGCGATGCCGGTGCGTGTCGAACAGCGCCGCGTCGCCGGGCGCATCGAGTACCGCGTCGTCGGCATCGTCTGGGGCGGCGACCG
>CAYUAX010000337.1:0-3266 GCA_964442845.1 uncultured Bifidobacteriaceae bacterium | reverse complement strand
CGCCACCCCCGCGCTGGCCACCGCGCGCGGGGCCGTGCACGTTGCCGTGACCGCCCCCGCGATCGCCACTGCGCGCGCTGCCGCGATCGCCGCCGCTGCCCTCGGCCGGTGGTCGCGCCGGCTCAGCCTCCGGCCGGCCCCAGGCGCGCCCCGGCGCCGGGCCGGGACGGCCGTAGGCGCCGCGGTCGTCCGGGCCATCGCCCCGACCGGCGTCGCGGGACCGGTCACGGTCCACGCCGTCGGCGCGGGGCCGGGCCTCGCCCGGTGGCGACGTCATGTCAAGTCGGTCGCCAGACGGCATCCGCACCGACCAGTCGCGCTCGCCGCGGCGCGGATCCGTCGTGGCGTCGCCCGGCGGCGCGACGTCGCGCGCGTCGGCCCGTGGCCGCGCCCGCGGCACCGCCCCTCCCGAGGGCCCACGGCCATCGGGTCGCGGCCCAGCGCCATACGGCGCCCGTGGCACCGCCGACGGTCGGCCGTAGCCGCGCGACGGCGTCCACCGCCGGTCCCATCCCGCGGGCCCACGCGGCCCCTGTCGCTGGACGACGAACCCGCCGAGCACCGGCCGCGGGAGCGTGCGCAGGTCGGTGTAGTAGGCGCCGAGCGCGCCGCGGCCGCCGAATCTGCCACGCGGCACCACCGACCAGCTGCCGGCCCAGAGGTCGAGCGGCCCCAGCCGTGCCCCGACGAAGAAGTCGACGACCGGCCGCGAGTTCCAGCCCAGCGGTGCCCATCCGACGTAACCGGCGTCGAGCGCCCAGCTCACCCACCCCGGGCCCCAGCCGCGTCGCGGCATCCAGTACCAGCCGCGCGACGGGTGCCGTCCCCAGCGGCCGTAGTGGTGCACCGGCCAGCCCCACGGGTCGAGATCGATCCACGTCCAGCCGAAGCGTGTGAATCGCCACGAGCCGTTGGCATAGGGGCGCCACGCCGGTCCGGCCGTCGGGAACCACACAGGGCCGTAGGTCGGCAGCGTGTCCCACCGCCCGTAGGTCGCGAAGGCGGGGGCGTACACGGCCAGCTCGGGCGGCAGCGGTTGACCCTGCCGGGCGGCGTTCATGTCGTCGACACGTCGTGCTGCCCAGTCGGTGAAGGCATCGCGGCGGGCGCCGAGGCGCGCCCAGCGCGGATCGAGCCCCCGCGGATCGACGGCCACCTCGTCGTCGGCGGCGATCGGCACGTCGCGCCCGGCGAGGGCGAGGGTGGCGCGGCCGCGCACGGCGGCCACCGTGGTGTCGCCATCGAGGTCACGCGCGGTGAGCTCGTACTCGCCCTGAGCCTCGAGACGCGCGACGCCGACCGGGGTCAGGAGCTCGAGCGGCGAGTCGAGCGCGGTGCGCACGACCAACCGGCCGCGCACCAGGCGCAGGCGACCGTCCTCGACGCGCACATCGGCATCGCGATCGACGTGGACCAGGGCGCCGTCACCGACGGCGATCTCGACGCGGCCATCGGCGACGGTCACGCGATCGCCGTCGTCGAGAATGTCGGGGGTCTGCGCCGGAGAGACGCCGGTGTCGCGCGCAATCTCGACGCGGCCGTCGCTGTAGGTGAGGGTCAGCGCCGGCTCGGTCGGAGCGGCAATGTCGGCGGGCACGTCCTGCCCGAAAATCGGCGCCGCACTCCACAGGAGCAGGGGCGCCACGGCGGCGAGACTGAGCCACGTGCGCACGTCGAACGCTCCGATCCGGCAGGTCGGCGGGCGACGACCGCACGATCGCCGCACGCGCTGGCTGGCAGGCTCAGTATAGCGCCGCCTGGCGGGTTTGCCGGGATGGGAAAGTCTCCACGGGAACAGAAAGTTGACAGGGAAGCACTCAGATTTCATACTGATTCTCGGGCGCGTGCCCGCACCCTTCCGGCCATGGACCTCTACATCGTGCTCGGCGTCAGGCGCGAGGCGAGCGCCGAAGACATCCGGCGCGCGTACAAGCGTCTCGCCCGCCGATTCCATCCAGATATCAACCCCGGCGATCGCGAGGCCGCGGCGCGGTTCCGCGACATCCTGTCGGCGTACGAGACGCTGGTCGATCCCGACCGGCGGCGGCGCTACGACCGCGGCGAGCCGGCCGCACCGACCCTGCCGGCCGCCGGGTTCGCCGGCTTCGACTTCTCGCCACGGGTCCACGCCGAGCGCACGACCACGTTCGGCGATCTCTTCGGCGGCGCGTTCGTGCCGCCGTCGGCGGCCGGCCGGCCGGCGCGGGGCGCCGACATCCACAGCTCCATTTCTCTGGCGTTGAGCGACGTGCTCCACGCCAGTCGCCACACCCTGACGTGGAGCCGCGACGTCGCGTGCCCGGTGTGCGCCGGCACCGGGACGCGGCGCGGCCCTGGCGGCGAGTGTGCCGGCTGCGACGGCATCGGGACCGTTCAGGCCGTTCGCGGCCACATGGTCTTCACGACGACGTGCACGACGTGCGGCGGCAGCGGCCGCCAGCCGGCGGCGCGTTGCGTGGCCTGCGATGGCCGCGGCACCGAGCCGCGCACCGAGCCGCTCACGATCGACGTGCCGGCCGGGGTCGCCGACGGCGCGGTGATCCGGATGTCGGGCCTGGGCCATGCCGGTCGGGGCGGCGGTCCCCCGGGAGATCTGCACGTCACGGTGACCATCGCCGCGCACCCGCTGTTCCGGCGCGAGGGCAACGACCTGCACCTCGACGTGCCGGTGGCGCTCCACGAGGCGGCGCTGGGGGCGCGCATCCCGCTGCGTCTGCTCGACGGCACGGTCGTGCGGCTGCGCGTCCCGCCTGGCACGCAGTCGGGTCAGCGCTTCCGGCTGCGCGAGCGCGGGCTGCCGTCGCCGCGCGACGGCCGGCGCGGTGACGTCGTCGCCGAGGTGCAGCTGATGCTGCCGAAGGTGCTCGACGAGCGCGCCAAGGAACTGCTGCGCGAGTTCGGACGCACCCAGGCGGACAGCGTGCGCGACCACCGCTTCCCGGCCCCGGAAGGCGGTGCGTGATGGCCAAGCGGCCGAGCGGCAAGTCGTTCTACATGATCAGCGTCGTCGCACAGAAGTACAACATCCATCCGCAGACGCTGCGCCTCTACGAGCGCGAAGGGCTGCTGCGGCCGTCGCGCACCGAGGGCAACACGCGGCTCTATTCCGACGACGATCTGGCGCAGCTCGAGACCATCCTGTCGTTGACCCGCGATCTCGGCGTCAACCTGGCCGGCGTCGAGATCATCCTCAACATGCGCCGCAAGATGGAGCGCATGCAGGGCGAGGTCAACGAGTTCATGGAGTACGTCAAGCACGAACTCGC
>CAYUAX010000336.1:0-3297 GCA_964442845.1 uncultured Bifidobacteriaceae bacterium | reverse complement strand
GGTGCAGAGCCGCGTCAAGGCGCTGGAGAAGATCGAGAAGATCGAGCTGCCCAAGCGCCGCAAGGTGGTGCAGTTCGACTTCCGCCAGCCGCCGCGCTCCGGCGATCAGGTGGCGGTGCTCGAGGGCGTGCGCAAGGTCTACGGCCGGCGCGTCGTGCACGAGGGGATGGACATGACCATCCGCCGCGGCGAGCGCTGGTGCGTCATGGGCCGCAACGGGGCGGGGAAGTCGACCCTGCTCAAGATGATCGCCGGCCAGGTGGCTCCCGACGCCGGGTCGGTGCGGCTCGGCGCCAGCCTGCAGATGGGCTACTTCGCGCAGCAGTCACTCGAGGTGCTCAGCCCCGACCTGACCATCGAGGAGCAGCTGCAGAAGGACTTCCCGGACGAGTCGATCGGCCTGCTGCGCAACCTGGCCGGAGCGTTCCAGTTCTCGGGCGACGACGTGGACAAGAAGATCCGCGCGCTGTCGGGCGGCGAGAAGACCCGCCTGGTGATGGCCCGGATGATGCTGAACCCGCCCAACTTCCTGGTGCTCGACGAGCCCACCAACCACCTCGACCTGGCCACCAAGGAGATGCTGCTCGAGGCGCTGGCCGGCTTCGACGGGACGATGATCTTCGTCTCCCACGACCGGGCGTTCCTGCGCCGGCTGAGCAACCGGGTGGTCGAACTCGGCGGCGAGAGCGGGACCGAGGCCCAGCCGCACCTGTATCCGGGGTCGTACGTCGAGTACGTCGAGCGGACCGGCCACGAGGCCCCCGGCGTCCACGCCTGAACGGTGCCAGGCACTGAACGGCGTTCAGTGCCTGGCACCGGGGAATCCTGGACGGCGCTGAGCCTCGCGGGGCTGTTTCGTCGCTTCCCCGTGTATCCAGGCGTCGGCCGATGGTGCCGATACGACGGACGGCACGCGCCACACAGCTGTGGCAATATCGTGCAACTGCAGGCGGGCGCGTGACATGCGCGCCGAGGAGACATCGATGGTGCGCTTCGGTCGAATGGCGACGGTGATGGTGGTGGCGGCGGCGATCCTGGCGGTGCCGGGGACGGCCCTGGCCCAGGCCAAGGTGCGCGTCGCCGTGATGAACTTCGAGAACAACAGCACGTGGGCGTGGTGGGGCGACAACCTGGGCGCCGCCGCGGCCGACGAGCTGGCGACGCAGCTGGTGCAGTCGGGCAAGTACACGGTGCTCGAGCGGCGCGAACTGGCGTCGATCCTCCAGGAGCAGAACCTCGGTGCCTCGGGCGCCGTCACCCCGGCGACCGCCGCCAAGGTCGGCAAGCTGCTCGGCGTGCAGCTGATCCTCACCGGCTCGATCACGGCGTTCTCGATCAAGCGCACCAGCATCGGCCTGCGCGGCATCGGCGGCAGCTACTCCAACGCCGAGAGCAAGGTGGACGCCCGTCTGGTCAACACCGAGACCGGCGAGGTGATGGTGGTGGCCACTGGGCAGGGCAACAAGCGTATGGGCGGCGGCTACTTCAAGGGCGTCAGCGCCGAGCAGACCTTCGACCAGGGCGCGGCGCAGGAAGCGCTGCGGCCGGCGGTGGAGCAGGTGGTCGCCAAGCTCACCGAGCAGTCCGCCACGCTCACCTCGCTGACCCCGGCGGCGCCCGAGGGCCAGATCGTCAGCACCCGGGCCGGGCTCTACTACATCAACCGCGGCCAGGCGGCCGGCATCAAGGTGGGGCAGAAGTTCTCGGTGCACCACGTCGTCGACGAGATCAAGGATGCCGACGGGCGCCTGCTCGACAAGGTGATCGAGGAGACCGGCGTGCTCGAAGTGACGCAGGTGCTGTCGCAATCGGCGGTCTGCAAGCTGGTCAGCGGCAAGGCGGCGGTGAACGACACCGTCAAGTAGCGCGGAGCTTCCGCTCCGTCGCCCATCCCGGCAGCTCTGAAGAGCTGCCCGACGAAGTTCCGCCACGGCGGCTCGGACGGCGGCATCCACACGGGTGCCGCCGTTCGCCTGTACGGCCCTGGGACTGCTATCATTCGGCGTTTCCGCCACGTCCCAAGGAGCCGCCCCGTGAAGAAGATCAAGGTCGTGAACCCCGTCGTCGAGATGGACGGCGACGAGATGACGCGCATCATCTGGCAGAAGATCCGCGAGCAGCTGATCCTGCCGTATCTCGACATCGACCTGAAGTACTTCGACCTCGGCATCGAGGCGCGCGACCGGACCGGCGATCAGATCACCATCGACTCGGCCAATGCCACGAAGCAGTACGGCGTAGCGGTGAAGTGCGCCACCATCACCCCCGACGAGGCCCGCGTCAAGGAGTTCGGGCTCAAGCAGATGTGGCGGTCGCCCAACGGCACCATCCGCAACATCCTCGACGGCACGATCTTCCGCGAGCCGATCGTCTGCCGGAACGTGCCGCGCCTGGTGCCGCACTGGGACAAACCGGTGGTGGTGGCCCGCCACGGCTTCGGCGATCAGTACCGCGCCCAGGACTTCCACTTCCCGGGCGCCGGCACCATCACCATCAGCTGGACGCCCGACGGCGGCGGCGAGGCGATCAGCCGCGAGGTGATCAAGACCAAAGGCGGCGGCATCGCCATGGGCATGTTCAACCTCGACAGCTCGATCGAGGGGTTCGCCCGCGCTTGCTTCACCTACGCGCTCGGCCGCAACTACCCGGTGTACCTGTCGTCGAAGAACACCATCCTCAAGGTCTACGACGGCACCTTCAAGAACACCTTCCAGGCGGTGTTCGACGCCGAGTTCAAGAGCCAGTTCGAGGCCAAGGGGCTCACCTACGAACACCGCCTCATCGACGACATGGTCGCCTCGAACCTGAAGTGGAACGGCGGCTATCTGTGGGCCTGCAAGAACTACGACGGCGACGTGCAGAGCGACACGGTGGCCCAGGGCTACGGCTCGCTCGGCCTGATGACCTCGGTGCTGATGTCGCCCGACGGCAAGACGGTGGAGGCCGAGGCCGCGCACGGCACGGTCACGCGCCACTACCGCATGCACCAGCAGGGCAAGCCCACCTCCACCAACCCGATCGCGTCGATCTACGCGTGGACGCGCGGCCTGCAGTACCGCGGCAAGTTCGACGACACCCCAGACGTCGTCCGGTTCGCCGAGACGCTCGAGCAGGTGTGCGTGGACGTGGTCGAGTCGGGCCGGATGACCAAGGACCTGGCGATCCTGATCCGCCCGGATCATCCGTTCCTGACGACCGACGACTTCCTGAACGCGATCGACGCCGAGCTGCAGGCCCGGATGGCCTAGCAGGCTGCTGAAATAGGGGTACCCAGACGCTCGAGCGTCGTACTACACT
>CAYUAX010000335.1:0-3307 GCA_964442845.1 uncultured Bifidobacteriaceae bacterium | reverse complement strand
TCGGCCACGACATCGTCACCGCCTCGGGCACGACGCTGCTCGGCGCCGACAACAAGGCCGGCGTGGCGGCGATCATGACCGCGGCCGAGTACCTGCTGGCCCATCCCGAGATCCCGCACGGCCCGCTGCGGATCGCCTTCACGCCCGACGAAGAGGTGGGCCGCGGCACCCAGCACTTCGATGTCGCCCGCTTCGGCGCCCGCTATGCCTACACCATCGACGGCGGGCCGCGCGGTGAGCTGGAGTACGAGAGTTTTTCGGCCGACCAGGTCACCGTCACCTTCCGCGGCTTCAACACCCATCCCGGCTACGCCAAGGGCCGGATGGTGAACGCGCTCAAGCTGGCCGCCCGGTTCGTCGATCGGCTGCCGGCCGATCGGCTGTCGCCCGAGACCACCGCCGGCCGCGACGGCTTCGTGCACCCCTATGCCATGGACGCGGGTGTCGATCGCACGGCCGTCAAGTTCATCGTCCGCGACTTCGCCACGGCCGGCCTGGCCGACAAGGCGGCGTGGCTGCGCGGCCTGGCTGAGGCCGTGGTCGCCGACGTGCCCGGCGCCGCCGTGGACGTTCACGTGGTCGAGCAGTACCGCAACATGCGCGAGGTGATCGACCGGCATCCGCTCGTCGTCGAGCGCGCCCGCGAGGCCATCCGCAGCGTCGGGCTCGCGGTGCGCGAGCGGCCGATTCGCGGCGGCACCGACGGATCGCGGCTGTCGTTCATGGGCCTGCCGACCCCCAATCTGTTCGCCGGCGAGCAGAACTTTCACTCGCGGCTCGAGTGGGTGTCGGTGCAGGACATGGAGAAGGCGGCCGAGACCATCATGGCGCTGGCCCGGGCGTGGGACGCCGGCGCGTGAGCTCGCCGTTCCGCGCCCTTCGCTCGCGCAACTACCGCCTGTTCTTCATCGGCCAGGGCATCTCGCTCATCGGCTCGTGGATGACGCGGCTGGCCACGTCGTGGCTGGTCTACCGGATGACCGACTCCGAGTTCCTGCTCGGCGTCGTCGCCTTCGCCGGCCAGGTGCCGGCGATGATCCTGCCGCCGCTCGTCGGCGTGTGGGTGGACCGGTGGGATCGCCACAAGGTGCTGATCGCCACGCAGGCGGCGGCGATGGCGCAGTCGCTGGCGATGGCGGCGCTCACGCTGAGCGGCCACGTCAACATGCCGTGGATCATCGGCCTGGCGCTGTTCCAGGGCATCGTCAACGCAGTGGAGATCCCGACCCGCCAGTCGTTCGTGGTGCGGATGATCGACGACCGCGCCGACCTCGGCAACGCCATCGCCCTCAACTCGTCGAACTTCAACGCGACGCGGCTGGTCGGGCCGGCGATCGCCGGCGGCGTGGTCGCCGCCGTCGGCGAGGGCCTCTGCTTCCTGATCGACGGGCTGAGCTACCTGGCGGTGATCGGCGGCCTGCTGGCGATGCGCCTGCCGCCCGACGTGCGCCCGCCGGCGAGCCGCAACGTGTGGCAGGAGCTGGGCGATGGCTGGCGCTACCTGGTGGGCTCGGCGCCGATCCGCGTGCTGCTGGTGTTCCTGGCCATGGTCACCGTGCTGAGCGCGCCGTACAGCGCCCTGATGCCGCTGGTGGCCGGCCGCACGCTGGGCGGCGGCCCAACACGCTGGGCTGGTTGATGGCGGCGTCGGGCATCGGCGCGCTCGTCTGCGCCGTGCGGCTGGTGCTGCGCACGTCGGTCGTCGGCCTCGGCCGGCTGATGGCGCTGGCCACGGCCACCTTCGGCTTGGCCTGCCTGCTGCTGGGGTTGTCGCAGTGGTTCTGGGTGTCGCTGGGGCTGATGGTGCTCACCGGCTACGGGCTTATGTACCAGGTGGTCGCCACCAACACCATCGTCCAGACCATCGTGGACGACGACAAGCGCGGCCGGGTGATGTCGTTCTACACGATCGCGCTGCTCGGCTCGGCGCCGATCGGCAGCCTGGCCGGCGGGGCGCTGGCGGCGCGGATCGGGGTTCAGGCCACCTTCGTCGTGTGCGGCATCGGCTGCGTGCTGGCGGCGCTGTGGTTCTGGCGGCAGTTGCCGGCGCTGCGCGTGGCGGTGCGGCCGCGCTACGTCGAGCTCGGCATCCTGCCCGAGGCGTAGGAGTACACTGACGCCCCGGCAGCTCTGAAGAGCTGCCCTACGAATGCGTGGTTCTCCGTGGACGTAGGGCAGCGCTTCAGCGCTGCCAATCGAGTGAGTCACGCAGGCATGAGCGAGCATCCGATCGTCGTCTTCACCGACGGCGCCGCCAAACGCAACCCCGGCCCCGGCGGCTGGGGCGTCGTGATCGTCACCCCCGACGGCCACGTCACCGAACTGGGCGGCGGCGCCCCCCTGACCACCAACAACAAGATGGAGCTGAGCGGCGCCATCGCGGCGCTGGCGCATCTCGAGGGCACCAGCGGCAGGCTGGACATCCACACCGACTCCACCTACGTGATCCAGGGCATCACGCAGTGGGTGCACAACTGGAAGCGGCGCGGCTGGCGCACCGCCACCGGCGGCGAGGTGCTGAACCAGGACCTGTGGGAGCAGCTCGTGGCGCTGACGTCGGCGCGGCCGCCGCGCTCGATCGCCTGGCACTACGTGCGCGGGCATTCGGGCATCCCGGGCAACGAGCGCGTGGACGCCATCGCCGACGGCTTCGCGGTGCACGGTCGCGTCGATCTCTACGACGGGCCGCTCATCGGCTACCCGATTCCGATCCTCGACCTGCCGGAGGACACCAGCCTGCCGACTCGCAGCAGCGCGTCGTCGGGCACCGGGCGCGCGAAAGGCCCGGCCTACTCCTATCTCAGCGTCGTGGACGGCCGGCCGATGCGCCACAGCACGTGGGCCGAGTGCGAGCGGCGGGTCAAAGGCAAGGCCGGCGCGCGCTTCAAGAAGACCAGCAGCGAGGCCGACCAGGCCGCCGTGCTGCGCGCCTGGGGCTACCAGCCGGGCGACGTCTGAGGCCGGTGGCGGGTGTAGGCTCTGCGCATGCTCTTCGCGCAGAACCTCGGCGAGTACGGCGCGATGGCGGCGTTCACGAGCGCGTTCTCGCGGACGTGGACCGCTGTGCAGTCCACGGTGCAGGACGTCGAGCCCACCACCTGGCTGATCGTCGCCGTGGTGGTCGCCGTGCTCTGGTCGCTCCGCCAGCGGTCGTAGGCGGCTCGACTAGTCGTCGCGCAGCGCCCGCACCGGATCGACCCGGGCGGCACGGCGGGCGGGAATCGCGCTGGCCGCCGCGGCCAGGCCCACGAGCAGCAGCGCCGCCACGGCGAGCGGCGTCAGGCTGCCGGGCGACACGCCGTAGACC
>CAYUAX010000334.1:0-3318 GCA_964442845.1 uncultured Bifidobacteriaceae bacterium | reverse complement strand
GCCATCACCTCCTTGATCTCCTTGATGCCGGCCAGCACGGCGCTGAAGGCGACGAACTCGGCGTCGGTGGCATCGGCGATGAGACGGGCGAGGGTCGTCTTGCCGGTGCCGGGCGGTCCCCACAGGATCACGGACTGCAGGACGTCGCGCTGGATGGCCTCGCGCAGCGGCGTGCCGGGGGCGAGCAGCGCCTCCTGGCCGACGATCTCGTCGAGCGTGCGCGGCCGCATCCGTTCGGCCAGCGGCGCTGGCGGTGCGGCCGCCGGCGTGTCGTCGTCGAACAGCCCGTTGCTCACCGCGGGTGCTCCCGCTGGGCCGCGGCGGCGTACAGCGCCAGCGCGCCGGCCACGGCGACGTTCAGCGATTCGACCGGGGCGCGCATCGGCAGCTGCAGGCGGGCGGCGCTGGCCCGCACCACCGTGTCGGGCAGGCCCGCGCCCTCGCCGCCGAGCAGCAGCGCGGTCGGTGCCGTGAGATCGAGATCGGCCGCCACATCACCGCCGGCCGGGACCAGCGCCACGGCCTGCACGCCGCGGGCGTCGAGCTCCTGGAGGAGCACCGTCGCGTCGTCGATCCTGGCCGCTGGCACCCGGAACGCGCTGCCCATCGACGCGCGCAGTGCCTTCCACCCGAGCGGGTCGGCGGTGGCGCCGACGGCGAGCACCCCGGTCGCGCCGGCCGCCTCGGCCGTGCGGAGCACAGTGCCGACGTTGCCGGGGTCCTGGACGTCGACGAGCGCCACGACCAGGGCCGGCGCGGCCGCGAACACGTCGGCGACCGGCCGCGCGGGGCGACGGGCCAGCGCGACCACACCGGATGGCGTGCGGACCGGACTGGCGGCGTGCAGCACGTCGGCGGTGGCGCGGACGATCTGCGCGCCGCGGTCGTCGAGCGCGGCCAGCGCCTCGCGCTCGGCGGCCCCCGGCGGCTCGGTGCCGAGCAGCACCGCGTCGACGTCGAGCGGCGATCGGCTGGCCTCGACCAGCAGGTGCCAGCCGTCGAGCAGCAGCGGCTGGTCGTCGCCGCCGGCCCGCGCCTCGCGGCACGCCACGACCAGCGGATGACGGCGCGACGTGACGACGAATGACGAGACCATGGCGCGACGCCGCCTCTGCAGCGCTGTCAGGAGCATATCAGCCCGTGTGCTACAGTAGGCGTTTCGAGCAATGAAAGAGCGGATTCTCAAGCGGTTCGACGAGGACATCGCCGCGCTGGAGCGCGAGCTGAAGACGGAGCTCCCGAAGGAGATCCAGCGCGCCCGCGAGTTCGGCGATCTGCGCGAGAACGCCGAGTACCAGGCCGCCAAGGAACGCCAGACCTACGTCCAGGCGCGCATCGCCATGCTCACGCGGCGCCGCAACGAGGTGGCGTTGATGAACCTCGACCGCGTGCCGCACGACAAGGCCGGCTTCGGATCCACGGTCACGCTGCGCGAGCCGGCCGGCACCGAGATCGTCTACCAGCTGGTGATGCCCGAGGACGCCGACGCCGAGAAGGGGCTGATCTCCACCGCCTCGCCGATCGGCCGCGCGCTGCTGAACAAGGAAGCGGGCGACGAGGTCAGCGTCACGACGCCGGCCGGCGCCCGCAAGTTCGAGATCGTCCGCCTCGTCACCATCCACGACGAGTAGGCGGCGGCGTCCCGGCGCGCCGATCGCATCCGCCGCGCCGTCCCCTCGGGAGTAGAGTAGTGCCGCGTGCCCCGCGGACCTCGCACCCCTCATGAGTTGTACTCGCCGGAGCGGCCGACAGCGGTCGTGCTGAGCGGGGTGGGCGCCGACGGCGCCTACCACGCCGGCGTGCTGAAGGCGCTGCACGACGCCGGCGTGAAGGTGGATCTCGTGGCCGGGCGCGGTGTCGGCGCCTTGGGCGCCGTGCTGTTCGCGGTGGACGGCGCGGCTACGCTCTGGGATCGCCTCGGGTTCTGGCAGCGGCCGGTGCTGGCACGCGCCTACGGCCCCACGTGGCGGTACCGCGCCATCCTCGCCGCACTCGTCGCTACGGCTGCCGTGGTCGCCGGTCCATTGCTCCTCCTCGGCGGCGCGGTGGCGGTCTGGCCAGTCGCCCTCGCCCTCGGCCTGGTCGGGCTGGATGCCGGCGCCGCGCTGGCCGGTCGCTATGCCGAGTTGGTCGCTTGGTCATTTGCCCCGGGGCGTATTCCCACGTGGGTGCCGCGGCTGGCGCTGCTCGTCTCGGGTGCGCTGGCGGTCACGCTCGTCGCCGGGGCACTCTGGGCTGCCCGCCGCTCCCCGCGTCGTCACGCCGGGGCGGCGCTCTGGCGGGTGCTCGGCGCGCCGGTGGACTCGCGGACGTTCGCGCGCCTGACCGGCGGCGCGTTGTGGGACCTGCTGCGGGGCGGCGCGGCCTTGGCCCGGCCGTCGGCCAGCGACCTGAGCACCCGCTACGCCGAGTTGCTCGCCGCCAGCGTCGGCCAGCCGGGGCAGCGCGATCTGCTTCTCGCCGTCCACGACCTCGACGCCCGCCGCGATCTGGTGTTCGGGCGGGTGGCGGGGGAGGCGGGCGCGCGGCTGTTCCCGACCGCCGCAGCCGGTTCGGCGACACGCCGCGCCGAGGCCTTCGACGTGACGACCGACGCGCGCGGCCAGCTCGTGGACGTGGTCGCCGCCGCCGCCACGCTGCCTGCTGTGTCGGAGCCGCACACGCTGCGCTTCAGCGCCGACGGGTATTGGCGGGGCGAGGTGCACCGCGCCAGCGATCGCCCCGGACTCCTGGCGCGGCTGCTCGAGGAGGCCGCCTCGGCCGGCGTGGAACAGGTGCTGATCGTCACGGCCACGCCGGAAGCGGCGGCACCGCATGCCCTGGTGCCGGTGCGGCCCGACGCGCGCGGCCGGCTCGGGGAGTGGCTGCAGGCCGAGGAGACCGCTGCGGTGCGCGACGCCGTGCGCTTCGCCCAGGCGCATTTCCACGCCGTGTTCGTGGTCCGCCCGGCCCACAACGCAGTGCGGCCGCTGGATCTCGGCGGCGCCGACGACGCCGCGGCCGATCGTCATGTGGCGGTCGAAGAGCTGATTGCCCGCGGCGCCGACGACGTCCACCGGCAGTTCATCGAGCCGGCACTGGGCGCGGCCGGCGAGCGCGTGGCCGAGTCGGGCTGGACCCGCTGACCGCGGCCGCGGGGGCGGCGGGCTACTTCTTGCCGTTCAGCTCGTGCAGGAAGTCGAGCACCAGCTCGAGCATCCGCTGGTTGACCAGGCTGCCCTCGCGGGCTCCGAACTTGTTCTGGAACGCCTCGAGCGGCACCACCGCCTTGGCCATGGTGCGGTGGCCGCCGGCGCTGCCGATGTCGTTGAACCAGCG
>CAYUAX010000333.1:0-3391 GCA_964442845.1 uncultured Bifidobacteriaceae bacterium | reverse complement strand
CGCCTGGCCGACGCACGCACGCTGGTCCGCAGCGGATCCACGCTGCCGCGGCCGCAACCCGGCGCCAACACGACGATCGGCGTCGTGGCCACCAACGCGGCCCTGACGAAGGCGCAGGCGGCGCGCGTCGCGCTGATGGCCGACGACGGGTTGGCGCGCGCCCTGTACCCGTCGCACACCACGGGTGACGGCGACACGCTGTTCGCGCTCGGAACCGGACGCTGGGACGGCCAGGCGGACGTCACCACGATCGGCGCGCTCGCGGCCGACGTCGTGGCCCGGGCAATCGTGCGGGCCGGGACGCAGGCCACCGGGGTCGCGGGCATCCCCGCCGCCCGAGACCTGAACAAGTAGGTGACACTCCACCTCGTCGTCCTCGCGAGCTATTCGCTGGCGCTGATGGCGCTCGGCCTCTGGATCGGCCGGCGGCTGCGAGGCGCCGCCGACTTCTTCGTCGCCAGTCGCCGCCTCGGCCCCGGGCTGATCTTCTCCACCATGCTGGCGGCCAACATCGGAGCCGGTTCGACAGTCGGCGCCACGTCTGCCGCGTACGGCACCGGGCTCGCGGCCTGGTGGTGGGTCGGGTCGGCCGCGGTGGGCTGCATGGTCCTGGCCGTGTGGGTGGGCCCCGCGATGCGGCGCGTCGCCGCGGCGGAGAACCTGCGCACCGTCGGCGATTACCTCGAGTTCCGCTACAGCGCCGCCGTGCGCGGCGTCATTGCCGGGCTGCTCTGGATCGGGTCGATCTTCATCCTCGCGTCGCAGCTGATCGGCCTCGGCTGGATTCTCGAGGTCGTCGCCGGCATCCCCAAGCCGATCGGCTGTGCGGTGGGCGGCGTGGTCATCACCGTCTACTTCGCGGCGGGCGGCCTGCTGACGTCGGCGTGGGTGAACGTCGTGCAGCTCACCGTGAAGATGGCCGGGTTCGCGGTCGCGCTGCCGATTGCCGTCGCGTGGTTCGGCGGACTGGACGCCGTCCGGGCGGTGCGTGCGGACGACCCGGCGTTCTGGGCGTTTGCCGGTCCTGACGCCGTGAAGTACCTGACCCTGCTGGCGCCGGCCTTCGTCGTGTCGCCGGGCCTGCTGCAGAAGATCTACGGTGCCGAGGACGATCGGGCCGTGCGGATCGGGGTCGGGCTCAACGCGCTGGGCCTGCTCGTCTTCGCGGGCGTGCCGGCGCTGCTCGGCATCATCGCGCGCGCGCGCTTCCCCGAGATTGCGGGAACGCCGAACCTCGCGCTGCCGATGGTCTTCATGCACGGACTGCCGCCCCTCGCCGGCGCCGTCGCGCTGGCGGCCGTCTTCTCGGCCGAGGTCAGCGCGGCCGACGCGGTGCTCTTCATGCTCACGACGTCGCTGTCGCAGGACCTGTACAAACGTTTCCTGAACCCGGCGGCTGGCGAGGCGCGCGTGCTCGCGGTGGCGCGCCTCTCGACCGTGATCAGTGGCGTGCTCGGCGTGGCGCTGGCGCTCGCCTCGGAGGATCTCGTCCGGACGCTCAGCATCTTCTATGCGCTCCTCGGCGTCAGCCTGTTCGTGCCGATCGTGGCCGGCCTGTACGTCCGGCGGACCTCCAGCGCGGGCGCCCTGGCGTCGATCGCGGCCGGCGTGGGCGGCATGCTCGTGGTGCAGGTGACGACCGCCGGCGCCGGATACGGCCTGCTCGGACCGGCGCCGGCGGGCCTGCTTGCCGCCGGCGCGACCTGGGCCGGGTCGCTGGTGCTCGCGCGCCGGTAGGACGCCTCGCCCATGCCGCAGCCGGTGCCCCCGACGCACGCACGGCGGGGGCGCACGGCGGTCGAGGTCACCGGACTGACCAGCCGGCGTGGGTTTCCACGGCGGACGCCACCCGCGTCTTGCAATCGCCTCACCCCAGACCTTAGAGTCAAGTCCTTGCGTACGCGGACGGCGTTGCTGGCGTCGTGTCTTCCGCTCGCGGCCGCTCTCGCCGCCGCGCAGCCCCCGGCTGTACCCCCGCCGCTTCCCGTGGTCCTCTCGAGGGCCGCGACCTACGTCGAGTCATTCGCGGACCGCGTGGCCGGCGTCGTCATCGCCGAGTCCTACGTGCAGGACGTCCGCGTGGCCATGAACCGGTTCGGCACGCCGCCAACGAACGTTCCCGGGCGACGGCCGACGTACTCGGGCCCGATGCACCGGGAACTGAAGTCCGACCTCCTGCTCGTCCGACCGGTCGGCGCCGAGGGCTGGATGCAGTTCCGCGACGTGACGGAGGTCGATGGGCGGAAGCTGCGCGACCGCAACGATCGACTCGCGCGGTTGTTCCTCGAGCCGTCCAGGTCGACCGCCGAGCAGGCGCGCAAGATCATGAACGAAAGCTCGCGCTACAACATCGGCGAGATCGAGCGGAACATCAACCTGCCGGTGCTCGCGCTCGCCGTGCTCGCGCGCGCCGTCCAGCCGGGTTTCGCCTTCGAGGCCGCCAGGCCGCTGCCGCCGGACCACCTGCCCAGGTCGCCTGCCTTCACCGTGCCGCCCGATGCGCTCGTCGTCGCCTTCCGTGAGACGCAGATCCGCACCATGGTGGTCTCGCCCCAGGGGCGCAACCTGCCCTCGAGCGGGCACTTCTGGCTGGATCCGGCGACCTCGCAGGTGCTGATGACCGAGATCGGCATCGACGACCAGTGGCTGCGCGCGTCGATCTTCGTCGCCTACGGCAAGGTCGAGGGCATGGACATGCCGGTGCCGGTCGAGATGCACGAGCGCTTCGAGAACAAGCTGAACGGCACGCGCGTCGAGGGCACGGCCACGTATTCCAACTTCAGGGAATTCAAGGTCGCGGTCGACGAGTCGATCGCCCCAGTCAAGGACAAATAGGATCGTCGATGGCCGCACGCTCCACCTGGAAGGGGTACCTGAAGATCAGCCTGGTGAACATCCCGGTGAAGGTGTTCCCGGCCACCGACGCCGGCGCCACCATCGGCTTCAATCAGCTCCATGCCGAGTGCCAGACGCGCATCCAGCAGAAGCGCTGGTGTCCTGCCTGCCAGCGCGAGGTGCCGAACACCGACATCGTGAAGGGCTTCGAGTTCGAGAAGGGGCGCTACGTCGTCGTCAACGACGAGGACATCGAGAAGGTGCGCGTCGAGTCGACCAGGGTCATCAACCTCGAACGGTTCACCGACGACGCCGAGATCGATCCGATCTACCTGGAGCGGCCGTACTACCTCGCGCCGGACGGCGCCGTGGCCAAGGAGGCGTTCGCCGTCATCCGCGAGGGCATGAAGGGCAAGGCCGGCATCGGCAAGGTGGCCCTGTACGGGCGCGAGTACCTGATCAAGGTCCAGCCGCGCGAGCGCGGGCTCGTCATGTACACGCTCCGGCACGCCAGCGAGATCCGGAGCATGGATGCCATCGACGAACTGGCCGACAT
>CAYUAX010000332.1:0-3397 GCA_964442845.1 uncultured Bifidobacteriaceae bacterium | reverse complement strand
GGCGGCGCCGTTCGGCTTCCTGACGATGCTCGTCGGCATCGCCGCGCTGCAGCAGCTGCCCGATCTCGCCAACCCCGAGGAGGCGTTCGCGCGGTCGATGATGTCGGCGATGCCGGTCGGGCTGCGCGCGCTGATGATGAGCGCCATCCTCGCCGCCGTCGTGACCAGCGGCGAGAGCAGCGTCAACGCCGCCACGGCGCTCTTCGTCAACGACGTCTGCAAGCGGTTCGTGCCCGATCGCCCGGACCGCTTCTACCTGCGGTTGTCGCAGGTGTCGTGTGCCGGGCTCGGCCTGGTGGCGCTGGTCCTGGCGCTCAATGCGCCGCACATCGTCGAGTACATCCGCCTCGGCTTCATGATTCGCACGCCGGTGGCGATCACCGTGCTCATGGGGCTGTACTGGCGGGGCGCCAACGCCACCGGGGCCGCCGCGGCCATCGTCGTCGGCACCGCTGCCGTGCTCGGCTGGCAGTCCTTCGGCGATCCGCGCGCCCTCGACCCGTTCTGGATCGCCGCGCCGGTCACCTTCCTGGCCCTGTGGGCCGGATCCCAGGCTGGGCGCCGCCCGGCGCCGGCGTGACTTCGTTACACTCTCGGTAAGACGTCTCGTCATGTCCGACCGCTCTCCGCTGTTCCGCATGCAGGCCGCCGTCGATGCCGGCGCCCTCTCCCGCCACCTCGACTGGTTCGCTGGCGTCGATCGCGACACCGGCGGCGACGGCGAGGACCGGGCCGTCGACTACCTCGTGACCGAGCTCGGTGCCGCCGGCGTGCCGGTGACCGTGCACGAGTTCGACGCCTTCCTCAGCTACCCGCGCGAGGCGACGTTCCGCACCGTGTCGCCATCGACCGCGGAGCATCGCTGTGTCACGCATTCGTTCGTGCGTTCGACCGGCCCCGGCGGCCTGACCGCGGAGCTGGTCGTGGTCGCCGACGGCAACTTCACCGCCGCACGCGACCGGATCGCCCTCGTGGACGGGCTGGCCACGCCGGTCACGGTCCTCCAGGCGAGCCAGGCCGGATGCGCCGGCCTCGTGTTCGCCAACGAGGACCGGTTCATCCACAACATGATCGGCACGACCATCTGGGGCACGCCGTCGCTCGACCAGATCGACCGGCTGCCGACCGTCGCGGCCGTGTCGGTGGACGTCGAGTCGGGCCGCGCGCTGAAGGCGCTCATCGGCCGCGGTGAACCGGTGACGGCCACGATGGTCACCCGCCTCGACACCGGCTGGTACCGATCGAAGCTGCCCGAGGTGCGCATCGCCGGGTCGCGCGAGCCCGACCGGTTCGTCCTCGTCGGCGGCCACTACTGTGCCTGGCACGAGGGCGTCACCGACAACGCCACCGGCGACGCCTGCATCCTCGAGATGGCCAAGCTGCTGTGGCAGGAGCGCGCGCATCTCGAGCGATCGGTGCGGCTGTGCTGGTGGCCCGGGCATTCGCACGGACGCTACAGCGGCTCGACGTGGTACGCCGACACGTTCTTCACCGAGCTGGCCGAACACGGCCTCGCCTACTACAACATCGACTCGCCGGGGGTGAAGGGCGCCACGGTCTACTACTGCCGCAACACCGCCGCCGAGTTCGACACCTACTGCCGCTCGGTCATCGCCGCCGTCACTGGCCAGAAGGACGCGCCGGTGTTCCGGCCGGCGCGCGCCGCCGACCAGTCGTTCCTGGCCAGCGGCATGCCGTCGTTCTCGGCCTATCCGTTCCTGGCCGACGGCCATCCCGACAAACGGCCGTGGACCGGCGGCTGCGGCAACGCGTGGTGGTGGCATACCGAACACGACACGCGCGACAAGGCCGACGTCGAGATCCTGGCCATGGACGTGAAGGTCGGCATCGAAGCGGTCTGGGGGCTGGCCACCGGCGCCTACCTGCCGCTCGACTATCGCGCCACGGCGAAGGAGTTGCGCGAGGCCCTGGCCGGATTCCGAGCCGCCGCTCCCGCCGTCGATTTCGCCTCCCTGATCGCCGACACGGAGGCGCTGGATGCGGCGCTCGAACGCTTCCAGCGGCGGCGCGGGTCGCGGGCCGATGCGCCGGCCTGGAACGCCACGGCGATGCGCCTGGGCCGCATCCTGAACCCGGTGATCTACACGCGGGGCGGGCGCTTCAGCCACGACCCGGCCGAGTGGTCGCCGATCATGCGGGCCACCAAGCAGTTCACGCTGCCGGGGCTGGCCCGCGCCCAGGGGCTGGCCGCGCTCGGCGAGCGATCCGAGGCCGGGTTCCTGCGCGCACAGCTGGTGCGGGAGATCAACCGCACGCGCACGGCCGTGCGGGCGGCCCTGCGCGAACTGGGTGCGCAGGGCGGCGGCCCTTCGTAGCCGCCAGGCGGCAGCGCCGGAGTCGGCGCTACGCCAAGACGCGTGTGACGACGGCCAGCGCCAACGCGGTCAGCGCCGCCTGGAGCCAGACCTCGGTACCGCCGCGCATGAACACGAGTCCGAGGCCGGCCAGGCCGATGGCCGCCGCCAGCAGCCGCGGATAGAACTCCACGACGGTGGGCTCGGCCGGCTTGGGCGGCGCCAGGCGCCGCCCGGCATCGACGATGGCGTTGGCGATGGCGCGGTCGGGATCGCGATCCAGCTCGAAGTACTGGCCCCCGGCGCTCTCGGCGATGCGCATGAGCGAGGTCCGATTCAGCCGGGAGATGGCGCGCGGCGCCGGCTCCTCGGTGGGCGCCACCTCCACCGCCGGCAGCCAGTCGCCGGCCAGCGTGCCGACGCCGACGACGAAGATCGGCACCCGCGCGTCGCGGGCCCGGTCGATCGACTTGGCCACCTGCCCGCTCCACGCCTCGCCGTCCGAGAGCATCACGAACACCTGGGCGTTGGGCGACGGGCCGTGCAACTCCGCGTCCTTGTCGAGGATGCGCAGCCCCCACGCCACCGCCTGTTCGAGGTCGGTGTTCCAGGTGGTGTCGTCCTCGAGGCGGAACGGCGGCCGTGCGCCGAGGTGATCGAGGAAGAAGAACACCGTGTTCGGATCGCGGGTCAGGCGGATCTGCGGCGTGGCGATGTGCGCGAACGCGGCCAGCGCCATGCGGTCGTCGTCCCAGCTGAGCGCGTCGCCGAAGCGGCGCAGGAAGGTCATCGCCCGGGCCCAGCGTCCGCCAGCCACGTCGGCGACGTGCATCGAGGCCGAGGCATCGGCCAGCACCACCACGTCGACGCCGGCACGGGCCAGTGCGGTGGCGGTGCCGCGCGGACGCGCCACCGCGCCGAGCAGACACGCCGCCGCGGCCACCAGGCACAGCCAGGCCGGCAGCGCCCCGAGCCGGCCGTGCCGCTCGCGCCACGGCGCGCTGCGGGCGGCGCGCAGGGCGCGCGCCTCGCGCCAGCGGCGGACGGCCGTCCAGGTCCACAACAGCGCCAGCGCCGCCGGC
>CAYUAX010000331.1:0-3485 GCA_964442845.1 uncultured Bifidobacteriaceae bacterium | reverse complement strand
CCCCGCCGATCTCGGCGCCGGACGTGCCGATGTTCACGTTGGCGATGCCGCAGTCGGACCCGGTCGCCGACAGGAACGCCTCGGCCGTCCGGACGCTCTCGGTGAAAATCGCCGACGACAGCCCCTGCGGCACGCCGTTGTGCAGCGCCACGGCGTCCTCGAAGCGGTCGTAGGTGAGCAGGTAGAGGATCGGCGCGAAGGTCTCGCGCAGGACCACGGCGCTTTGCGCCGGCATGCGGACGATGGCCGGTTCGACGTGGTGCGGGCCGAGGTCGGGACGGCGGCCGCCGCCGTACAGCACCTGGCCGCCTTCGGTCACCGCCTGAGCGAGCGCGGCCTGCATCGTGTCCACGGCTGCGGCGCTGACCAGCGGGCCCATCAGCGTGCCGGGCATGAGCGGTGCGCCGATCGGCACCTGCCGGTAGGCCGCGACCAGCCGCGCGGCCAGGGCGTCGGCGACGCTGCTGTGGACGATCAGCCGGCGTGTCGAGGTGCAGCGCTGGCCGGCCGTGCCGACCGCGCCGAACAGGATCGCCCGCACCGCCATGTCGAGATCGGCGTCGGCGGCGACGACGATGGCGTTGTTGCCGCCCAGTTCGAGCAGCGACCGGCCGAAGCGGCGGGCCACCACTTCGGCGACCCGACGGCCCACCGCGGTCGATCCGGTGAACGAGATGAGCGGCAGCCGGTCGTCGGCGAGCATCCGCTCGCCGACCGTGCGGCCGGTGCCGACGACCAGCGTGAACACCCCGGTGACGCCGTGGTCGGCCATCACACGATTGGCGATCCGCTGGACGGCGAGCGCGGTCAGCGGCGTTGGCTCGGCTGGCTTCCACACCACGGTGTCGCCGCACACGGCGGCGATGGCGGCGTTCCAGGACCACACGGCGACGGGGAAGTTGAAGGCGGTGATGACGCCGATCGGGCCGAGCGGATGCCACTGTTCCATCATCCGGTGCCCCGGCCGCTCCGAGGCGATGGTCAGACCGTAGAGCTGACGCGACAGGCCGGTCGCGAAGTCGCAGATGTCGATCATCTCCTGCACTTCGCCGTGGCCCTCGGCGCGGATCTTCCCCATCTCGAGGGTGACCAGATCGCCGAGCGGCTCCCTGGCGTCGCGTAGCGCCTGGCCGAGGTCGCGCACCAGCTCGCCGCGTTTCGGCGCCGGCACCGTCCGCCAGGTCGTGAACGCGGTCTGCGCGGCGGCGACCGCGCGCTCGTACTCGGCGTCGCCGGCCAGCTGCACCTGGGCCAGCGGCTGACCGGTGGAGGGGTCGTCCGAGGCGTGGAGCTCGGCGCCCGGGATGAGGGTCCAGTCTCCCGGGCCGGTGGACACGCCGGGGTTCACGGCGGCGAGGCCGAGGCGTTCGAGGATGGCGGCGGCGGTGGGCGTGGCGACGGGCATCGGCGGATCTCCGGAGCGGGCGTCAGGCCAGGCCCGCGAGGTCGAACACGACCTTGGCGACGCCCGAGTAGTCGTCCTCGCCGCCGCCGGCAGCCAGCTGCGCATGCACCAGCTGCTGGACCAGCGCCGTGGCCAGCGCCGGCACGCCGTGGCCGGCCATGGTCTCCTGCACGACCCGCAGGTCCTTCTTGTAGAGCCGGGCCTTGAACCCCGGGACGTAGTTGCCGGTGAGCATCCGCTCGCCGTGCACCTCGAGCACGCGGCTGGCGGCGAAGCCGCCGAGCAGCGCCTGCCGCACCTTGGCGCCGTCGACCCCGGCCTTCTTCGCCAGCGCCAGCGCCTCGGCGACCGCCAGCATCGTGCCGCCGATGACCAGCTGGTTGCAGGCCTTGCAGATCTGGCCGGCCCCCGACGGGCCGACATGGACGATGCGCTCGGCCTTGCCCATGTGGGCGAGCAGCGGCTGCACGCGGGCCAGCGCCGCGGCGTCGCCGCCGATCATGAACGTGAGCGTGCCGTCGATGGCGCCGATCTCGCCGCCGCTGACCGGCGCGTCCAGATAGGCGCCGCCGCGCTTGGCGGTCTCGGCGGCGAAGCCCGTCGCCGCGGCCGGCGCGATGGTGCTGGAGTCGACGATGACCGCGCCGGGCTGCAGCGCCGACCAGACGCCCTGGGGGCCGTCGAGCACCGCCGCCACGTCGGGCGCATC
The DNA here is from genome assembly GCA_964442845.1 of uncultured Bifidobacteriaceae bacterium. Lineage (GTDB taxonomy): Bacteria > Acidobacteriota > Vicinamibacteria > Vicinamibacterales > UBA2999 > CAWAYR01. Next base: position 1,371 of record CAYUAX010000331.1, on the reverse strand, counting down.
CGGCAGCATGGTGACGACGACGCCGCAGGCGGCGGCCACCGCGGCGGGGGAGGACGCCACACGCGCCCCGGCCTCCACCAGTGCGCGCTCGGCGGCATGGCTGCGGTTGTGGACCACCACGTCCACGCCGTGCTTGCGCAGGTTGAGCGCCATGGGTTTCCCCATCGCCCCGAGCCCGATGAACCCGACTGTCTCTGCCACGCCGTGCACCTCCGCGGCGATTGTACCCGCCCTGGGCCAACCCGATCCAAATCCGCGAAGTCCCGTCGCGCGTGTCACTTAGCCGGACAGGGCGGTGCTGGCGGCCCGGGGAATCCCGTATAATGAGAAGCAGAGAGCGCCGGAACTCTTCTATCTCCTCTCGCGAAGGCGGCCGGATGTTCGAGCGGTACACGGAAAGAGCACGGCGGGTTCTGTTCTTCGCCCGCTACGAGGCCAGTCAGCTCGGCAGCATCTCGATCGAGACCGAGCACCTGCTGCTCGGTCTGATCCGGGAAGGGAAGGGCCTGACCAGCCGTATCTTCCAGCGGTCGCACCTGTCGCTCGACGGCATCCGCAAGGACATCGAGGGCCGCACGGTGTTCCGCGAGAAGGTCTCGACCTCGGTCGAGATCCCGTTCAGCGGCGAGACCAAGCGGGTGCTGCAGTACGCGGCCGAAGAGGCCGACCGCCTTCTCCACAACTACATCGGCACCGAGCACCTGCTGCTCGGGCTGCTGCGTGAGGAACGGTCGGTGGCGGCCAGCATCCTCATGGAGAAGGGGATGCGGCTGCACGCCGTCCGCGAGGACATCGTCCAGCTGCTCAACGAGAAGACCACCCTGACCCGCGTCAAGGAGACGCCGCTGCTGGCCGAGTTCAGCCGCGACCTGACCGACGTGGCGATGAAGAACCAGCTCGATCCGCTGGTCGGCCGCGATTACGAGCTGGAACGGGTGCAGCAGGTGCTGTGCCGGCGCACCAAGAACAACGCCGTGCTGATCGGCGAGCCGGGCGTCGGCAAGACCGCCATCGTCGAGGGCCTGGCCCAGAAGATCGTCTGCGGCGACGTGCCGCACTTCCTCGCCGACAAGCGTCTGCTGGCGCTCGACATCTCCCTCATCGTCGCCGGCACCAAGTACCGCGGCCAGTTCGAAGAGCGCCTCAAGGCGATCATGAAGGAGCTGACCGACAACCCGAACATCATCGTCTTCATCGACGAGCTGCACACGCTGGTCGGGGCCGGATCGGCCGAGGGCTCGCTCGACGCCGCCAACATCCTCAAGCCGGCGCTGTCACGCGGGGAGATCCGCTGCATCGGCGCGACGACGCCGGCAGAGTACCGCAAGTACATCGAGAAGGACCGCTCGCTCGAGCGCCGCTTCCAGGCCA
>CAYUAX010000330.1:0-3507 GCA_964442845.1 uncultured Bifidobacteriaceae bacterium | reverse complement strand
GCCACAACTACTACGACAGCACCAAGGGCTGGATCTCGGTGATGGACTACCCGCATCCGCTCGAGGAACTGAAGGCCGACGGGACCGTCGACATCTTCAGGGCCTACGAAGCGCGGATCGGCGACTGGGACAAGGTGGCCATCAACTTCGGCTACCGCCAGTTCGCGGCCGGCACTGACGCGTCGGCGGCGCTGACGAAGATCATCGACGACGCGTGGGCCCAGGACCTGCGCTACTTCACCAACCAGGACACCGACATCCACCCGCGCACCGATCAGTGGTCCAACGGCGTCAACCAGGCCGAAGAACTGAACCGGCTGATGAAGGTGCGGCGGGCGGCGCTGAACCGCATGGGGGAGAAGACGATCCGCCGCGGCGCGCCGATGGCGACCATCGAGGAGCCGTTCGCGCCGATCTGGATGTATCACCGCTACGCGGTCGAGAGCACGGCGTCGATGCTGGGCGGCCAGGACTTCGTTTACGCGATGCGCGGCGACGGCCGGACCCCGGTGAAGTGGGAGAGCGCCGCCAACCAGCGTCTCGCGATCGAGGCGCTGGCGGCGACGCTGGCTCCAGCGGAGCTCACCGTGCCCAAGACCGTGCTCGACGCGATCCCGCCGCGTCCGCCGGGCTTCGGCTTCCATCGCGAGCTGTTCCCGCGCACGACCGGCGAGGGGTTCGACCCCCTCAGCCCCGGCACGATTGCCGCCGACGTCACCATCGGGTTCGCGCTGCAGGCCGATCGCGCGGCGCGGATGGTGGCGCAGAACGCCGTCGATCCGTCGCTGCCCGGACTGGGCGAGGTCATCGACCGGTTCGTCAAGGCGACGTTCGACGCGACCACGGCGACGCCGTACGAAGCCGAAGTGCGGCGCGCGGCCGAGCGGGTGCTGGTCGATCGCGTGCAGTGGCTGGCGCAGTCGGCGCCGAATGCCCAGGTGCGCGCCGTCGCGTCGTTCAAGCTCGAGCAGCTGGCGGCGCGGCTCCGCGCCGGCAGCGGCCAGGGCGAGGCCGACCAGGCGGCGCACACGCTGCTGGCCGCCGACATCAAGCGCTTCCTCGAGCGGCCGAGCGGCGACCCGGTCAAGATCGTCCCGGCCGCGCCGGCGCCGCCCGGCGCGCCGATCGGCGATCCGGGGCAGGACTGGCTGGCACGTCCGGCGTGGTGCGACTACGACGACGCCGACCCCGGGAAATGGCTGTTCCTCAGGTGATCGCGCGCGAGGAGGCCAACGTCCATCCGGCGGCGGATACGCCGGCCTATCGGGCGACGGCGCTGCGCCACCCGGCGCGACCGCTCGTCGTCATCCCGCAAACGCTGACGGAAGTGACCGGGCCCGTCTACGGTCGCGAGTCGATCGGCCCGCTCGACCACGACCTGACGCGTCAGCACAGCGGCGAGCCGCTGGGCCAGCGCATCGTCATCGAGGGCCGCGTGCTCGACGAGGGTGGGCGGCCGGTGCCGCACACCCTGATCGAGGTGTGGCAGGCCAACGCCGCTGGCCGCTACGCGCACAAGGTGGACCAGTGGCGGGCGCCGCTCGACGCCAACTTCAGCGGCGCCGGCCGCGCCCTCACCGACGGCGACGGCCGCTATCGGTTCGTCACCATTCGCCCCGGCGCGTATCCGTGGGGCAACCATCCCAATGCGTGGCGGCCCGCGCACATCCACTTCTCGCTGTTCGGCCACGCCTTCCTGACCCGGCTGGTCACGCAGATGTACTTCCCGGGTGATCCGCTGCTGCCGCTCGACCCGATCTACAACGCCGTGCCCGAGGCGCGGGCTCGCGAGCGGATGGTCGCCGCCTTCGATCTCGCCCTCGCCGAGCCGTCGTTCGCGCTCGGCTACCGCTTCGATCTGGTGCTGCGCGGTCGCGACGCGACGCCGATGGAGCGCGGGTGATGGCCGGGCTGACGCCGTTCCAGACCGTCGGGCCGTACCTGCACCTCGGCCTGCGCGTCGGCCTGACGCCGATGACGGCACCCGGCCGGACCACCGCGCTCGTCCTCGCCGGACGGCTGCTCGACGGCGCCGGCCACGGCATCCCCGACGGCGTGCTCGAGTTCTGGGCCGCCGGGTTCGACGGGCTGGGCCGGACCTGGACCGACGCCAACGGCGGCTACCGGTTACAGGCGGTGATGCCGGCCACGCGGGTGGACGCCGACGGCGCCGTGAACGCGCCGCACTTCGCGGTGCGTGTGCTCGCCCGCGGCATCCTCGCGCAGCTCCTGACGCGCGTCTACTTCGCCGGCGAGCCCGACAACGACCGCGACGTGGTGCTGCAGGCCGTGCCGCCCGGGCGCCGCGGCACCCTCGTGGCCGCGGTCACGGCGCCGGGCGAGTATCATCTCGACGTCGTCGTGCAGGGCGAGCGCGAGACGGTGTTCTTCGACGTCTGAGCGACCGCCCGCGCCGGCGCCGCATCCCATGCCGTTCGCCACCCGCGCGCCGTTCAGCCTCGCCAGCCGCCTCCAGGCGATGCTCGACGTGGAGGTGGCGCTCTCCGAAGCCCTCGCCGAGGCCGGCGTCGTCCCGGCCGGGAGCGTCGCCCCGATCCGCGCCGCCGCCGCGATCGATCGCTTCGACCTCGACGACCTGGCGCAGGCTGCCGCTGTGGCCGGCAACCTGGCGATCCCACTCGTCGCGGCGCTGACGCGCGCCGTGGCCGCCGCCGACGCTCGCGCCGCCGGCTGTGTGCACCGCGGCGCCACCAGCCAGGACGTGATCGACACGGCCCTGGTGCTCGAGGCGCGCGCCGTGATCGGCGGCACGCTCACCCATCTCGCCGCCGCCGCGGATGCCGCGGCCGCACTGGCCGAGCGGCACGCCGGCACGCCCATCGCCGGCCGCACGTGGCTGCAGCAGGCGACGCCGACGACGTTCGGCGCCAAAGCGGCCGGGTGGATGCAAGGCCTCGACCGCGCGCACGGCCGGCTGGCGCAGGCCCTCGACGCCGCCAGCGACCTGCAACTGGGCGGCGCGAGCGGCACGTTGTCGAGCCTCGGATCGGCCGGCCCCGCGGTGGCGCCGGCGATGGCGCGGCGGCTGGGGCTGCGCGTGCCCGACGGCCCGTGGCACACCGAGCGGAGCCGGCTGGCCGATCTGGCCTGCGCGCTCGGCCTGACGTGCGGCGCGCTCGGCAAGGTGGGCCGCGACCTGACGCTGCTGGCGCACACCGAGGTCGGTGAGGTGGCCGAGCCGTCGGCCCCCGGGCGCGGCGGCTCGTCGGCGATGCCGCACAAACGCAACCCGGTGGCGGCCGTGCGGGCTGTCGCCGCCGCGACGCAGGCGCCGGGCCTGGTCGCGACGATGCTGGCGGCGATGCCGCAGGAACACGAGCGCGCCGCCGGCGGCTGGCAGGCCGAGTGGGAGACGCTGCCGGCGCTCATCACGCTCACCGACGCGGCCGCCGCCGCGATGGCCGACGCCCTCGCCGGCCTGGAGGTGGACACGGCGCGGATGGCGGCGCTGCTCGACGCGGCCGGCGGCGTCGCGCGCGCCGAAGG
>CAYUAX010000329.1:0-3546 GCA_964442845.1 uncultured Bifidobacteriaceae bacterium | reverse complement strand
CACCGGCCGGCCGCGCTGGATCACGCCCATCGAGGAGCGCGACCCGACGTCGGTGTTTCCGCCGGTCGTCCACGGCGACCTCGTCGTCGTCGGGTTCTCGATCTACGTGAACCCCAGTATCGGCGGCCTGGCTGCCGTCGACGCCGCGTCCGGCCGGGTGCGCTGGCGCACCACCTTTCCGCCGGCACGCGAGCGGTGGCAGCACACGAACCTGGCCGGCGGGCCGGTCGTCGTCGACGACCTGGCCATCGGCTCGGCCGGCGACAGCAACCTCTACGCCTTCGACCTGGCCACCGGCGCGCTGCGCTGGACGTTCCCGGCGCTCGCCGATCTGCCCGAGCAGATCCCGGGCGTGCCGCCGCTCAGCACCGACTTCGACCACCGCGCCATCGTGCGGGCCGGGCGGCTGCTGATCGCCGGGTCCGCCACCGGCGTCGTCGTCGCCTACGACCTCGACACGCGGCGCGAGCGGTGGCGGTTCTACGACCGCACCGCCGGATCGACGATGTTCTGGTTCGCCGCCGACGACCGCCTCGTCTACGTGCCGTTCTTCGGCGGCTTCGTCGTCGCGCTCGACCTGGCGACCGGCGCCGAACGGTGGCGCACGGGCGACTTCACCAAGGGCTTCATCTGGCCGCCGCTGCCGGCCGGCGACCGCCTGTTCCTCGGCGGCGCCTATGCCGGCTTCCATGCTCTGTCGCTGAACCCACCGGAGACGCCATGACCCGCGCCGTCGTCATCTTCGCCCTCGTCATCTCGCTCGGCTGCGCCAGCGAAGCGCCAACGACGCCATCGCCATCGCCTGGAGCCAACAGCGGTGCCTGGACGGGTACGGCGAACGACGCCGTCAACGGCTTGGGCACCCTGTCTCTGGATCTGACGGAGCTGACAGTCGATGCGGACCGGAGCCTGCTCGGCGGCACCTGGCGGGCGGACTTTCCGTCGCCCGGACGCGGCGGCTCGGGTATCGTGGCCGGCCTGCGAAACGGGAGCGCCATTCAGCTCGCCCTCCAGCCGTCGACGCCACTCCCCTGCCCGCCGGGCCCGTTCGCAAGCATCGGCGGTACCTACTCGGCGACGGCCCTGACACTGAGCGACGCGACCATCTCGGGTCGCTACACTTACCAGACCTGCGAGAGCGCCGTCCCGGGATCCCTGACCGTGCGGCGACCGTGACACGGTCCGCCGTGCGCGGTCACCCCTTGGCCCAGCTGACCTCGGCGATCTGCAGCTTGGCGACCCGGCCCTTGACCTGCACGGCCTCGAGTGGACGGATGGCGACGCTGGCGTCGAGCGCCTGCATCGTGGCCTCGCCGATGATGATCTGCCCGGCCACGGCGAGGTGTTCGAGCCGCGACGCCGTGTTCACGGTGTCGCCGATGGCCGTGTAGTCGAGCCGGGTGTCGGAGCCGACGAAGCCGACGATGGCCGGACCGGTGTTGATGCCGACCCCGAGACCGATGGCCGGTCGTCCGGCCGCCGCCAGCTCGCGGTTGAAGGTGGCGACGAAGCGCTGCATCTCGATGGCCGCCCGCACCGCCTTCAGCGCGTCGCGCTCGGTGGCGTACGGGGCGCCGAACAGCGCCATCACGCCGTCGCCGAGATACTTGTCGAGGGTGCCGCCGTGACGGAAGACGACCTCGCTCATCAGCGTGAAGAAGCGGTTGAGCAGTTCGACGACCACTTCCGGCGGCTGCGCCTCGGCCGTCGTGGTGAAGCCGCGCAGGTCGGCGAACAGCACCGACACTGTCTGGCGCCGACCGCCGGGCTTCAGTTCCTTGTCGGGATCGAGCATCACGTCGTCGACCAGCTGCTGGGGCAGGAACCGCTCGTACTTCTCGCGCGCCTGGGCCTCGCGGCGCAGGGCCTCGTGCGCCAGCACCGTGTCGATGGCGACCCCGGTCTGCACCGCCACCGCGTTCAGCAGGTCGAGGTCGTCGGAGGAGAAGGCCCGCGGGGCGTCCTGCTGGTCGGCGTAGATCACCCCCAGCAAGCCCTTGCGGCCGAGGATCGGCGCCGCCATCACCGAGTGCGCCTGCTGCAGCGTCAGGCTGCCGGCCATCGCGGTGGCGCCCGGGCCGGTGTTCTCGAGCAACACCGAGACGCGTCGGCGGGTGACGTCGTCGAACACCGTGCGGCTCACCGGCAGGCCGTCGGTAACCGGCGTCGGCGCCGCCGCCGGCGAGGTCCCGCGCGCCGATGCCGCCACCTGCTGCATCTCGCCGCGACCTGGACGCTGGAAGATGACCACCCGCGCGGCCGGGGTCACCTGCAGCAGCAGCTCCATCGCCTTCTGGTACACGTCGGGCAGCGAGAACACCGACCCGAGGGTGCGGCTCAACTCGTAGAACAACCCGAGGACCCGCGTCTTCTTCTCCAGCTCGTGGCGCAGTCCCTCGGCCGATCGCTCTGGGCCGCCGCCGGGCGGGATCGCGCCCGAGACCAGCAGCTCGTGCGGCGCCTTCTGCAGCACCGCCCGCAGCGGATCGTCGGGCGGCGCCGCGGCGGCGCTGGCCTCCAGCACCAGGGTGAAGTCGCCGATCTTGACGACGTCGCCGGCGGCGAGCGGCTCGGCGGCGGCGCCGAGCCGCCGGCCGTTGTGATACGTGCCGTTGCGGCTCTCGAGGTCGGTGATGCTCACCGCGCCACCGGCCACGCGCAGCAGCGCGTGCCGGCGTGACACCCGGGCATCGCTCAAGGCCAGCCCGCTGGCCGTGTCGCGCCCGATCGTCGTCTCGCCGTCGCGCAGAGGCGTGACGAAGGCGTGGCCACCCGGGCCCTGGACGCGCAGGGTCGTCATCGGCGCTCAGACTCCCGCCCGCAGCTTCGAATGGCGGTAGCCGTACACGGCGTAGACGGCGAGCCCGAGCAGCAGCCACAGGCCGAAGCGCTCCCAGGCCTGCGGCGGCAGTCCGGCCATGATGAACGCGCACGCCGCGGCGCCGAGCGGCGCCACCAGCCAGACCAGCGGGACGCGGAAGGGCCGCGGCCGCTGCGGCTCGGCGACGCGCAGCACGAGCACGCCGACGCAGACGAGCGCGAACGCGAACAACGTGCCGATGTTGGTGAGGTCGTAGGTCTCGGCCGCGTCGCCGAGCGCCGCCGCGATCGCCACGACCACGCCGGTGAGCAGCGTCGTCGCCCAGGGCACCCGGGTGCGGGCGTCGACCCGCGCCGCCCATTGCGGCAGCAGGCCGTCGCGGGCCATGGCGAAGAAGATGCGCGGCTGGCCGTACTGGAAGACCAGCAGCACCGCCGCCATCGACACCGCCGCCCCCAGCGCGACGATCCAGCCGACCGTCGAATAGCCGGCGATCTCCAGCGCGCGGGCGAGCGGGTCGGCCACGGCCAGTTGCTGGTAGGGGACCATCCCGGTCAGCACGGCGCCGACGATCACGTAGATGAGCGTGCACACCGCCAGGCCGCCGAGGATGCCGATCGGCAGGTTGCGCTGCGGGTTCACCGTCTCTTCCGCCGCGGTCGAGATGGCGTCGAAGCCGATGTAGGCGAAGAAGACGATCGCCGCGCCCTGGTGGATGCCGGTGA
>CAYUAX010000328.1:0-3588 GCA_964442845.1 uncultured Bifidobacteriaceae bacterium | reverse complement strand
TACCGGTACTATCTGGTCGGCATGCGGGCGGACCAGGCATGACGCGATGGGCCTTGGCGGCCGGCTTCACGCTGGCCGCCACGCTGGCCGCCGCCGCCCTCGGCGGCGCGCCGCTGCTGCAGACGCTCGAGCTCAAGACCTACGACGCCCGCCTGCGCGCCGTGGCCACCGGCGACGGACCGCCGCCGGCCATCGCCCAGGTGCTGATCGACGACCACTCGATCCGTCAGCTCGAGCCGATCGTCGGCCGCTGGCCGTGGCCGCGCATGGTCCACGCCGTGCTCGTGGACTTCCTGGCGCGCGGCCCGGCGACCCTGGTCGTCTACGACGTCCTCTTCAGCGAGGAAGCCAAGGGCACGTCCGACATCGGCGGCACGGTGTGGACCGGCAAGGAGAGCGACGACGCACTGGTGGCGTCGGTCGCCAAGGCCGGCAACGTCATCCTCGCTGCCGAGGCCTCGAGCGAGGGCCTCGTCGACGCCAGCCAGAACGTGCAGCCGCCGCTCGACGGCATCCCGGCGCTGCAGGCGCGCTGGCCGCTCACCGGCTTCGCCGAACGCCGGCCGCTGCTGACGCCGCCGTTCCCGGCCCTGGCGCAGGCGGCGCGCGGCATCGGTCACGCCCGCTTCGCCTACGACGCCGACGGCCCGGCCCGCCGCTACGTGCCGTTCGTCGAGGTGGCCGGCCATGTGGTGCCGTCGCTGCCGGTGGCGGCGATGCTGGCCGCCCGCGGCCTCCGTCCCGACCAGGTCACGGCGTCGCGGGCCGCGCTCACCCTGGGCGCCACTCGCGTGCCGTGGGTCGAACAGGTCGTCCCCGACTACTACGGGCCGGCGCAGACGGTGTGGCGCGGGCTGGTGCCGTTTCGCGGGCCGACGCTGCGCGCCGATCGCACGCCGACCTTCCCGTACTACTCGTTCCAGGACGTCTTCCTCGCCGAGCAGCAGATCCTCGCCGGCGAGCGCCCGCATCTCGACCCGGCGGTGTTCAAGGACCACATCGTCGTCGTCGGGGTGACCGCCGAAGGGCTCAAGGACATCTTCACCACGCCGTTCGGCGAGGGCACGATGCCTGGCGCCGAGTTCCACGCCAACGTGCTCGACGGCCTGCTCGCCAACCGGGCCATCGCCCCGGCGGCGCCGTATCAGCGCGTGGCGACGATGCTGCTGCCGGCTCTGGCGGTGAGCGTCGTCGGCGCGCTGGCCGCGCCGTGGGCGACGGCGCTGACGGCGCTGGCGGCGTCGGGCGTGCTCGTCTGGCTGACGACGCGGGCCCTCGGCCAGGGCGTGTGGCTGCCGCTGGTCGTGCCGGTGCTGGCGGTGGTCTTCGCCTTCGTCGCCGACCTGGCGTGGAGCTACTTCGTCGAGGGCCGCGAGAAGCGGAGGGTCAAGCGGCTCTTTTCGCGCTATGTGTCCAAGGACGTCTACCAGCAGCTGCTGGCCAGCCCGGGCGACGTCGGGCTGGGCGGCGAGCGGCGCGAGATGACCGTGCTCTTCTCGGACATGCGCGGCTTCACCACGCTGTCGGAGAGCGGCGAGGCCGAAGACCTGGTCCGGCAGTTGAACCAGTACTTCACCCGGATGGTGGACGTGGTGTTCGCCCACCGCGGCACGGTGGACAAGTTCGTCGGCGACATGGTGATGGCGCTGTACGGGGCGCCGCTCGACGACCCCGACCACGCTGATCACGCCGTGCAGACGGCGCTGCGGATGGTCGAGGAACTGCAGGATTTGAACCGCCGCTGGGCGGTCGAGGGCCGGACGCCGCTCGACATCGGCATCGGCATCAACACCGGCGAGATGATTGCCGGCAACATCGGGTCCGATACGATCATGAGCTACACGGTGATCGGCGACAACGTGAACCTGGGGGCGCGGCTCGAGTCGCTCAACAAGGACTACGGCACCCGCATCCTCATCTCGGAGGCGACCCGCCGCCAGCTCAAGGGGCACTATGATGTGCGGGCCCTCGGCGAGGTCAGGGTGAAGGGCAAGACCCGGCCGGTGGCGATCTTCGAGGTTCGCGCCGACGTGAAGAAAGAGGCATCCGCATGAACCGTCGCATTCTCGTCGCCCTGATCGCGGCCGCCGCCCTGACGGCGCCCGTCGCCGCCGTCGCCGAACAGCTCGGCAAGCTCGGCGGGGCACTGAAGCGCGCCCAGCAGTTCAAGGACGTCGAGATGACCGACGCCGAGGAGGCGCAGCTCGGCGCCGAGGTGAGCACGCGCATCCGCGCCCGCTACGGCGTCGTGCAGAACCAGGCCGTGCACCGCTACGTCACCCTGGTCGGCACGGCGCTGGCGCAGGTCTCGACCAAGCCGGCGCTGGCCTGGAAGTTCATCGTCCTCGACACCGACGCGGTGAACGCCTTCGCCGCGCCGGGCGGCTTCATCCACATCACCAAGGGCGCGCTCGCCAACCTGAAGACCGAGTCGGAACTGGCCGGCGTGATCGGCCACGAGATCATCCACGTCACCGAGAAGCACACCATCCGCGCCATCCAGAAGGGCAAGCTGGTGCAGATGGGCGCCGATGAGACGGTGGCCGGCAACAGCAAGCTGATGAGCGCGCTGGCGGACAAGGCCTACGAGGTCATCGAGAGCGGCTTCGGGCGCGGCGAGGAGCTGGAGAGCGACGAGAAGGGCATCGTGCTCGCCAACACCGTCGGCTACGCGCCGCAGGGCATGAACGGCTTCCTGGCCATGCTGGTCGAGCGCAACAAGGCCAGCGGGTCCACCGAGAAGAACGGCCTGTTCGCCTCGCACCCCGAGACCAAGGAGCGAATGGACAAGATGACGCGGCAGATCGCGTCGGCCAAGCTCACGTCCACGGCCACGGTCACCGAGCGGTACACGTCGACCATCACCTTCAAGCCGGTGGCCGCCACCGAGATCGCCACCATCGAGGCCGGTTCGTCGGGCGCCGCCGGCGGCACGAGCAAGCCGGCCGCCGAGGAGCCGAAGAAGAAGGGCGGTCTCATGGGCGCGCTGCGGCCGAGCGGCGGCGAACGGCGGGCGGCGCAGACCACCGGGTCGGGTGCGGCGCGAGGGGCCGGTGGCGAGGACCGGCTGGCCAAGGGCGGCGCCAACCCGGCCCCGGTCGCCGTGACGGTGAGCGCGGCCGACGTCGCTGCCTTCAAGAAGGCCGGCGGACTGCGGTGATCCCCGAACAGCGGCTAGCGGCCAGGGGCTAGCGGCTGGACTTACTGCGCGTGCAACTGCCTCTCGTCACCATCGTCGCGCTCGGCGTGTTGCTGGTCGCGCTGGCGGCCGTGCGCAGCCGCTTCCTGCGCGCGCGGCTGGCGTTCGCGGCCGTGCTCCTGCTGGCCTCGGCCGGGCTCGAGCTGGCCGTGGCGCAGGGCTGGGGCGACGTCGCCCTGCTCGGCAGCTTCGCGCGCCTGACCATCGTCGCCGCCGGCCTGGTCGCGGTGGTCGCGCTGGCGGTCAATCCGTGGCGCGTCGACCGCGTGTCCGACCGCGTGCCGGCGATCGTCCAGGACGTCGTCGTCCTGGCGCTGTTCGCCGTCGCCGCGACGATGCTGCTCGACGAGAAGGTGTTGACCACCTCGGCCGTCGGCGCGGTCGTGATC
>CAYUAX010000327.1:0-3591 GCA_964442845.1 uncultured Bifidobacteriaceae bacterium | reverse complement strand
CGGCTTGCCGACGATGTCGCTGCGGCCGATCACCACGGCGTGCCGGCCGGCGATCGGCACGCTCTCGCGGTCGAGCAGTTCGATCACCCCGCTGGGCGTGCAGGCGACGAGCCGGGCCCGTTTCTGCACCAGCCGGCCGACGTTCTCGGCGTGGAAGCCATCCACGTCCTTGGCCGGGTCGATGGCGTCGAACACCTGCGTCTCGGCGTCGGCGCCGAGCGCCCGCGGCAGCGGCGACTGGACGAGGATGCCGTCCACCGCGTCGTCGCCGTTCAGGCGCTCGACCACGGCGAGCACGTCGGCCAGGGCCGCCGTCTCCGGCAGGCGGTGCAGGTCGGCCCGGCAGCCGGCCTCGCCAGCCGTCCGCACCTTGTTGCGGACGTAGATCTCCGACGCCGGGTCGCCGCCGACCAGCACCAGACCGAGCGCCGGCGGCCGGCCGCGAGCCGCGGTGAAAGCGGCGATGCGCGGCGCCAGGTCGGCGCGGATGGCGGCGGCGACGCGGGTGCCGTCGAGTCGTCGGGCGCTCATGCGAGGCAGAACGGCACCGACCCGGGGGGCGCCCCGGGCCGCGCCGGCGTTACGACTTGCCTCCGGCCGCCTTGCGCAGGCCGAAGCCGACCAGCCAGACGCCGACAGCCACGCCGAGCCACTTCAGGCCGAAGGCATCGGCCTCCTCGGCGGTGACGCCGATCTCGTGCCACTTGGCGATCGTCTCGGTGGTCAGCCCGAGCTCGGTCATGAAGCCGAGGACGGTGATGCAGGCGAAGTTGAAGACCGCCAGCGCGCCCATCACGAACACGAAGTTGCCGAGGTTCTCGAGCGCGGAGCGCCGGCCGGCTTCGGCGCGGTCGGCCAGCGGGCTGTGCGTGCGGCCGTAGAACCAGTAGATCAGCATCCCCAAGTCGAGCCAGACCAGGAACCGGACCCAGGTCAGGATCGGCAGGTTGAGCATCAGATAGGTGCAGGACAGAATGCCCAGCACCGGGAACACGGGGCCGAACGGCACTCGGAACGGCCGATGCACCTCGGGCCGCTGGCTGCGCAGCACCAGCACCGCGCCGCAGACGATGGCGAAGGCGAACAGCGTGCCGATCGAGGTCATCTCGCCGACGGTCTGGATCTGGGTGAGCCCGGCGACGATGGCGACGATGACGCAGGTGATGATCGTGGTGATGTAGGGCGTGCCGAAGCGCGGGTGGACCTTGCTGATGCCCTGGGGCAGCAGCCCGTCGCGGCTCATCGCGAAGAAGATCCGCGGCTGGCTCATCAGCATGACCAGCAGCACCGAGGTGATGCCGGCGACGGCGCCCGCCGAGACCAGGTAGGCGGCCCAGTCCTGGCCGATGAGACTCAGCGCGAAGGCCACCGGGGCGTTGAGGAACGCCTGGTCGCTCTTGTAGTCCACCACCGGCACGATGCCCGAGAGGACGGCGGCGACGGCCAGGTAGAGCGTCGTGCAGATGACCAGCGAGGCGATGATGCCGATCGGCAGGTCGCGCTGCGGGTTCTTGGCCTCTTCGGCGGTGGTCGACACCGCGTCGAAGCCGATGTAGGCGAAGAAGACCACGCCGGCCGCGCCCATCACGCCGGCCCAGCCATACGGGGCGAACGGGCTCCAGTTGTCCGGCCGCACGTAGACCGCGCCGGCGCCGATGAAGAACAGCACCGCTGCCAGCTTCACGCCGACCATCACGGCGTTGAAGCGGGCGCTCTCGCGGATGCCGACCACCAGCAGATACATGATGCAGAGCACGATGATGACCGCGGGCAGGTTGATCACCGCGCCGGGGGCGCTGGCGCTGGGCGCCGCCGACATCCACACCGGCAGGGCGATCCCGGCGCCCTCGAGCAGCTTCTGCATGTAGCCGCTCCAGCCGATCGCCACCGTCATCGACCCGACCGCGTACTCCAGGATCAGGTCCCAGCCGATGATCCACGCGAACAACTCCCCCATCGTCGCGTAGGCGTAGGTGTAGGCGCTGCCGGCGATCGGGATCATCGAGGCGAACTCGGCGTAGCAGAGCGCCGCGAAGCCGCAGGCGAGGCCGGCGAACAAATACGACATCATGATCGCCGGCCCGGCCTGGTTGGCCGCCGCCGTGCCGGTCAGGACGAAGATGCCGGTGCCGATGATGGCGCCGATGCCGAGCAGGGTCAGGTCCCAGGCCGACAAGCTGCGCCGCAGTGCCTTGCTGCCGTGCTCGACGTCACCGACCAGTTGCTCGATCGATTTCGTCTTCAGCAGGTTGGAATCCATTCAGCCTCCACAGTTGGCGTCGCTCCGGCCAGGCACCGGCGGATCGGGCGGAAAGCCCGGCAAATTCTAACCACCCGTGGTGCCCAGCGCCACGAGAAAGCGCCGCGCCCGCTCGGCCGGCGGCTCGGCATGGCCGACGAGATCGCCGATCACCGCGACCGCCGCGGCGCCGGCAGCGGCCACCGCCGCGGCCGTGTCGACCGTGATGCCGCCGATCGCCACCAGCGGCAGACCGGCGGCGGCGGCCCGGTGTGCCGCCATGCGCACCCCGTCGAGCCCGACTACCGGGTCGGGATCGGCCTTGGTCGTGGTGGCGAACACCGGGCCGTAGGCGACGTAGTCGACCGGGGCGGCGAGCGCCGCCTCCAGCTGCGCCGGCGTGTGGGTCGAGACGCCAATCACTGCCGCCGGGCCCAGCAGCCGCCGCGCCACCGCCGGCGGCAGGTCGGCCTGGCCGACGTGCACTCCGGCCGAGGCGGCCCCGGCGATGTCGATCCGGTCGTTGACGACGATCGTGGCGCCGGCCGGGCGGGCCACCGCCTGCACCGCCTCGACCACGGCGAGAACGGCGGCGGCCGGCTGATCCTTGGCGCGAACCTGGAGCAGCCTGACGCCGGCGGCGACCAGCTCATCGGCGACCGCCACTGGGGCGCGCCCGGCGCGGGCGCAGACGTCCAGATCGACGATGGCGTACAGCGGAGGGAACGGGGCCGCCACGCGCGCGGCGGCTCAGGCGGATTCGGCCAGCTTCGACGGGCGGGCCGGCGGCGCGAACCGCTCCATGAAGTGCGTGCTGAGGCGTCCGGCGACGAAATCGGGCTCGTTCAGGATCTTCAGGTGCAGCGGAATCGAGGTCTTGATGCCCTCGATCACCGTCATCTCGAGCACCCGCTTCATCCGCGCGATCGACTCGGCGCGATCGCGGCCGTGGACGATCACCTTGGCGATCATCGAGTCGTAGTACGGCGTGATGGTGCACTCGGGGTGCGCCGCCGTGTCGACGCGGACCCCCGGTCCGCCGGGAATCGCGAAGGCGTGGATGACGCCGGGCGACGGCACGAAGGTCTCCGGGTCCTCGGCGTTGATCCGGCACTCGAGGGCGTGGCCGGTGAAGGTGACGTCGCTCTGCCGGAACGACAGCCGCTCGCCGGCAGCGATGCGGATCTGCTCCTTGACGATGTCGAGACCGGTGACGAACTCGGTGACCGGATGCTCGACCTGGACGCGGGTGTTCACTTCCATGAAGTAGAAGTGGCCCTTGTCGTCCATCAGGAACTCGAACGTGCCCGCGTTGGTGTACTGCACGGCCTGGGCGGCGTCGGCGACCAGGG
>CAYUAX010000326.1:0-3605 GCA_964442845.1 uncultured Bifidobacteriaceae bacterium | reverse complement strand
CGTCGGCGCAGGCGCCGGGTCGGGCGTGGCGTACGCCGCGCTGGCCGGGGCCGACTCGGCGGCCATGCTTTCCGAGGAGGGCGCGACCGCCACCTGCGGCTGCGGGATGCGCGGCTCGGGCGGAGGTCCGCTCGTCGGCGGCGGCGCGTCGACGCGGCCGGGCACGGCCGGCTCGGCCGTGGACCACAGATACAGCGCCACCGCGGCGATCGCCACCACCGCGATCGCGGCGATCGTCATGGCGGGGTTGGCGCCGCCGCTGTCCGGCTCCGCGATGGCGCCCGGGTCGGCGAACGGCCGCGCCGTGCCGCAACGGCACACATCGACGCTGGCCGGCACACGCCGTTCACACGAAGGACACGCCCAGCCGGTTCGCCCGATCACGCCCGGTCATATCGGCAGCGTGAGGGTCGCCCGACAGCCGGTGCCGCCGGGCCCCGGCTCGAGCGCCAGCGTGCCGCCGTGGGCCTCGGCGATCTGCCGGCACAGCACCAGGCCGATCCCCGAGCCGCCCGGCTTGGTCGTGTAGAACGGCACGAACAGATTGGAGCTCTTCGGCGGCCCTGGGCCGTCGTCGTCGATCCACACGTCCACGCCGCGGGGCGTCTGCCGCCAGCCGATGGCGACGCCGTGCCCGCCGACGTCGAGCGTGGCCTCGGCGGCGTTGCGCAGCAGGTTGATCACCAGCTGCTCGATCTGGTCGCTGTCGGCGGTGAGCGTCACGTCCGGGCCCGGCCGCACCGTCACCGGCACGCGGGTCTCGAGGCCGGCGACGCGCAGCAGCAGCGGCTTCAGGACCACGGGCGCCAGACGCGGCGGCGGCAACTTGGCGAGCCGCGCATAGGCGGCCGTGAAGCGACTCAGCGACTCGGCGCGCGAGCCGATCACCTGGAGGCCGCGTTGCAGGTCGTCGTGCAGGTCTGGCGGCGGCGGCTCGCGGTGGAGCAGGGCGTCGAGGGAGCCGGCAATCGACTTGATCGGCCCGAGTGAGTTGCCCAGCTCGTGGCCGATGACGCGAATCAGCCGCTGCCACGCCTGGCGCTCTTCCTCACGCAGCGGCCGACTGACGTCGGACAGCACGAGCAGGTCGTGGCGCTGGCCGCCCAGGCGGAACGTGGTGCGGCGCACTTCCCACCGCCCGACGCCGCCCGGCACGGCCAGATCGACGATACGCGGCGCGTCGGCGAACCAGTCGGTCACGCCCAGCTCCTGCGCCGAGCGTCCGAGGACCTGCTCGGCCGGTCGGCCGAGCAGCCGTTCGCCGGTGCGATTCACCAGCCGCAGGCGCTGCGCCGGGTCGAAGGCCAGCACGGCGACGTCGATCTGCTCCATCACCGTGCGTAGCAGCGCCGTCGCCTCGACGGCGCCGAGGCGCTGCTCGTGCAGGGTCTCGGCGAGCGCGTTCACCTCGGTCATGACGTCGCCGAGCGGGTCGCCGGCCGACACGGTGCGGCCGCGGATCGAGAAGTCGTCCTCGCGCATCGCCGCGATCAGGTTGGCCAGCGTCTGCAGCGGCGTCACGACGTGGACGCGCAGCGACACCAGGCAGCCGGCGGCGACGGCTGCCAGCAGCGTCGTCACCGTCCATTGCACCTTGGCCGAGTAGTCGCCGGTCCACAGCAGCAGCAGCGCCGCCGCCAGCGCCGGCAGCGCCGCGCCGAGCGCCAGCGCCACGGCGTGCTGGTCGAAGGTCAGACGGCTCATCGCGAGGGACGAGGCCCTCAGGTTACAGCTTGTAGCGCTCGAGGCGACGGTAGAGGGCGCTGCGCGACAGGCCGAGCGCACGGGCGGCCTGGCTGACGTTGCCGTAGCGGGCCATGGCCTTCTTGATGAGGAAGGCTTCGACCTCCTCGAGGCTCATGTCTTCGAGCCGGCCGGCGCCGGCGTGCTCGACGCGCAGGCCGAGGTCGGCGGCCCGCACGACGTTGCCCTGCGCCATCAGCACGGCGCGCTCGATGGCGTGGTCGAGCTCGCGGACGTTGCCGGGCCAGCGGTGGTCCATCAGCAACTGCAGCGCGCTCGGGTCGAAGCCGGTGAGCGACTTGCGGTAGCGCTGGGCGTGAAGCCGCAGGTAGTGGCGGGCGAGCAGCGCGATGTCCTCGCGGCGGTCGCGCAGCGGCGGCAGCGCGATCTCGATGGTGTTGAGGCGGAACAGCAGGTCCTGGCGGAAGCGACCGGCGGCGACCTCGGCGGGCAGGTCGGCGTTGGTCGCCGAGATCACCCGCACGCTCACTTTGCGGGTCTTCGACGAGCCGACGCGTTCGAACTCCCCGGTTTCGATGACGCGCAGCAGCTTGGTCTGCTGGCTGAGCGGCACGTTGGCGATCTCGTCGAGGAACAGCGTGCTGCCGTCGGCCAGCTCGAAGCGGCCGACGCGATCGACCTTGGCGTCGGTGAAGGCGCCGCGCACGTGGCCGAACAGCTCGCTCTCGAAGACGCCCTCGGCCATGCCGCCGGCGTTCACCGTGACCATCGGCCGGTTGGCCCGCGGCGACACGGCGTGCAGCGCCTGGGCGACCAGGCTCTTGCCGGTGCCGTTCTCGCCGGTGATGAGCACGTTGGCGTCCGATGGGCCGACCCTGGCGATCACCTCCAGCACCGGCCGCATCGCCGCCGATTCGGCCAGCAGCGGCGAGTGGCCGTCGGCCTGCAGCGCCTGGTTGGCCAGCTCGAGGCGGCGGCCGCGGCGGATCGCCCGGCCGAGCTCGGTCTGGGTGCGCATGATCGACAGCAGCCGCTCGTTGTCCCACGGCTTCTGGACGAAGTCGCGGGCGCCGCGCCGCATCGCTTCGACCGCGATGTCGACCGAGCCCCACGCCGTCATCACCACCACCGGCAGGGCCTCGTCGGCGGCGTGGATGCGGCTGAGCAGCTCCAAGCCTTCCTCTCCCGAGGTGGTGTCGCGGGCGTAATTGAGGTCGATGAGGACGACGTCGTAGTCCTTGAGGTCGAGGGCGCGGGTCAGCTGCGCCGGTGAGCTGGCCGTGTCGATGACATAGCCCTCGGGCTTGAGCAGCAGCCGCAGCGCTTCGAGGACGTCGGCCTGGTCGTCGCTGATGAGGATGCGCGGCGGGACGTCAGGCCGCATCGACGATCCAGCCGTCCTTCAGACGGATGACCCGGCGGCTGAAGGCGGCGTTGGCCTCCGAGTGGGTGACCTGGATCACCGTCGTGCCCTGGGCGTTGAGCTTGGCGAACAGCTCCATGATCTCGCGGCCCTGGTCGGAGTGCAGGTTGCCGGTCGGTTCGTCGGCCAGGATGATCGACGGATTGGCGACGACCGCGCGGGCGATGGCGACCAGCTGCTGCTGGCCGCCGGAGAGCTGGTTCGGGTAGAGGTCCTTCTTGCCGACGATGTTGAAGCGGTCGAGGATGTCGCCGACCATGCCCTGCCGCTCGGTGCGCTTGACGTCGCGGTAGGACAGCGGCAGATCGATGTTCTCGTAGACCGTCAGGTTGTCGAGCAGGTGGTAGCTCTGGAACACGAAGCCGATGTGCTGCTTCTGCAGACGCAGGCGGTCTTTGTTCGACAGTGCGTGTACGGGCTGGTCGTGCAGCCAGTACTCGCCGCTCCACGCCGAGTCGTGCATGCCGAGGATGTGGAG
>CAYUAX010000325.1:0-3641 GCA_964442845.1 uncultured Bifidobacteriaceae bacterium | reverse complement strand
CGCCGCCAAGGCCCCGGCGGCGCCGAAGGCCGCGAAGCCGGCGGCCGCCAAGCGCGCCAAGAAGCGCTGAAGCTCAGCCCTTCTCCGTCGTCAGTCGGCGCCGCGCCTCGAGCAGCGCGGCGCGTTGCCCGGCGTCGACCTCGGGATAGCGCAGGTCGAGGTCCTCGAGCGTCGCGCAGATGATCTCGGCCACCGCCAGGCGGGTGAACCATTTGTGGTCCGCCGGCACCACGTACCACGGCGCCCACTCGGTGCTGGTGTGGGTGAACACGTCTTCATAGGCGCGCATGTAGTCGTCCCAATGGGCGCGCTCGGCGATGTCGGCCACCGACATCTTCCAATTCTTGTCGGCCTCGTCGATGCGGGCCAGGAAGCGCTTCTTCTGCTCGGCCTTGGAGACGTGCAGGAAGAACTTCAGGACCACGACGCCGTTGTCGGTGAGATAGCGTTCGAAGTCGTTGATCTCGCGGAAGCGGCGCTTCCAGATGCCCTTGTCCTTGAGGTGGGCGGGCAGCTGCTGGCCGTCGAGGAGTTCGGGGTGGACGCGGGTGACCAGCACCTCCTCGTAGTACGAGCGGTTGTGGATGCCGATGCGGCCGCGTTCCGGCAGGGCCTTCATCGAGCGCCACAGGTAGGTGTGGTCGCGCTCCTCGGCCGATGGCGCCTTGAAGTTGAAGACCTGGCAGCCCTGCGGGTTGACGCCCGACATCACGTGGCGGATCGTGCCGTCCTTGCCGGCGGCGTCCATCGCCTGGAAGATCAGCAACAGCGACCGCGTGTTCTCCGCGTAGAGCACGTCCTGCTGCTTGGCCAGCCGGTGTACCCCGTCGGCGAGCAGGGCCTCGGCATGGGCCTCGTCGGCAATCGACGCCGTCCAGTCGGGGTCGCAGTCCTTCAGCCGGACCTTTCGGCCCGGCCGCGCCATGAGCTGTCTGCGGAGCTTGCGCAGCGCGCCCATCACTGCGGCGGACGGCGGTTGCGGAATTCCGGGCTGCGGCGCAGCTCGCGCTCGACGTCGCGCTGGGTCCAGCGGTCGCGCATCACGCGATCGACGTAACCGCGCGCGCCCGGATCCGGATCGCGGCCGAGCACCGACTGATAGGCGCGGCGGACGATCTCTTCGGCCTCGTCGCGGCTGATGCGGGCGAGGTCGAGACGCACCCGCACCGACGAGATGGTGTCGTTCCAGCCCTGCAGCTGCAGGTTGGAGACGTCGTCGGTGAAGTGCGACGAGCGGCCGCTGAAGTTCGGGTTGCGGTAGACCACGACCGAGGCGTCGCCGATCACGCGGATGGACGAGATCCGGTCGTTGAGCCCCTCGGGCATCGTGTCGTAGCCGTCGCCGGCCTCGACACAGAACCAGTCGCCGCCGTAGTTGGCGTTCTGGTAGAAGCAGGCGCCGGCGCGCGGCGGCCGGGGCCGGCCCCAGCGCTGGGCTTCGACGCCGGCCGTCGCCAGCACGACGAGCCCGAGCCCCGCGATCACTCCCCACCGGCGAATCGTGTCCGTGCGGCCGTTCATGTGCGTCCTCCGCCCGCGGCCGAATCGCCGACCGCGGGTCTGTTCGCTGTGTCGGCACCAGGCCGAGCCGGCTGCACCGCCGCCAGCTCGGGCATTAGAATGCAACGCCCGGCCGTTTCGGGCAAGGAGGTCGCGTCGTGGCCTACTTGACCAGGAACAGCCGGTCCTGCCGCCGCAGGGCCCAGCGCACGGCGCCGCCGGCGTCGATGATCACGTCCTCTTCCTGGGCCATGCGCACGCGCTGCCCGCCCCACTCCGCGACCGGCGTGGTCGCCTGCAGTTCGATCGAGTACCACATGCTCGGGATCACCGGCGCGTCGCCGCGGCCGGGCACGCCGTCCTGGTAGTCCCACAAGCCGATGAGCGGTCCGGCGCCGTGGCCGTGCAGCCCGATCGGATGGCTGTACTGCGTGCCATCGATGCCGGCCGCCGTCATGCGCGCCCGCATCGCCTTCAGGATCTCGTTGCCGGTGCGGCCGGGCCGCAGCTCCTCGAGCGTGAGGTCTTGCATGCGATTGGCGTTGGCCAGCGCCTGCTTCAGCCCGGGCGGCGCGTCGCTCTCCCCCTCGCGCAGCACGTAGGCGAGGTGCTGCGTGTCGGTGTTGAGCCGCGCCACGGTGATGCCGACGTCGCAGTGCAGCACGTCGCCGCGCTGGATGATCGGGTCGGCGCCGAGCTCGGCCTCGGTGGCGCCGCGCCGCTGCACGTCCACGCTCGGCTGGAACCAGGTGTCGAGGCCGAGGTCGTTGACGCGCTGCCGCCACCACCACACCAGGTCGCTGGTGCGGGTGACGCCGGGGGTGATGGTCTTCGCCGAGAACATCTCCTGGGTCATCGCCCAGACGAGCTCGGTCATCTTCGTGAAGAACGCCTCCTCCTCGGGCAGGCGCACCGCGATCAGATCGAGCGGCAGCCGCTCGGCGTTCGTGAAGCGCGCGGTCCAGCGATCGCCGAGCGCGGCGCTCATGCCCTGGAGTTCGCCGCTCGACAGGCCGTCGGAGAACGCGAACACCGTGGACCGGTTGATGCCGATCGCCTTGGGGTTGCGCGCCTCGATCACCGCCTTGAGCGCCTGCCACTGGTCGTCGCCCCACAGCTCGGCCTGCTGGCCGCGGCCGACGTCACCGGCCGCCGCCACGGTGGCACGCCGGGCGTCGAACAAGCCGCCCTGCGACGTGCCGCCCAGCGCGATGCGCTCGACACAGCCCGGCGCCGGGGCCTGGCCGGCGGCCGCGCAGGTGTCGAAGAAGACGTAGATGGTGCGGCGGCGCGCCGCGAAGGTATCGGGGGCGACGATCGCCTTGAAGACCGGGTCCTCGTTGTACTCGCGCATCGACACCACCCACATGTCCACGCCGTGCGTGCGCATCAGGCGGGGCAGGAAGGTGTCGAGGCGGGCCTTCAGCCACGCCTGCTGCATCGCCGCCTGTTCGCGCTGCGTGCCGAAGGGACGCGGAGCGACCGGCTGGGCGAGGGCGGTGGCGGCGGTCGCCATCGCCCACAGGGTGAGCGCGGCGACCGCGCGAATCGGGGTGGTGGAGAACAGGCGGCACAGGATCATGCGCCGCCATGTTAATCCGCTGGCGCTACTGGACGCGGAAGGGCCCGGGGTACGCCAGCATGTCGATGGTGTTCAGCGGGCCGGCGAACACGGGGTCGGCCCACTGGCCCTGGGTCGCGACGCAGCCGCCGACTCCGTCGAGCGACGCCATCGACGCGAAGGTCTGCACCGCCGCGGGATTGCCGGCGTAATAGGCCGTCGAGCCGCCCGGGTAGAACAGCGACCGGAGGAGCGGCGCCGGCTGCGAGTCGAGCGGCAGGTATCCCTGGCCGCTGCAATCGGGGGTGGGAAACAGCGCGATCGTGCTCATCGCGAACAGCGCGCCGTCATGGCTCATCGGCGCGGTGAGCCACACACCGCCGCGCTGGAGCGCGACCCGCGACGCCGCACCCAGTTCGAACGAGAGCAGCACCCCGAACGGCGTGCCGTTCGCCGCCACCAGTGGCAGGCCGGCCGAACCCGCCGGGCCCTGCGGGCCGGGCAGGCCCTGGGCGCCCTGCGGTCCCTGGGCTCCCTGCGGGCCGGGCAGCCCCATGGCGCCGGCCGGGCCAGCCGGGCC
>CAYUAX010000324.1:433-3659 GCA_964442845.1 uncultured Bifidobacteriaceae bacterium | reverse complement strand
GGGCCCGGCCTACACCACGACGCGATCGCTCGAGGCCGCCGCCAGGGCCGGCCTGCCCGATCGACTGGCCACCCGCGTCGCCGCCGTCGAGCGCGCGGTGGAGGCGCTGACCGCCGGTCTTGCCGCGCTGCGGCCCTCGTTGTCCGAGTCGTGACCGGCGCGCTCAGTGCAGCGCCGCTGTCGCCTGTTCGATCAGCGCCGTGTTGGCGCGCACCTTGGCGATCAGTCGATCGCGCTCGGCGGCGGCGCGCGTCCAGTCGCCGGCCTCGGCCGCCTCGGTGATCCCCGGCAGCGTCATCGCCGCATAGGTGTAGCGCGGCGCGAACAGCAGGTGCTTGAACCACGGCCGGCCGGGGATGCCGGCGTCGTCGAGCCACGTGCGCTCGAAGGTGCGCAGCGCGTCGTTGACGGCGGCGGCGGCCGCGGCGTCGATGCGGCCAGACGCCAGCGCCGCGGCCATCCGCACGTCGAGGGCACGGCCGGCGTCGCCTAGCGCTGCGACCCCGGCGACGAGTGGCTGCACGTCGAGCCGGGCGGCTCGCTCGGGAATCTCATCGAGGCGGGCGACGAATCCGGCGAGCGCGGTCGCGTAGGTGCCGACGTCGAAGGGCAGCAGCGTGGCGTTGGCGAGGCGCAGCGCCATCGTGCCCCACAGCTGCGTCATCAGCCGGGCGTAGCGGAAGCCGGGGTCGCCGATGCGCGCCACCCACGCATGGCTGTCGTAGGCGGAGTGATAGACCCCGTAGGGGCCGTTGAAGCTCATGTCCACCACCGGCACGCCGAGGTGGTTGATGAACACCGTGTGGTCGGAGCCGCTGCCGATGCGCGTCACGACGAGCTGCTCGCGCTCGCGCGCGCCGGTCGGCAGTGTCGACGCCTCGACCGAGGCCGCGTGCCACGCCTCGACCAGCGGCCGTCCCGACGGGTCGGCGAGATCGCCGGCCAGCTCTTCGATCATCGGCGCGAGGGTGCCGACGGCCGACACACCGAGCGACGGCCCGGACGCCGCCGAGTCCACGTTCAGGTAGGCGACGGCCTTGGCCTTCAGCTCGTCGGCGAACTGCTCGCCCCATTCGGTCGAGCCGGTGAGGGTCACCTCTTCGCCGTCCCACGCGCCGAAGACCAGCGTGCGCCGCGGCCGCACACCCTCGCGCGCCAGTCGGCCCAAGGCGCCGGTCAGCTCCATCATCGCCGCCGTGCCGCTCGACGGATCGACGCCGCCGAACACCCAGGCGTCGTGGTGGTTGCCGAGCACGACCCACTCGTCCGGCCGCTCCGATCCGCGAATGCGCCCCTCGACCACGAAGTTGGGCTGCACGTCCGTCTGCATGTCGATCGTCACGTGCAGGCGGGCGACGCCGCCGAGCCGATAGGTGATGGGCAGCGCGCCCTTCCAGGCCTCGGGCGCCGGTGGCCCGCCGAGCGCTTCGAGAATCGGTTGAATGTCGCGATGCGACATCGGCAGCGCCATCACCTTGGGCACCGACACCGCGTCGGCGATCGAAATGCGCCGCGCGCCCTCCACCGACGCCCAGCCCGGCGTGAGCGGATCGCCGGGCACGATGTAGTCGTAGGCGATACCGCCGCGCTGCAGGTGGCTGGCCGGCCCCCACGGCCCTTGCGGGTACACCGCGCCTTTGGCGTAGCCGTCCTCGGCGGGATCGGAATAGACGATCAGCGCCGCGGCGCCCTCGCGCTCGGCGGTGAGTGCCTTGTAGCCGCGATAGCTGTACGGATTGGAGTAGCGGACGACGACGATCTTGCCCCGCGGGTCGATGCCGTTGGCGCGCAGCACGTCGTAGTCGGCGGGATTGCCGCTGTTGGCGTAGACCGCCGGCGCGGTGACGTCGCCCGAGGCCGAGAACGACGTCCATGCGCCGCTCACGGCCGGCTGCGCGATGTCGGGATCCTCGGGCAGCGGATCCTCACGCAGCGTCGGCACGTAGCGCCGCGGCGCCACCATTTCCACCTGCACGCGGCGCGGGTTCGACGACAGCACGTCATAGCGGCGGATGGCCACGTCCTCGAGGCCCTGCGCGCGCCACTGGGCGGCGATGTACTCGGCGATCTCCTTCGCGCGCGCGGAGGTCGCCGGATGCGGCGTGCGGGTGAACTCGCGGTGCCACCGCTCGATGGCGGCGGCGTCGGGCAGGGCGGTGAAGCGGCCTTCGAGCGCGCGCTGAGCGGCGGCGGCCTCGGCGGTGAAGCCGCGCATGGGCGGTCCGGCCGGAGGAGGCGCGGCCGGCGGCCGGCACCCGCTGGCGGCCGTGAGCGCCGCCAGCGCCAGCAGCGCCGCGCGGCTAGCGCGCATCGTGCACCACCTTGCCGCCGGCGATGGTGACGACGGCCCTCGTCTTCGCGATCTGGTCGGGCGGGATCGCGAACAGGTCCTGCGACAGCACGACGAGGTCGGCCACCTTGCCGACCTCGATCGACCCTTCCGTCTGCTCCAGGCGGCCGGCCACGGCGGCGCCGCGCGTGTAGCCCTCGATGGCCTGCTCGAGCGTCTGCCGTTCGTCGGGCAGCCAGCCGCCGGGCGGCTGACCCTCGAGCGTCTGCCGCAGCCGCAGCATGCGCAGCCCCTGCCAGGGATCGAGCGTCACCACCGGCCAGTCGCTGCCGAAGGCGAGCCGGGCGCCGGCGGCGCGCAGCCGTTCCCATGGCCAAGCCCGCGACGCGCGCTCCGGGCCGATGGCGCTGGCCCAGATGTTCGTCATGTTGTCGCTGGGCGTGGTGTGCAGCGGCTGCATGCTGGCGATGACGCCCAACGCGCCGAAGCGCGGGATCTCGGCCGTGGCCGGACTCTCGATGTGCTCGACGCGGAAGCGGCGGTCGGCGCGCGTCGCCGCCGGTGCGGTCTGCTCGTAGGTGTCGAGGGCGACGCGAATGGCCTTGTCGCCGATGGCGTGGGTGAAGATCTGGAAGCCGCGCCGGTCGAACTCGGCGACGCCGGCGGCGTAGGCGGCCGGCTTCCAGTTGAGGATGCCGGTGGTGCGCGGCTCGTTGGCGTAGGGTTCGAGGACGGCGGCGGTGTGCGCCTCGATGACGCCGTCGAGCATGAACTTCACCGCACCGACGTTCAGC
Organism: uncultured Bifidobacteriaceae bacterium; assembly: GCA_964442845.1. Classification (GTDB taxonomy): domain Bacteria; phylum Acidobacteriota; class Vicinamibacteria; order Vicinamibacterales; family UBA2999; genus CAWAYR01. The sequence continues at coordinate 575 of CAYUAX010000324.1, read as the reverse complement.
CACTCGTCGTGGTAGGTCGTGCGCAGCGCCTCGGCCCGCGCCACCACCTCGGGCGTCACCGCCGGCGGGTTGATGAAGGGCGTCACGATCAGCCGCAGCGTGAGGGCGTTCTGCTGGCGCAGCTCGGCGAACAGGTCGAGCA
>CAYUAX010000324.1:0-423 GCA_964442845.1 uncultured Bifidobacteriaceae bacterium | reverse complement strand
TGACGTTGTCGCTGCTGCTGATCGCCGCCGGCAGCTGGACGCTGTCGTTCGCGCCGCTGGTGTGCGGGCTGCTGCTGCAGGGGCTCGGCCACGGACTGTCGATTCCGTCGCTGACGTCGGCGAGCACCGGCGCGGTGCCGGAGGAGCACCTCGGCATCGCCGCCAGCGCTGTGGACCCGGGTGACGCCCAGGCCGTTGGCGTAACGGATGGCCTCGCGCAGGGCCTCACGCCGCTCGTCGCGGGTCGGCTCGGGCACCACCGTCTCGACCAGGTTCCCGGCGGCCTCCTTGAGCGCGCCGGTCGCCTCACGCGTGCGCGGGTCGCGGACGATGACGCCGTTGGGCGGGTCGGGGGTGGTGCGGGTGATGCCGGCCATCTCGAGTGCCTTCGTGTTCGCCCAGCTCGAGTGCCCGTCGTAGGCC
>CAYUAX010000323.1:0-3675 GCA_964442845.1 uncultured Bifidobacteriaceae bacterium | reverse complement strand
TGAAGCCGGGCACGAAGGTCACCATCACGACGCCGCCGTTCTTCGGCAGCTGGCGCAGGATGTCGTCGGGGACGTTGCGCGGCACGTCGGTGACGGCGCGCGCCGACGAGTGCGAGAAGATGACCGGCGCCGCCGACACGCGCAGCGCGTCCTCCATGGTGCCCGGCGAGACGTGGCTCAGGTCGACGAGCATCCCGAGCCAGTTCATCTCCCGCACCACCTCCTCGCCGAACGCCGTCAGGCCGCCGTGCACCGGGGCTTCGGCCGCCGAATCGGCCCATGCCGTGTGGTTGTTGTGCGTGAGGGTCATGTAGCGGGCGCCGAGGGCGTACATCATCCGCAGCGCCGCCAGCGAGTTGTCGATCGAGTGGCCGCCCTCCATGCCGATCAGCGAGCCGATCCGGCCGCGCCGGAAGCTGCGCTCGACGTCTTCGGCGGTGAGCGCCAGTTCGAACACCTCGGGCCACCGCCTGGTCATGCGGTGCACGACCTCGATCTGATCGAGCGTCGCGGTGACGGCGGTCGAGCCGGGCATCGTCGAGGGGACGTAGACCGACCAGAACTGACCGCCGACGCCGCCGGCCCGCAGCCGCGGGATGTCGGTCATCAGCGCCGGCACCTTCGCGGTGATGTCGGCCTTGCCGAAATCGCGGCCCGGGTCGATCTCGCGAAGGGCCCACGGGTAGTCGTTGTGGCCGTCGATGAGCGGCACCTGGGCGTGCAGGGCCTTGGCCCGGGCGATCAGTTCGGGTTGGGCGGACGGCGAGGCCTGGGACATGGCGAGGACGAGCGCGACGGCGCCCGCACCGGGCAGCAGGGTGCGCATGGCCCCCATGCTACAACCTCAGCAACGTCTCGCGGAGGAGCTTGGACTGGATGCGGCTGGCCTGCAGCTGCTGGCCGTTGCTGAGCGTCACCTGGTAGGTGCCGCCGGGCATCGGGCTGAACCGCTGGATGAGATCGACCGCCGCGAGCGTGCCGCGACCGAGCCGGACGAATCGCCGCGGGTCGAGCCGGGCTTCGAGCGCGTGCAGCCGATGCGCGATCGTGTAGCGCTCGTTGCCGACCGTGGTCAGGTGCAGCAGCTCGCCTTCGGCGACGATCGAGGCGATCTGGCGGACCGGCAGCAGCAGCACCTCGTCGCGCCGGCGCACCGGAATCCGCTCCAGGTAGGTGCGGCGCTGGGCGGCGTCGATCGCCGCCGCCGCCGCCGTGACGGTCCGGGCCCGCTCCGGCGCCGCCGCCGTGATGCGCGACCGCGCCCGCTCGACGGCCGCCTGCAGCCGCTCCTGCTCGACGGGCTTGAGCAGGTAGTCGACGGCGTTCAGCTCGAAGGCTTCGACGGCGAACTCGTCGAACGCGGTGACGAAGACGATGGCCGGCAGCGCGCCGGCCGCCACCATCCGCGCCGCGTCGAGCCCGCCCAGTTCCGGCATCTGCAGGTCGAGCAACGCGAGGTCGGGCTTGAGCTGCTCGATCAGCTCGACCGCTTCCCGGCCGTTGGCGGCCTCGCCGACCAGCTCGACGTTCGGGCAGGCGGCGAGCAGGTTGGCGAGGAAGCGGCGGGCCGGCCGCTCGTCGTCGGCGATCAGCGCACGCAGCGTGGTCACGGCCTGGCCCCGAGCGCGCGCGCCGCCGCGTCGAGCGGGGCGGCGACAGCCACGCGGGCCGGCAGCCGCACTTCGGCGCCGGTCACGCCGTGGCTCGACGACAGCACCAGGGACGCCGCGTCGCCGTAATGGCCGGCGAGCCGGCGCTCGACGTTGGTCAACCCCACGCCGGCGGCGCGTCCGGCGTGGTCGCCGGCCAGCGGCGCCCCGGTGTTGCGCACCGCCAGCACCAGTGTCTGCACGCCCGACGACGCATCGAGGCGCGCTTCGACCCGCACGTCGCCGCCGCGGATGGCCGGCGCGATGCCGTGCTTGACGGCGTTCTCGACCAGCGGCTGCACGAGCAGGCACGGCACCTGGAGCCCGCGCAGCGCCGCCGGCACGTCGATGGTCACGCGCAGGCGTTCTTCGAAGCGCTCGCGTTCGATCTCGAGGTAGTGCTCCACCAGTTCGATCTCGCGGCCCAGCGTCGTCAGCTCGCCCTCCGAGCGCAGCACGCTGCGCAGCAGCGACGTCAGCCGCAGCAGCGTCTTGGTGGCCCGCGGCGGCGCCGTCTCGATGAGATAGCCGATCGTCGTCAGCGTGTTGAACAGGAAGTGCGGGTTGATCTGCGAACGCAGCGCGCGCAGCTCGGCTTCGGCGGCCAGCCGTTCCATCTCCTCCTGCCGGAGGCGCTGTTCGAAGCGCTCGACCGAGAGCCGAACCGCGTCGATGCGGCGGGCGGCGATCAGCGCCGCCGCGTCGAGGAACTCGCGGTCGTCCGGGAGCAGCAGGCGGCCGCCGGCCAGTGCGCCGACGCGCAGCGTGAACGACGGCCGTTCGCTCGTCGGCACCGCCACGGCGGTGGTGACGACGGCGCCGTTGGTCGGCGCCGCCGCGGCGTCGTCCCACCAGACCCGGTCGGCGTTCAGCGCCCGGGTCAGGACGGCGGCGGTGTGATCGAGCACCGCGTCGACGGTGTCGCAGCGCTGGAGGGCCGGGCCGAGCTCCGCGCGCAGGCTGGCGAAGTCCTCCCGGCCGAGCAGCGTCCGGTCCACGAAGATCGAGATGGCGCGGCGCAGCGTCGGGTAGAGCACCGCCGTCAGCACCCACGTGCCGAGCAGCAGTGCCACGGCCAGCGACCCCGGCGGCACCGCGGTGATGGCGGCATACGCGGTCATCGCCAGCGCCACCAGCGCGAGCAGGGTCAGGGCCCGCTTGAGGAACAGGTCGGCCAGGGCGAAGCGGTATTCCTGATAGAGGATCGCGAACGCCAGCGGCAGCACCGCGTGGTGGCCGAGCAGCTCGGCGAACCAGCCGCCGGCCTCGTCGTGGAAGTGCCCGAGGTGGTTGGCCGAGACGGCGAAGAGCGCCAGCGCCAGCATCCACAGCGCGCGGCGGCCGTTGGTCTGCGTCCGGGTCGCCACCGCCAGCGGCACGCTGATCGCGCCGAACGCCACCGTGAGGATGCCGAACGCCGCCGGCGACGGCCGGGGATCGCCCGACACCACGCTCCACAGATGCATCGCCGCCGCCGCGGTCGAGCACGCATAGGCCACGGCGGTGATGAACCGGGCATGCGCCACGCCGCGGGCCACCGAGTGGACGACGACGGCCGCCAGCAGGGCCAGCGCGGTGAAGCTGACCACGTTCAGCCACGGTTCCGGACCCGACAGGCCAGCCCGGCTCAGCAGGTAATCGGCCAGCTCGCCGAGGTTCCAGGTGAGCCCGAGCAGCGCGGTGAACAGGGGGAGCGCGTCGGGCCGGTCGGCCGTCGCCCGGCCGCGCCGCACCAGGCCGAGCAGCATCGCGCAGAGCGCGGCCCCGGTGAGGAACCCCACCAGGTTCAGCACTTCGGCGGCGTTGACCACGCCCATCCGCCGATTGTAGACCCCGACCGGTCGGCTCTTCCCGGCCTGCTCTTACCGGTGGTCGAGTGGTCCCGGTCGATGGTCGAAAGATGCCGGCAGCCGGGTGGCGGGCGCGGGCGGCGTCCCGCCGCCGGCATCGAGGCCGTGGCATGCGTCGCCTGCATGGGTGCGCGACGGCCATTGCGTCGGAAGCCCGCGTCATCGGTGCCATAATC
>CAYUAX010000322.1:0-3677 GCA_964442845.1 uncultured Bifidobacteriaceae bacterium | reverse complement strand
GTGCAGACGGCCGTCGAGGCGCCGGACGCGGGCGGTGACGGCGGCGGCCGCGCGCCGGGCGAGGCCGTCGAGGTGGGCGGTGAACTCGTGTTTGCCGCGCACGACCAGTTCGGCGGCGGCCGACGGCGTCGGCGCCCGCAGGTCGGCGACGAAGTCGGCGATGGTCACGTCGGTCTCGTGGCCGACCGCCGAGATCACCGGCACCGGCGACGCGGCGATGGCCCGCGCCAGCGGCTCCTCGTTGAACGCCCACAGGTCCTCGATCGAGCCGCCGCCGCGGCCGACGATCACGACGTCGACGCCGTCGATGCGGGTGATCTGGCGGAGCGCCCGGGCGAGGTCGCGGCTCGCCGCCTCGCCCTGCACGCGCGCCGGCGCGATCACCACCTGGGCGTTGGGATGGCGGCGGTGCAGGACGCGCAGGATGTCGCGCACGGCGGCGCCCTCGAGCGACGTGACGACGCCGATGCGCCGCGGCAGCGCCGGCAGCGGCCGCTTGCGGGCCTCGTCGAAGAGCCCCTCGGCGGCCAGCCGCGCCCGCAGCTGTTCGTAGGCGAGCTGCAGTGCGCCGAGGCCGCGCGGCTCCATGTGCTCGCAGACCAGCTGGTACTCGCCCCGCGGGTCGTAGACGCTCAGGCGGCCGCGCGCGACGACGCGCACGCCGTCCTCGGGCTTGAATTTCAGCAGCCGCAGCGCCGAGCGGAACATCACGCCCTTCACCTGCGCCCGGGCGTCCTTCAGCGTGAAGTACAGGTGCCCGGTGTTCCACACCCGCGCGCCCGACAGCTCGCCTTCGACCCAGATCTCCTGGAAGCGCGACTCCACCAGGTCGCGCAGCGCCGCGGTGAGCTCGCCGACCGACAGAATCCGGCGCGCCGGCGCCGCCGGGCGCGGCGTCTCGTCGAACGGCAGCCCGCCGCGCGTCACGGCGCCGTCCGGGCTGCCGCGGCCGCCAGGGCGGCGATCTCGTCGGCGGCGAGGCTGAGACGCTCGATGGCGGTGGCCCGTCCCGTGGCCGGGTCGGCGGTGACGACGACGCCGTGCAGTCGCGGGTCGCCGGTGGCGGTCTCGAACCGCGTCGGCAGCGCGTTGAGGAACTTGCCGATCACCGCCGCCTTCTCGACGCCGATGACGCCGTCGTGCGGGCCGGTCATCCCGACGTCGGTCAGATACGCGGTGCCCTTCGGCAGCACGCGCGCATCGGCGGTCTGCACGTGGGTGTGGGTGCCGACCACCGCCGTGGCCTGGCCGTCCAGGTACCAGCCCATGGCCACCTTCTCCGAGGTCACCTCGGCGTGCACGTCGACCAGCACGATCTGCGCGCCCTCCGCCTTCAGCCGCGCCACCTCGCGGGCCGCCGTCGTGAACGGGTCGTCGATGTTGGCGAGGAACACCCGGCCCATGACGTTGACGACGCCGACGCGGACGCCGTTGGCGGCGGTGACCAGCACCGCGCCATGTCCCGGCGTGCCGGCCGGGTAGTTGGCCGGGCGGAGCAGGCGGGGCTCGACGGGGATGTAGTCGAGCACCTCTTTCTTGTCCCAGATGTGATTGCCCGACGTGAGGACGTCGATGCCGGTGGCGAAGAGCTGACCGCCGATCTCCCGCGTGATGCCGAAGCCGGCCGCGGCGTTCTCGCCGTTGGCGATCACCAGGTCGATGCCGTGGTGGGCGACCAGGGCGGGGACGCCGGCCTTCACCAGATCGCGGCCCGGCCGCCCGACGATGTCGCCGATGAACAGCAGCTTCACGCCGTCGGCTCCGTGGTGATCGCCACGGCGATGCCGCGGCCGCGCCGCTCGGCGATCTTCGGCAGGACGACGCGCAGTTCGCCTTCGCGCAGCGTCGCCGTGGCGCGCGCCGCGTCGACCGCGACGTGGACGCGCACCGCGCGGGCGAAGCGGCCGAAGTCGCGCTCGACGAGGTGGAAGCTCGCCGGACCGGCCGGTCGCGGCTCGGGTCGGTCCTTTTCGCCGGCCACGATCACGACGCCGCCCTTGACGAGCACGCGGATGTTGGCCGCCGGCACGCCCGGCAGGTCGAGGACGAGGTCGAGCGCGTCGTGAGTCTCGAAGACGTCGAGCAGCGGCAGGCATTCGCCGGTGATCTGCTGGCGCCGCTCGGACCGCGCGCGGGAGATGTCGTCGAACAACCGGCGCAAGTCGGCGGACACGTCGCCGACGTCGGCCGAGATGGGGAGGCGTGTAAAGGTGGGCATCCGGTAAGGGGTTCGCCTTCCGCATCTTACCGCGCCGGCTGGCGGGTCGGCCGCCGTCCGGTCGAGCTATATATTAGTGTTAGACACTAAGATTATATGCTTGCGAGAAACTAATCTTGTGCTAGACTCGTCTTACTCGCAGGAAGGAACGAGCGCACATGGCAACCAAGGGCAAAGTCATCGGGATCGACCTCGGCACCACCAACTCCGTGGTGGCCGTGATGGAGAACGGCGAAGCAGTGGTCGTGGTCAACCAGGAAGGGGCTCGCACCACGCCGTCGGTCGTCGCCGTCGCCAAGGACGGTGAGCGGCTGGTCGGCCAGGTCGCCAAGCGCCAGGCCGTCACCAATCCCGAGAACACGGTGTTCTCGGTCAAGCGCTTCATGGGCCGCAAGTTCGCCGAGGTCGCCGACGAGGCCCGCCGCGTGCCCTACAAGGTGGCGCAGAACAGCAACGGCGACGCCTGGGTCGAGGTGCGCGGCAAGCAGTACTCGCCCCCCGAGATCTCCGCGATGATCCTCGCCAAGCTGAAGAAGGCCGCCGAGGATCACCTCGGCCAGCCGGTGAGCGACGCGGTCATCACCGTCCCCGCCTACTTCAACGACGCGCAGCGCCAGGCCACCAAGGACGCCGGCACCATCGCCGGCCTCAACGTCCTGCGAATCGTCAACGAGCCGACCGCGGCGGCGCTCGCCTACGGCCTCGACAAGAAGAAGGACGAGACCATCGCCGTCTACGACCTCGGCGGCGGCACCTTCGACATCTCGGTGCTCGAGGTGGGCGAGGGTGTGGTCGAGGTGAAGTCCACCAACGGCGACACCCACCTCGGCGGCGACGACTTCGACCACAAGATCATCGACTGGCTGGTGGCCGAGTTCAAGAAGGCCGAAGGCATCGACCTGTCCAAGGACCGGATGGCGCTCCAGCGCCTGAAGGAAGCCGCCGAGAAGGCCAAGATCGAACTGTCGTCGGCGATGGAGACCGAGATCTCGCTGCCGTTCATCAGCGGCGACAACACCGGCCCGAAGCACCTGAACCAGAAGCTCACCCGCGCCAAGCTCGAGGCCCTCGTCGAGGATCTCGTGCAGCGGACGATGGGCCCGGTCAAGCAGGCGCTGGCCGACGCCGGCGTCAAGCCGTCGGACATCGACGAGGTGGTGCTGGTCGGCGGCTCGACCCGCATGCCGCGCGTGCAGCAGATCGCCAAGGACCTGTTCGGCAAGGAGCCCAACAAGAGCGTCAACCCCGACGAGGTGGTGGCCATCGGCGCCGCCATCCAGGGCGGCGTGCTCAAGGGCGACGTGAAGGACATCCTGCTCCTCGACGTGACCCCGCTGAGCCTGGGCGTCGAGACCCTGGGCGGCGTGATGACGCGCATCATCGAGCGCAACACCACCATCCCCACCAGCAAGAAGGAAGTCTTCTCGACCGCCGCCGACAACCAGCCCAGCGTGCAGAT
>CAYUAX010000321.1:0-3678 GCA_964442845.1 uncultured Bifidobacteriaceae bacterium | reverse complement strand
CTCGACGAGATCGCCGAGATGGTGCCGGCCACCCAGGTGAAGCTGCTGCGCGTGCTGCAGGAGCGGCGCTTCCGCCGCCTCGGCGGCCGGGCCGAGCAGGACGTCGACGTCCGGGTCATCGCCGCCACCAACGCCGACCCGGCCGGCGCGGTGCGCTCGGGCAAGCTGCGCGAGGATCTCTACTACCGGCTGAACGTCTTCACCATCGCGCTGCCGCCGCTGCGCGACCGCCGCGAGGACCTGCCGCTGCTGGTGCAGACCTTCATCGAGGAGTTCAACCAGCGCGATCAGAAGAGCGTGAAGGCCGTCGATCCCGAGGCGATGCGCCGCCTCGAGGCCTACACCTGGCCGGGGAACGTCCGCGAACTGCGCAACGTGATCGAGCGCGCGGTGATCCTCGCCAAGGGGGAGTTCATCGAGGCGCGCCACCTGCCGCCGCTGTCGGGATCGTCGAGCCGGATCGCCCCGGCAGTCGCGTCGCCCGGCGCCGGAGAGGTCACGCTGACGCCGGGCATGACGGTGGACGAGGCCGAGCAGAAGCTGATTCTCGCCACCCTCGAGGCGGCGTCGGGCAACAAGACGCGCGCCGCCGAAATGCTCGGGATCAGCCTCAAGACCCTGCACAACAAGCTCAACCGCATGAAGCAGGGCGCCTGACCGCGACCGGCTGAGGTCCGGCCGCGCCGCCCGCGCGCACCCCGGCATGTCGATCCGCCTCAAGCAGATCCTCGGCGTCACGGCGCTGGTCGGCGCCGTGGTCGTCACGCTGAGCGTGGCGCACCTGGCACGCATCGCCCGGCTGTCGCTCGAGGAGAGCCGCGCCCGCGGCGAGCTGCTGACCAATGCGGTGTTCCACCGCGCCTACCAGGTGGTGACCAGCCGCGAGAACGCCTACGCCGAGCTGGCCGCCGATGCCGGACTGCGAGCGTTCCTCGAGGCCGCGATCTACTCCGACGACGTGACCTACGCCGCCATCGTCGATGCCAGCGGCGTCGCCGTCGCGCACAGCGACCCGGCGCAGGTCGGCCAGCGCCTGCCGGCCGGCGGCGACCTGCCCGAACTGCTGGCCCGGAACGGCCTGTCGCAGCTCCTCGAGATCTGGCGGACGCGCGGCCGCACCCTGGAATGGAGCGCGCCGCTGCTGCTCGACGACGAGGCGCTCGGCGAGATCCGCATCGGCATCTCGACCCTGCTGGTGCGCCGCTCGCTCGAGGAGACGGTCCGGCCGGCGCTGGCCGCGGCGATCGGCCTGCTGCTGGTGGCGGTGCTGGTGGCGATCTTCCTGGCCCAGGCGGTGCTCCGCCCGATCCACGTCATCCAGAGCAGCCTGACCCGGCTCGGCCGCGGCGAACTCGGCGTGACGCTCGACCTCGACGAAGCCGAGATGCAGGACCTGCGCGGCGTGTTCGACACCGTGAGCGCGCAGCTGCGCAACCTGCCGGCCGGCGGCGAGGCGCGCCGCGAGCTGACCCAGTTGTCGAAGCGCATCACCGCGCTCGGCCGCCTCACCGCCGGCGTCGCCCACGAGGTGAAGAACCCGCTGAACGCCATGACCATCCACCTCGAGCTGCTGCGCCAGAAGCTCGAGAAGGGCGCGCCGGTGCCCGACGTGCGCGCCCACGCCGACGTCATCGGCCAGGAGATCCGCCGCCTCGACGCGGTGGTGCAGGGCTTCCTGAAGTTCGCCCGGCCGGAGGACATGCGCCTCGAGCGGGTCGAGGTGGCCGCGCTGGCCGCCGACGTCACCCGCACGGTGACGCCCGAGGCCGAAGCCGCCCACGTGGCCGTGGACACCGCGTGCCCCGACCCGTCGCTGGCGGTGGACGCCGACCCGACGATGCTGCGCCAGGCGCTCCTGAACCTCGCCGTCAACGCCGTGCAGGCGATGCCGCATGGCGGCAGCCTGAAGATCCAGTGCGAGCGGGCCCGCGACGGCCGCGTGCTGATCCGCGTGCGCGACACCGGCCAGGGCATCCCGGCCGACCAGCTGGCGCGCATCTTCGACCTCTACTTCACGACCAAGCGCGGCGGCAGCGGAATCGGCTTGTCGATGGTGTTCCGCACGGTGCAGCTGCACCACGGCGACATCGACGTCGAGTCCACGCCCGGCGCCGGCACCACCTTCACGATCTCGCTGCCGCACGCCGCCTGAGCCGTGCGACGGCGCGTTGGCCGGCGGGCGGCCGCGGCGTAGAATCGATCCATGCTCCACCGCGCGGTGGCGTTCGTGTGCGGCCTGGCCGTGGCCGGCCTGGGCGCCGCCGGCTGCGCCACGGCGCGGGCGTCGGCGCCGGCGCCGCTCCCGACGCTGAATCCGCCCGACGCGCCGCCCCGCGTCGTTGCGGAGTACCAGCCCGACCCACCGCTGCCGGCCGAGCCGGTGTCGGCCGAGGCGGTCACCGCCCAGCCCCCGTCGGCGCCGCGGCCCCGCCCGGCGCCGCCTCGCCCCGGTACTGCCGTGGAGGGGCCTCAGAATCCGCCCGCGCCGCCGGCCACGGCGCCCCCGTCGCTGGCGATGCAGAACACCGGCGCCAACGCCAAGGCCGAGCAGTCGGTGCGGGCGCTGATGGCGCAGGCGGCGCGCAGCCTCGAGCGGGTGGTGTATTCGACGCTCGACGCCGATGGCCGCGCCCAGTACGACACCGCCCGCCGCTTCATGCAGCAGGCGGACGAGGCGCTGCGGGCCCGCAACGTGGCCTTCGCCGGCCGGCTCGCCGACAAGGCGGCGGTCCTGGCGGCCGTCCTGGTCCGCTAGGCCGTCCGCTGCGCGTATGCCCCTCAGGTTTTCGCTGGCCTTCCTGGTCACGAAAAGCGAAAATAAGACGAAACTTCAGAATCCTGGCGTGAAGTGGAACATCTTGCGTTCGACCTAAAAAATATCCGCAAGATGTTGTGGTTGCAGCGCTTGACAAACCAGCGTTACACGCGCATTCTTGGCGTCGCGCGCGAGGCGCCAGGGGCTTGCAGACGCTTCCCAGCCATCTGCACCCCGGCCGACGTCGGGCGACGACGAAGTCTGACGAGATAGTGCAAAACCGGGAAGTCTACTAAGTCGCGCGCAGCTACTTAATCAGGTCCGAACAAGATTTTTCGACGAGACCCCCTTGAGGGAGGGGCAGTGTCGTCTCTGAACGAGGGCGGAGGACGCATGCAGGAAGGCGTTGGGCACAAGCTGGCGGCGGCAGCTGCCGGACAGGAGGCGGTCGGCGGGCACGTCGAACCGACAGGAACGGCCGCGACGGGACGGAGCGTGGCGGCGGCGCCGCCGGGGCTCGATTTCCCGCGCTACTTCACGACCGCCGGCACCGATCCCTTCGACGAGGTCGAGTGGGAACTGCGCGACGCGGTGATCGGCAACGAAAAAGGCAAGGTCGTCTTCGAGCAGCGCGACGTCGAGATGCCGAAGCCGTGGTCGCAGCAGGCGACCAACATCGTCGTCTCCAAGTACTTCCGCGGCCACATCGGCTCGCCGGAGCGTGAGCATTCGGTCAAGCAGCTGATCGGGCGCGTCGTCGACACCATCACCGACTGGGCCCGCCGCCAGCAGTACTTCGCCTCGACCGAGGCGCTGCAGGCGTTCAGCGACGACCTCAAGCACCTGCTGGTGCACCAGAAGGCCGCCTTCAACAGCCCGGTGTGGTTCAACTGCGGCTTCGAGAAGGCGCCGCAGTGCTCGGC
>CAYUAX010000320.1:0-3708 GCA_964442845.1 uncultured Bifidobacteriaceae bacterium | reverse complement strand
CCTTCGACATCATCGTCTACGCCACCGGCTTCGACGCCATCACCGGCGCCTACGACCACATCGATATCCAGGGCGTGGGCGGCGCGAAGCTGCGCGATCGCTGGAACGACGGGCCGACGACCTATCTCGGCATGATGGTGAGCGGCTTCCCCAATCTGCTGATGCCATCGGGCCCGCAAAGCGGCTCGGCCTCGACCAACTTTCCCCGCGGCATCGAGACGGGGGTGAACTGGTGCACCGATCTGCTGCGGTACATGCGCGCGCATGGCCATGTGCGGGCCGACGCCACGCCCGAGGCCGAGGCGCGCTGGACCGAGCACGTGATCCAGATGTACTCGATCATGCTGATGCGCAAGGCCAAGTCGTGGTTCACCGGCTACAACTCGAACGTGCCGGGCCACGAATATGGCCGCCCGCGCTACATGGTCTACAACGGCGGCGCGCCCAAGTACGTCCAGCGCATCAACGAGGTCGCGGCGAAGGACTATGAAGGCATCCGCTTCGTCGCGTGAGGCACGGCGTCGTCCTGAGCGCAGCGAAGGACCTTCTCTCGATGGCATCGCCGGTCGCGTTGAGGCAAGGCCCTTCGACTTCGCTTCGCTACGCTCAGGGCGACGGGGGCGCCTATGCCTTGGCCTTGTCGAGCGCGGCGAACTCCTCCATCGCGGCGCGCACGGCGGCGACGGCGGTGGGCACGCCGGCATAGATGCCGACATGCAGGAAGATCTCCTTGAGCTCCTCGCGGGTGAGCCCGTTGTTGATGCCCATGCGGATATGCGACTTCAGCTCCTCGGTGCGGCCCAGCGCCGTGAGCACCGAGATGGTGATGATCGAGCGGGTGGCGCGCTCCAGGCCGGGCCGCGCCCAGACGGCGGCGAAGCAGTGCTCGAAGAGGTACTGGCGCAGGTCCCGGGTCATCTCGTGCTCGGCGGCCTGCTCCATCGCCGCCTGGGCCACCTTGGGCCCGCGCATCTCGAACCACACCTCGCGGCCCTTCCTGAAGGCCTCGTTCTCGTCGAATGCGTACTTGGTCATGGCGCGTGCCTCCCATCGGTCAACGGGCGGCACGCTAGGGCGCGGTCATGCGATGCGCACGGCCTTTTGCGCCGAGGGTGTCGGTGCCCGCCCGGGCCTCGGCGGCGCGGCAACGACTCGGTCGCGGATGGATCAGGCGCCGTACGGGGCGTTGGGCGCGCTCGGCCCGGAGCGGCGGGCCATGACCAGACCCAGCGCCAGGCAGGACGCGCCGACGCTGACCGAGAACACCGCCAGGGAGAGCAATGTCTCGTTCCGCACCGCGGCTTGGACAAACCCCGGCGAGGCGGCCGAGGCGCCACTGGCCATCGGGATGGGGAAGGCCAGCAGGATGACGCCGGCCGAGATCAGCCCGCAGGTGACCGCGCGTTGATGATCCGCCGCCGTGAAGATGATGTAGCCCGCCGTGGCGATGATGCCGGTGATGATGGCGATCGCCGAGATCAGCAATGGCCGGGGCAGCGCGGACAGCATGATGATGACGGGCGCGGCGACCAGCACGATCATCGCCACCACAACTGTGGCGCGCATGAACTTGTCATCTCGACTGAGCGAAGCGGACGGCGCGGGCGATTCGATGGCGGCCGAGATCATGAATTTCCCCTCCCCAAAAAATAGTCAACACATCGTTAAATTATCATTAACAACTAAATTGGTCAATGAGGAATAACCTCTAACTCATTCCTTTATGGACATTACTGCCGACGGCGCTCGTGACCCTCGACAGGTCTGCGGCGATGGCTCTCGACGCGAGATTTCTTTCACCGAAAAAGAGATTTCATTACAGTTGCTTAAAGAGGTTTTCATTATTCCAATATTACGCTATGGTGGTGTCATAATATAGTGCTCGTGTCTCTGAATTTTTTCTTAGGACATTGATACTATGACATATTTTGCCGGAACGTCGGCTGGAGAGAGTCTCTCCGGCGGCGCCGACAACGATATTGGCTTGGGTCTCGGTGGCGACGACACGGTTTACGGCTTGGGTGGCGCCGACATCCTGTTCGGCGGTTCCGGCAACGACACGGTCGAGGGCGGCTCGGGTGCCGACGCGCTGTTCGGCGGCGCCGGCAACGACACGCTGCTGGCCGACGCCGACGACCGCACGCTGAAGGGCGGCACCGGCGTCGACACCATCGTCTACACCGCCGCCGCCGACGTCATCACCGGCGACATGTGGCTCGACGGCGCGCGCATCGCGCTGGGTGCCGGCGACGATCAATTCGCCGTCACCCTGCAGGGAACGGTCGGCGCCACGCTCGATCTCGGCAGCCTCGAGAGCGCGGCCGGCAGCCGCTTCGACGGCGTCGTGGCCAGCGAGAGCGGCTACGCCATCTCGGGCGTCGGCGACGTCAACAACGATGGCTTCGACGACTTCGTCATCGGCGCGCCCAAATTCGGCAGCGACAGCGGCCGCGCCTATCTGGTGTTCGGCAGCGGCGATGGCCTGCCCGACACGGTCAACCTGGGCGCCGCCGATCCCAACGTCGTGGTGCTCACCGGCACCGGCCAGACCGGCTTCGCCGTCTCGGCCGCCGGCGACGTCAACGGCGACGGGCTGAGCGACGTCCTCATCTCGGCCAACAGCGCCGGCTCCGGCGACACCCCGGCCGGCCAGGCCTATGTCCTGTTCGGCAAGCTGAGCGGCTGGACCGACGCCGGCGGCGCGACCATCCCGATCAACCTGGCGACGCTCGACGGCACCAACGGCTTCATGCTGCACAACGCGTCGAGCAGCGCCGATCAGTTCGGCTTCGCCGCGTCCTCGGCCGGCGACATCAACGGCGATGGCCGCGCCGAGCTGGTGATCTCGGCGCCCGACGCCGCCGGTTTCGACGGCCGCACCTATGTCGTGTTCGGCCAGGCCGGCTCGTGGGCGGCGGCGAACGCCGTCGACGGCGTCGGCGCGGTGGCGCATCTGACGCTCACCGGCGCCAATGTCGGCGCGGTGGCCGCGGCCGGCGACATCAACGACGACGGCTTCGGCGACATGCTGATCGGCGCCCGGGTCAACGGCGCCAACGGCGGCGGCGTGGCCTACCTGCTGTTCGGCGGCGACCCGCTCAGCGCCAACATCAACCTCCAGCAGGTCGCCGCCAACCACACCGGCATCGAGTTCCAGGGCCTGGTGTCGGGTGACGATCTCGGCTTCTCTGTGTCGAGCGCCGGCGACTTCAACGGCGACGGCTTCGACGACCTCATGCTGGGCGCGCGCAACGCCGGCGGCGCCGGCGCGGCCTATGTGATCTTCGGCAAGGCGGGCGGCTGGGACGACGGCTCAGGCAACTGGCGCGTCGATCTGTCGGCGCTCAACGGCGTCAACGGCTTCGCCATCACCGGCGTGACGACCGGCGACGGCTTCGGCAGCTCGGTGTCGTCGGCCGGCGACATCAACGGCGACGGCTTCGGCGACCTGATCGTCGGCGCGCCGGGCGTGGGCGCCGGCGGCGCCGACGCCGGTATCGGCTACATCCTGTTCGGCCGCGCCGGTGACTGGGATGCCAGCATCGACGCCGGCGTGGTCGACGGCCGCGACAGCTTCCGCATCGAGGCGCCGGCGGGCAGCGGCGTCGGCCTGCGCGCCACCAGCGCCGGCGATGTCAACGCCGACGGCCTGGCCGACCTGCTGATCAGCGGCGTCGACGCCAACAGCAACGCCGGCGTCACCTATCT
>CAYUAX010000319.1:0-3827 GCA_964442845.1 uncultured Bifidobacteriaceae bacterium | reverse complement strand
CGCCCGACGCGCTCGACGGACCGTTGGCCATCGACCCGCTCGGCATCGAGGTCGGCTACGCGCTGGTCTCGATCGTCGACGAACAGCAGGGCGGCACGCTGCTGGCGCGCATCCGCGCCGTGCGCCGCCAGATCGCCACCGAGACCGGCGTCGTCGTGCCGCCGGTGCACGTCGCCGACAACCTGCAGCTCGGGCCGCGGCAGTACACGATCCTCGTCAAGGGCGTGGAAGTGGCGCGCGGCGAGCTGTACGCCGATCGCCTCCTCGCCATCAACCCGGGCACCGCCGCGGCGGCGGTCGACGGGGTGGCGACGCGCGAGCCGGCGTTCGGTCTGCCGGCGGTGTGGATCGGCACCGACCAGCGTGACCGCGCCTCGGCCGCCGGCTACACCGTGGTCGATCCGACGACGGCGCTCTCGACCCACGTGTCCGAGACCATCCGCGTCTTCCTGCCCGACCTGCTCAACCGCCAGCAGACCAAGGAACTGGTCGATCGGGTGGCCCAGACCTCGCCGAAGCTGGTCGAGGAGCTGGTGCCGAAGATCGCCTCGATCGGCGACATCCAGCGCGTGCTTCGCCAGCTCCTGCGCGAGCGCGTCTCGATCCGCGACCTGGCGACCATCCTCGAGGCCATCGCCGACGCCGCGCCCGGCGCCAAGGACGCCGACGCGGTCGCCGAAGCGGTGCGCCAGGCGCTGGGCCGGACGATCTGCCGCGCCTATCAGACCGAGAAGGACGAGCTGCCGGCGATCTCGCTGTCCCCCGAACTCGAGGAGCGGCTGGCCGCCTCGATCGTCAAGACCGACCACGGCGCCGTCCTGGCCATCGACCCGTCGCTGGCCCAGCGGCTGGCCAGCCGGATCGCCGAGGTGTTCGCCGGGGCGGTGGCACAACCTGTGCTCTTGTGCACACCGACGCTGCGGCCGCACATCTGGCGCCTGTTCGCCAGGGTGCTGCCGCACCTGGGCGTGCTCTCGCACAGCGAGGTGCCGCCGCAGGTGCACGTGGCGTCGGTGGCGACGCTGGATTGAGCATGCAGGTCAAACACTACCGGCAACCCTCGGTACGCGAGGCATTTCGGGCGATCCGCGAGGATCTGGGCCCCGATGCCCTGGTGTTGTCGAGCGCCTATGTCAGCGCCCGCGGCTGGCGCGGCCTGATCGGCCTGCGGGAGGTGCTGGTCACGGCCCGGGCCCCCGAGCGCGACGTCCCCGCCCCGGCTGACCGGATCGGCGACGGCGAGCGTCGGCCGGCCGACACCCAGGCGCCGCCCGCGCGCGCCACCAGCGTCGTCGCTGCCCGCCTGGTCGCCGCCGGCCTCGACGAGAGCCTGGCCGACGCCGTGGCTGCCGGCGTGCCGCGCCGCGAGCAGCGTGGCATGTCCGCCGCCGGCGTCCGCCGGGCGCTCGAACAGCATCTGGCCGGCTTGGCCGCCGCCGACGAGACCTACGCGCCGGTGGAGGTGTTCGTCGGCCCGCCCGGCGTCGGCAAGACCACCACCATCGCCAAGATCGCCGCCCAGGAGCGGGTCCGCGGCGGCCGGGCTCTGGGCATGATCGCCGCCGACGCCTTCCGCGCCGGCGCCGTCGAGCAGTTGCGCACGCTCGCCTCGATCATCGGCGCGCCGTTTCGCGCCGCCCGCACCATCGACGAGATCGCCTACGCGATCGATCACGCCCGGCATACGCTCCTGATCGACACCGCCGGCCGCTCGCCGGCCGACGGCGACGTGCGCGACCTGCGCCGGCTGCTCGGCCGCCGTGACGACGTCCGCACCCACCTGGTGCTGCCGGCCGACAGCAGCGTGCGGACGGCGCGGCGGATCCTCCAGACGTTCGCCGACGCCCAACCTGACCGCGTCGTGCTGTCCAAGATGGACGAGGCGTCGGCGCCGTCGGCGCTGGTCATGTGGCTGATGGAGCGCGGCGTGCCGGTGTCCTACATCACCGACGGCCAGCGCGTGCCCGAAGACCTGACGGCGGCGACGCCGGCGGCGCTGGCCACGGCGCTGCTCGGTGACACGCGGGCCCTGGCGCCGGCAGGGAGCCTGTCGTGATGGCGGCCCATCCGCGGGCGCGCCGCGCCCTGCCCGAGCCGGTCGCCGACGTCGCGACCCGCGACGAGCTGGTGATGGCGCACGTCGGCCTGGTGAAGGTGATGGCCAGCCGCCTGGCGCATCGCCTGCCGCCGCAGGTCGAGGTCTCGGAACTCATCAGTGTCGGCGTGCTCGGGCTCATCGACGCCGCCGGCCGCTTCAAGCCGTCGCTGGGCGTGCCGTTCAGCGCCTTCGCCCGCCGCCGCATCCACGGCGCGATGCTCGACTCGCTGCGCGGGCTCGACTGGGCGCCGCGCGCGGTCCGCAAGCTGCGCCGCGACGTCGACGGCGCCATCGCCGCCGTGCGCCGCACCGTCGGGCGCGAGCCGGCGGCGGCCGAGATCGCCGCCGAGCTCGGCGTTGCCGAGGCCGAGTACGACCGCATGCTCGACCAGCTGCGCAGCGCCGAGCTGGCCACCATCCGCCAGCACAATGCCGGCGACGGCCGGGCCGCACTCGAAGTCGAGATCGACAGCGCCGAGTGGCCGAGCGCGCGGCTGGAGCGGCAGGAACTGCGCGAGCTGCTGGCCGGCGCCGTCGCCGCGCTGCCCGAGCGCGAGCGCCACATCCTGGCCCTCTACTACGAAGAAGAGCTGACGCTGGCCGAGATCGGCGAGGTGATCGGCGTCGGCGAGTCGCGGGTGTCGCAGCTGCGCACCCAGGCGATCGCCCGGCTGCGCGCCGCGCTCGGCGCCGCCCTGGCCAGAAAGGACGCGAACTGATCGTGGCCACCATCCTCCCGCGTGCCGGGCTCGACGGGCTCGGCCGGCCGCACGCGCCGGTCGCCTACGTGCGCTACAACTTCCGGCGCCCCGACCGCGTCTCGAAGGAGCAGATCCGCGCCCTGCAGTTCCTGCACGAGCGCTTCGCGCGCCACGTGTCGACGTCGCTGGCCGCCTACCTGCGCGCCTCGACCGAGCTGTCGCTGGTGTCGGTGGAGCAGTTCACCTACGGCGAGTTCCTGCTCGCGCTGCCCGATCCGACGGCCTACTACGCGGTGTCGCTGGCGCCGCTCGACGCCCTCGCCGGCCTGGAGATCAACCCGGCGGTGGCCTTCGCGATGGTCGACCGCATGCTCGGCGGCGAAGGCCAGCCGGTGGCGGTCGAACGGGCCCTGACCGACATCGAGCAGAACGTCATCGACTCGGTGGTGACCGTGCTGCTCGACTCGCTGGCCGAGACGTGGCGGCCGCTGGCCGGGCTGCGGCTCGACATCCGCGCCCGCGAAACCCGCCCGCAGATGCTGCAGGTGGCCTCGCCCAACGACACCGTCGTGATGCTGGTGTTCGACATGCGGGTCGGCGACGCCCGCGGGGCCGTCCACCTGTGCCTGCCCGCCCAGCTGGTGGAACGCAGCGACACCGCCGCGGCCGCCGGCTGGAACCGGCCGCGCCAGGAACTCACCGACCGCGAACGGGCCTGGCTGATCGAGAACCTCGGCCGCGTGCCGATGCCGGTGAGCGCGGTGCTCGAGTCGCATTGCCGCGCCGGCGATGTCGCGACCCTGGCGGTCGGCGACGTGCTGGCACTCGACGTGCCGGCCGAGACGCCGGTCGACTTGCGCGTCGGCGAGACCCTGAAGTTCCGCGCCCGCCTCGCCGACCTGGCCGGTCGCGTCCGGGCGCGTATCGAACACCGCTGCGACGGCGCCGGTGAGGCGGAGGCGTGATGGCCGATCGCCTGAAGGCGCTGGAGGGAGCGCGGTGACCAACGAGATGACGATCGGCCTGGT
>CAYUAX010000318.1:391-3831 GCA_964442845.1 uncultured Bifidobacteriaceae bacterium | reverse complement strand
AGGCGTCGCGCAAGGTGGCGAAGAAGGCCGGCTGGAACCTGCAGGACGTCGACCTGTTCGAGTTGAACGAGGCGTTCGCGGTGCAGGCGGTGGCCGTCATCCGCGAGCTGGGCATCGACCCGGCCCGCGTCAACGTGCACGGCGGCGCCGTGGCGCTCGGCCACGCCATCGGCGCCTCGGGCGCCCGCGTGCTGACGACGCTGCTCTACGCGCTCAAGGACCGCGGCGGCAAGCGCGGCATCGCCACGCTGTGCCTGGGCGGCGGCAACGGCGTCGCGCTCGCGGTCGAGCTCGTCTAGTCGAATTCGGCCGCCGGGCCGCGCGCCGCGGTCGTCGTCATGTAGCGGGACGCGTTGCCGGCGACATGCGTCACCGCCTCGAGCAGGCGATCGACCTCCTCCGGCATGTTGTAGACGTGCGTGGCGGCCCGCACGCCGTTCAGGTTGCCGGTGGCCATGGTGCGGATCCACACGCGGTTGAAGTCGTAGATCCCTTTCACCACGTTCTCCATCGGGATGTCGCGCACCGAGAACAGCGTGAGGCCGGCGGCGAACTGCGGATCCTCGGCGGTCCACATCCTCACGCCGGGGATGGCCTTGAGCCCGGCGCGCAGCCTCGTGCTCAACTGGCGGACCCGCGCCTCGACGTTCTTCTTGCCGATCGCCTCGTGGAAGTCCATCGCCTCGGCCATCACCATGAAGCCGGGCACGTTGCGCTGGCCGCCGAGTTCGTACTTGCGGGCGCCGTAGCTGTTCGACTTCGGATCGTTGGCGGCCTTCAGATCGGCGTAGCCCATCAGCGGCCAGATCTTGTCCTGCACGTCGCGCTTCACGTAGCACACGCCGCTGCCGGTGCCGGCGAGCAGCCACTTCTGGCCCGCCGCGGCGTAATGATCGATGCCGGTGGCCTTCAGATCCAGGTCCAGCATGCCGAGCGGATGGGCCCCGTCCACGGAGATGAGTGCGCCCCTGCTGTGCGCGAGATCCGACAGCGGCTTGATCGGCGTGATCAGGCCGGTGACGTACGTCATGTGGCTGACCATGACGAGGCGCGTCTTCGCCGTCATCGCCCGCTCGTAGATCTTCACGATCTGATCGACGCTCTCCGGCGGCGACGGGACCTCGATCTTGACCAGCTTGACGCCGTAGCGGGCTTCGAGCTGCAGCAGCGGCTGGATGCCGCCGCCGTGCTCGTGGGTGCAGTAGACCACTTCGTCGCCGGCCTTCCAGTCGAGGCCGCGGATGAAGATGTTCATGCCCTCGCTGGTGCTGCGGGTGAGGGCGATCTCGTCGGCGCTGGCGCCGACGAAGTCGGCCATGCGCTTGCGCACGGCGTCGCGGCCCTCGTTCCAGTAGTTGTTGGTCGGGTCCTCGGCGAGCAGGTCGTTGTAGCGCCTGAAGGCGTCGACCACCACGCGCGGGGTCGGGCCGTAGGTGCCGTTGTTCATGAAGGTGAGGCCGTCCACGATGTTGAACTGGCCGCGCACCTTCCACCAGTAGGCCTCGTCGAGCGGCCCGCTCGGCTTCAGCGCGGCGAGCGCGGTGCCGAGCGGCGGGGCCTTCGGCTGCGCGGCCGCCGGCGTGGCGAACAGGCCGGCGCCGAACCCGCCCAGAGCCGCCGCCGACCCGCCAAGGAACTTGCGCCGCGACACCTGCATCGAGCCGGCCATATGACCTCCTGGTGGAACGAGTTCCAGCGCCCGGGCGTTGGGTGCGGCGATTATCGCTCCGCCGAAGTCCATGTCAACGGCAAATGAGCGGTGTAGGATCGCCGCCATGTCGATCCCGCTGCTGCGCGTCCTCCTCGTCGTCAGCGCACTGGGCGCCGCGCCGGCCGCGTTCGCGCAGGCGCCGTTCCCCGCGCCGGTCGAGGGCGATTTCGTCGCCCGCGACGTGACGTTCACGAGCGGCGAGCGGCTGCCCGAGGTGCGGCTGCACTTCCGCACCCTCGGCACGCCGCGCAAGGACGCCGCCGGGGTGGTCCGCAACGCCGTGCTGATCCTGCACGGCACCGGCGGCTCCGGCGCCGGCTTCCTGAGCCCGACCTACGGCGGGCGGCTCTTCGGCAAGGGCCAGCTGCTCGACGCCGAGCGCTACTTCATCGTCCTGCCCGACAACGTCGGCCACGGCGCGTCGAGCAAGCCGAGCGACGGCCTGCGCATGAAGTTCCCGGCCTATCGCTACACCGACATGGTGCGGCTGCAGCATCGCCTGCTCACCGAGGGCCTTGGCGTGCACCACCTGCGCCTGGTGATGGGCACGTCGATGGGCGCCATGCACGCCTGGATGTGGGGCTACCTGTTCCCGGCGTTCGCCGACGGGCTGGTGCCGCTGGCCAGCAACCCAGTCGAGATCGCCGGACGCAACCGGATGTGGCGCAAGGCGCTGGTCGACGCCATCGTCACCGATCCGACCTGGCAGCACGGCGAGTACGCCGAGCCGCCGCGCGGCATGGCCAGCGCGCTCGGCTTCCTGCTGATCGCCACCAGCACGCCGATGCAGTGGCAGACGGAGCGGCCGACCGCGGCCGCCGTGGACGCCTGGCTGGCGGACCAGATCGCCGCGCGGCTGAAGACGACCGACGCCAACGACACCATCTACCACTTCCGCGCCTCGGAGGACTACGACCCGTCGCCGCACCTGACGTCGATCACCGCGCCGCTGCTGGCCATCAACTCGGCCGACGACTTCGTCAACCCGCCCGAGCTGCCGATGATGCAGGCGCTGATCGGCAAGGTGCGGCACGGCCGCTTCGTGCTGCTGCCGGCCACGCCCGAGACGCGCGGCCACGGCACGCACAGCCTGCCGGCGGTATGGGGCGACCACCTGGCGGCGTTCCTGAAGACGCTGCCCTGACGCGGCGGCGGCCAGGGGCCGCCACTCGAGCGCGCTCGCGGTCTCCAAGCAGCTGCTGCCGGTCTACGACAAGCCGATGGTGTACTACCCGCTCTCGGTGCTGATGCTGGCCGGCATCCGCGAGATCATGGTGATCTCCACGCCGCACGACCTGCCGATGTTCCGTCGCCTGCTCGGCGATGGGTCGCAATGGGGCATCCGGCTGACCTACCAGGTGCAGGAGACGCCGAACGGCATCGCCATGGCGCTGGTGCTGGCCGAGGAATTCCTCGGCGGCGGCCCCTCCGCGCTGATCCTCGGCGACAACATCTTCCACGGCGAGGCGCTGGATACCCGCATGGCGGAAACCCTCGCGCCGCACGGCGCCTCCGTCTTCGCCTACCGCGTCGCCGATCCGGAGCGCTACGGCGTGGTGGAGTTCGACACCGGTGGCCGCGCCCTCACCATCGAGGAGAAGCCGCCCCGGCCGCGCTCGGACTGGGCGGTGACCGGGCTCTATTTCTACGACGGCCGCGCGCCGGCGATCGCCCGCGGCCTAGCGCCGTCGCCGCGCGGCGAACTGGAGATCACCGACCTCAACCGCGC
>CAYUAX010000318.1:0-381 GCA_964442845.1 uncultured Bifidobacteriaceae bacterium | reverse complement strand
ACCTGGATGAAGGCAGCCTGCGGGTCTGCCGGCTCGGCCGCGGCTATGCCTGGCTGGATACCGGCACGCATGATTCGATGCTGGAGGCCGGCGAGTTCGTGCGCGCCATCGAGAAGCGCACCGGCCAGAAGGTCGCCTCGCCCGAGGAAGTGGCCTGGCGCAAGGGATTCATCGACGATGCGCAGCTGCTCGAGGTGGCCAGGCCGCTGCACAACAGCGGCTATGGCCGCTACCTGGAAGGGCTGCTGCGACACGGATGAAGCCGCCGGTGCCGGTGAACGCGGGCGTTCGACCGGCACCGCCCGGAAGCGCCCGGATCAGGCGGCCGCGGAGGACGCCTCTTCGTCCCGGCGGCGCTTGCCGCCCTTGCCACCGCCCTTG
>CAYUAX010000317.1:0-3847 GCA_964442845.1 uncultured Bifidobacteriaceae bacterium | reverse complement strand
CCGCCCACCACGGCACCGAGTGGCCGCTCAGGAAGTAGTCGCGGGTCGTGTGCTGGTAGCGGCCGAACCAGGCGCCGAACGCGGTGATGGCGGCGAGGTAGCCGGCGATCACGGCGTAGTCGAGAGGGGCCAGCACGCGCCGGCCAGTATAAGCTTCGAAGGTGCAGGTGCTCGGCATCGACGCCGGCGGCAGCAAGACCGTCGCCTGGCTGGCGGACGGCGACGGCCGTGTCATCGGCGATGGCCGCGGCGGCGGCGCCAACCTGCACAACGCCGGCGAACTGGGCACCGAGAAGGTGCTCTACGAGGTGATCCGCGCCGCCGTCGGCGACGACGGGCCGCTGCCCGCCGTGGTCTGCGTCGGCATGGCCGGGATGGATCGCGCCGACGACCGCGCCGTGGTCACCGCGATCCTGCGCCGACTGGGCTGCCGCGGCCAACTCCTGCCCGTGAACGACGCCCTGATCGCGCTCGTCGCCGGCGCCGACGAAGATCCGGGCGTCGTCGTGGTCGCCGGCACCGGGTCGATCGCGTATGGCGTCGGGCCGTCGGCGGTCGCGGCGCGGGCTGGCGGCTGGGGTGAGGTGTACGGCGACGAGGGATCGGCGTTCTGGGTGGGCCGCCTGGCGCTGGCGGCGGTCGTCCGGGCGAGCGACCGGCGCGGACCCCAGACGGCGCTGACGCCGCTGGTTCTGCGGCACGCCGGCGCCGATCGGATCGACGGCCTGGTGGCGCAGGTCTACGCGCGATCGGACCGGCGTCAGGCCATCGCCGCCATGGCCGGTCTGGTGGCGCGCGCTGACGCCGACGGCGACGCCGTGGCGCGGCGGATCCTGGCGGACGCCGCCGACGAGTTGACGTTGGCGGCACGATCGGTGGTGGAGCAGTTGGGCATGCGGGGCGAACGATTTCGCGTGGTGCTGTCGGGTGGGCTGTTCAAGATGGCCCCTGTGGTCGCGTCGCTGGTGGCGGCGCGGGTGAGTGAGGTGGCGCCGCGCGCCGTCACCGCGGTGCTCACCGACGAGCCGGCGCTCGGCGCCGTGCGCCTGGCGCTGCGGGCTGCCACCGGCCGGCTGCGCCTGCCGGTGTACGCGGGCGCCGCGGCGAGAGCATGATGCAGGTCGCCGTGCTCGAGTCGCCCGCCGCCGTCGGCGCGCGGGCCAGTGCCGCCGTCGCCGATCTCTTCGCCGCGGTGCAACGGCCGGTCCTGGGCCTGCCCACCGGGCGGACGCCGCTGCCGATGTACGAGCGGCTGCGAACCGCCCGGCTCGACTGGTCCGCGGTCCGCACCTTCAACCTCGACGAATTCGACGGCCTGGGTCCGGCGGCGCCCGGCAG
This sequence comes from uncultured Bifidobacteriaceae bacterium, assembly GCA_964442845.1. Lineage (GTDB taxonomy): Bacteria > Acidobacteriota > Vicinamibacteria > Vicinamibacterales > UBA2999 > CAWAYR01. The sequence continues at coordinate 2,509 of CAYUAX010000317.1, read as the reverse complement.
TTTCCGCCGCTACATGGACGAGCATCTGTTCACGGCGGTCGGGCTCCCGCCCGCGCAGATCGGCTTCCTGCGCGGCGACACCCCCGACGCCGCCGCCGAGTGCGCCCGCTACGACCGTGCCCTCGCCGCCGCCGGCGGCATCGACCTGCTGATCTGCGGCCTGGGCGGCAACGGGCATCTCGGTTTCAACGAGCCTGGGCCCGTGCTGTGGGGGCCCACCCACGTCGCCACGCTGCACGAGTCGACGCGGGCGGCCAATGCGGCGCTGTTCGGCGGCGTGGTCGACGCGGTGCCGCGGCGGGCCCTGACGATGGGGATGCGGGCGATTCTCGGCGCCCGGCGCGTCCTGGTGCTCGCCACCGGCGCGGCGAAGGCCGAGGCGGTCGCGGCGATGGTCCAGGGGCCGTTGACCACGGCATGTCCGGCGTCGTGGCTGCAGGTGCACGGCGCCGTCGAGGTGCTGATCGATCCGGCGGCGGCGGCGCGGCTCGCCCCGGCGGCGACGTCCGCCTGAGCGGTCCGGCGGTCAGGCCGGCGGCGTGCCGCCGGCGAGCAGCTCGCGCAGGCGCGGCTCGATGTCCTCGCCGATGGCATCGCGCAGCAGGTCGTGCGAGCGGCGCAGGCGGCTGAGCGCCTTCTGGTAGGAGAGGCCGGTCTTCTGCATGACGATGGCCGCCTTGACGTTCCAGTGGGCGCGCTTCAGCAGCGCGTCGGCGGCGTCCGGGTCGAGGCCGGTGACGATGTGGACCATGCGGCGGGCGCGGTCGCGCAGCTTCTCGGAGCCGGTGCGCACGTCGACCATCAGGTTGCCGTAGGTCTTGCCGATCAGCACCATCGCCGACGTCGTCAGCGCGTTCAGCACCAGCTTGGTGGCCGTGCCGGCCTTGAGGCGGGTCGAGCCGGCGATCACTTCCGGGCCGACGGCCGGCGCGATGGTCAGGTCGACGAAACTCTGCAGCTCGGTGTGCGGGTCGCAGGTGACGAAGATGATGCGCGCGCCGACCTGTCGCGCCGTCGTCAGCGCGCCGCGGACGAACGGCGTCATGCCGCTGGCCGAGACGCCGACGACGACGTCCTTGCGGGTCGGGTCGAGCCGCTTGGCGGCGCGAGCGCCTTCCTCGTAGTCGTCCTCGGCGCCTTCCTTGGCGCGCAGAATCGCGGTCTGGCCGCCGGCCATGATCGCCTGCACGAGCTCGGGGTCGGTGCCGAAGGTCGGCGGCATCTCGGCCGACTCGACGACGCCGAGGCGGCCGCTGGTGCCGGCGCCGACGAAGATGATGCGGCCGCCCTTGCGCAGCGCCTTGGCGAGCAGGTCGGCGCCGACGGCGATGCGGTCGCGTTCGCGGTGCACGGCCAGCAGCGCCTTCTTGTCCTCGGCCAGCATCAGATCGACGATGCCGGCGGCCGTCTGCTTGTCGATGGCGAGGGTCGCGGGGTTGATGGCTTCAGTGGGAAGCGACTGCCACTTCGAGGAATGGGGCATCGGAATCTGCGGCCGGACGAGACGGCAATCCCGCATGCTAGTCCCGCCCTCGGGGAGTGTCAACGAAGCGGGCGGCGCGTACAATGGCGTGACGTGGCGACGATCGACCGCTATCTGGCCCACCTGGAACTGGAGCGCCGGGTGTCGCCACACACGCTGTCGGCGTACGCCGGTGACCTGAGCGTGCTGGCGGCCTTTGCGGCCGCGGACGGGCGCGACGTCGACGCGCTGACCCGGCCCGACCTGGAGCGGCTCATTCGCGGCCGGATGGCCGAAGGCCGCTCGCCGCGGTCGGTCGGCCGGTTCGTCGCCGCGCTGCGCGGCTACTATCGCTTCGCCGCCGTCGCGGTGCCGCTGGCCGACAACCCGGCGGCCGATCTGGCCGCGCCGCGGACCTGGAAGGCCCTGCCGAAGTTCCTGACCGTGGCTGAAGTGGAAGCGCTGATCGCGGCGCCCGACGTGTCGACAGCACGCGGGTTGCGCGATCGTGCGCTGCTCGAAGTGCTCTACGCCACCGGCCTGCGCGTGTCGGAACTGCTGGCGCTGGCGCCGGCCCACGTCGATCTCGACGCCGGCGTGCTGACCTGCCTCGGCAAGGGCCGGAAGGAGCGCCTGGTGCCGTTCGGTGACGAAGCCGCGGCCTGGCTGCGCCGCTACCTGAGCGACGGCCGACCGCGTCTCGCCGCCGGTCGGACGTCGCCGCGCCTGTTCGTCAACGCGCGCGGCGGTCCGTTGTCGCGGGTCGGCTTCTGGAAGCTGCTGCGTGGCTACGGCCTGTCGGCGGGTATCAGCCGGGCAATCTCCCCGCACGTGCTCCGCCATTCGTTCGCGACCCACCTGCTCGAGCGCGGCGCCGACCTGCGCGCGATCCAGATGATGCTCGGCCACGCCGATCTCTCCACGACGCAGATCTACGCCCACGTCCTCGACGAGCGGCTGCGCTCCGTCTACGAACGCTACCACCCGCGCACGTGACGGCAAGGCGTGGCCGGGTGGGGCGCCGCGTCGCCGCGGGGCTGGCGGCGG
>CAYUAX010000316.1:0-3905 GCA_964442845.1 uncultured Bifidobacteriaceae bacterium | reverse complement strand
CACGAGAACATCAAGAAGTTCATGGAGGGCTTCACCTACGACGCCCATCCGATGAGCGTGTTCGTCAGCACCGTCGGGGCGATGTCGACGTTCTATCCGGACGGCAAGGAGATCTTCGACGCCAAGTCGCGGCGCAAGCAGATGGTTCGGCTGATCGCCAAGGTGCCGACCATCGCCGCCTTCGCCTTCCGCCACAGCATGGGCCGGCCCTACGTCTACCCCGACAACGACCTCAGCTTCACCGGCAACTTCCTGAACATGCTGTTCAAGATGACCGAGGTGAAGTACACGCCGAACCCGGCGCTGGAGCGGGCCCTCGACGTGCTGTTCATCCTCCACGCCGACCACGAGCAGAACTGTTCGACCAGCGCCATGCGCGGCATCGGCAGCTCGCACGTCGATCCGTACTCGGCGATGGCCGGGGCGGCCGCCGCCCTCTACGGTCCGCTGCACGGCGGCGCCAACGAGGCGGTGCTGAAGATGCTCAACGAGATCGGCTCGGTGAACAACATCCCGGCCTTCATCAAGGGCGTCAAGGGCGGCGACGGCCGGCTGATGGGCTTCGGCCACCGCGTCTACAAGTCGTACGACCCGCGGGCGCGGATCATCAAGCAGACCGCCTACGAGGTGTTCGAAGTCACCGGCAAGAACCCGCTGCTCGACATCGCCATCGAGCTCGAGCGCATCGCCCTGCAGGACGAGTACTTCATCTCGCGCAAGCTCTACCCGAACGTCGACTTCTACTCCGGCCTGATCTACGAGGCGATGGGCTTCCAGATGGCGATGTTCCCGGTGATGTTCGCCATCGCCCGCACCGTCGGCTGGGCGGCGCAGTGGGAAGAGATGCTGCTCGACCCGGATCAGAAGATCGCCCGGCCGCGGCAGATCTACACCGGCTACGAGTCGCGCGACTACGTCGAGGTCGGGGCGCGAAAGTAGAGGCTACGGCCGGGAGGGCCGCGCTGCGGCGACCTCGGCGCGGATCTCGTCGTCGCTCAGCACCGCCGAGGCCCGCTTGGCCTTCTGGACGAGGCGATCGACCAGCGCCTCGGTGGCAGTGATGCCGCGCTTCTCGAGCCAATAAGTGACGTTCGATCGGCCCGACATCGGGCCGATCTCGATCTCCTGCTCGCGGCCGACCATGCCGGCGGGAATCGCCGAGTAGACGGCGTCCATCAGCTCGCGGTCGCCCTTCTTCGACGCCTTGATCACCGCCGCGGCGTGCACGCCGGTGGCGGTGCGGAAGGCGTCCTTGCCGAGCACCGGGTAGTTGTCGGGCAGCGGCACGCCGCAAGCCTGCGAGACGGTCCGCACGTAGTCGTCGAGCGGCAGCAGGTCGCGATCGAGGTAGCCGAGCAGCACCAGGTTGACCAGCAGCAGGTCCATTGGCGTGTTGCCCACCCGCTCGCCGATCCCCAGGGCGGCACCGTGCACCCGGCTGGCGCCGGCGTCGATCGCCGCCAGGCTGCAGGCCACGGCCAGATCGCGGTCGCGGTGGCCATGCCAGTCGATGCCGACCGGCGCCCGCGCCTCGGCGATCACGCTGGCGACGAAACGCACCACCGCCGCCGCGCCGACCGGCGTCGCGAAACCGACGGTGTCGGCGACGCAGATCCGCGATGCCCCGGCGTGGATGGCGCAGCGATAGATCGCCCGCAGGGTGTCGGGGTGCGCCCGCGTCGTGTCCTCGGTGACGTACATGACGCGCAGGCCTTCCTTGACCGCGAAGGCGATGGCGTCGTCGGTGCGGCGCAGCAGCCACTCGAGGGTCCAGCCCTCGGCGTACTGCCGGATCGGCGAACTGCCGATGAACAGCGCCGCCTCGATCGGCACGCCGGTGCGCTGCTGGATCTCGGCGATCGGCCGGACGTCGTCGATGTGGGTGCGGCCGGCGCAGTTGGCGGCCACCGACAGCCGCGCGGTGCCGATCTCACGAGCCAGGCGCTCGACGTCGCGGCGCACGTCGGGGCCGGCGCCGGGCAGGCCGATGTCGGCGGTGTGGATGCCGAGCGTGTCGATCAGGTGGAGGATGCGGAGCTTGTCGTCGATCGACGGGGTCCGCACCGACGGCGACTGCAGGCCGTCGCGCAGCGTCTCGTCGTCGAGCATCACCGCGCGCGGGCGCGGCGGGGCGTTGACGGCGTTCCAGTCGTAGACCAGTCCGTCGATCATGCTCCCGGCGTCGCCGCCGCGCCCGGCCCGAGGTAGCGGGCGACCAGCACCGTCACGTCGTCGCTCTGTGAGGCGCCGGCGGCGAAGGCCTGCACGGCGGTGATGATCGCCTGCAGCAGGTCGGGCAAGGGCGCCTCGCGGTGACGGATCAGCTCGGCCGACAGCCGGTCCTCGCCGAACTCCTCGCCCACCGGGTTGAGCGCCTCGGTGACGCCGTCGCTGAAGATCACCAGCACGTCGCCCGGGTCGAGCGTGGTGCGCTCGTCGCCGTAGGCGGCGCTGGCGAACAGCCCGACCGGGACGCTGCCCGACGCCAGCGACCGCACGCCGGCCGCGCTGACCACCATCGGCGGGTTGTGGCCGGCGTTGCAGTAGGTGAGCACGCCGGCCGGGCTCAGCGTGGCGAAGAACACGGTGGCGTAGCGGGCGTCGATCTGCCGTTTGAGCAGGCCGTTGTTGACCAGCTTCATCGCCGACGCCGGGCTGCCGTCGCCCGACTGGGCGGAGAACAGCCCCTGGATCTTGGCGGTGAGCAGCGCCGCCGCCGGTCCCTTCCCCGCCACGTCGCCGAGGACGACGCCGATGCCGCCGTCGTCCATGTCGGTGTACTCGAAGAAGTCGCCGCCGATCGACCGCGACGGCAGCGACGCGCCCATCGCCTGGAAGAACGCGCCTTCGCGCCGGCCCTGCGGCAGCAGCGAGCGCTGGATCTCGGCGGCGATGCGCAGCTCGTGCTCGATGCGCGCCTTCTCGAGGGTCTCGCGATAGAGGCGGGCGTTCTCGATGGCGACGCCGGCTTCGCTGGCCAGGGTGTCGAGGGCGCCGCGCGTCGCCTGCGACAGCAGCTGGCCCTTCTCACGGCTGTCGAGGTAGAGCACGCCGATGGCCCGCGTCTCGGCCGGCATGTCGGGCCGATCGAGATAGCGCACCAGGCGCAGCGGCGTGCACAGCACCTGGCGGATGCCGAGCGCCACGGTGCCCTCGTGGGCCTTGGCGTCGTCGAGCAGGTCGGCGACCACCTTCAACTCGCCGGTGGCGTAGACCTCCTCGGGGATCTTGCGGCTGGTGTCGAAGCGGGTGCCCGGCAGCGTGACGCGGCCGCGCGAGCGGGCCAGCTTCATCTCGAGCTGGCGGTCGTCGCCCGCCAGCATGATGAAGCCGCGTTCGGCGCCGGTGACGCCGATGGCGGCGTCGAGGACCAGCGCCAGCACCTCGTCGAGGACGCGGCCGGAGCCGAGAGCGCGCAGCCCCTCGAGCAGGGTCGCCATCTGGCGAATGTCGCCGACGGCGGTGCCGGCGGTGGAGGTACCGGAATTCGCCGCCGCGTCGGTGAGGAAGATCACCTCGGCGCCGCCGGTGCGGCCGAACTGCACGCGGTCGCCGTGCGTCAGCGTGTGCTCGGTCACCGCCTCGCCGTTGACGAAGGTGCCGTAGCGCGAACCGCGGTCCTTGAGGACCAGCGCGCCGTTCTCGCGGATGATCTCGGCGTGCTCGCGCGACACGTCGCTGCCGACCAGCCGCACGTCGCTCTCGGTGCGGCGGCCGATGGTCAACGTCGGCTTGTCGATGGGAATGACGCGCCGGCCGAGACCGTCTTGAACTTCGAGACGCGGTTCACCCATGGCGTCGACGCTCGATCATAGCAGTCCGGACGGGCGGCGACGACGCCGGGCCGGCCCGGCGGGAGGCCGCGGCGGGACGGCGCGGTCCGTCACCGCCGGCCCCGCCACCAC
>CAYUAX010000315.1:0-3913 GCA_964442845.1 uncultured Bifidobacteriaceae bacterium | reverse complement strand
CCCCTCTGGCAGGCATGGCGGCGGGACCGCCGCCCCGCCGCCGGCGTCCAAGGGACAGGGCTACACTAGCCCGAGGGCCCGCGCCACCATGTCCACCGCGTCTTCGGCACCACTCATCGTCGCCATCACCGGCGCCACCGGCATCGTCTATGGCGTGCGCCTGCTCGAACGTCTGCGCGAGGCTGGCGTCCCGTCGCACCTCGTGATGAGCAAGTGGGCGATCCAGACGATGCTGCAGGAGACCGACTACACGGTCGAGGGCGTGAAGCGGCTGGCCACCACGGTGCACAACCCCGACGACTTCGGCGCTTCGATCTCGAGCGGCAGCTTCCTCACACGCGGCATGGTCGTCGCGCCGTGCAGCATGCGCACGCTGGCCGCCATCTCGACGGGCAGCGGCACGACCCTCGTGCACCGCGCCGCCGACGTCGTGCTCAAGGAGCGCCGCCGCCTCGTGCTGCTGCCCCGCGAAGCGCCGCTCAGCGACATCCATCTCGAACACATGCTGCGCCTCTCCCGGATGGGTGTCGTGATGTTCCCGCCGGTGCCCGCCTTCTACCACCGGCCGGTCTCCGTGGACGAGATCGTCGACCACACGGTGATGCGCGTGCTCGACCAGTTCGACCTGCACCTCGACGCCACCGGCCGCTGGGCCGGCCGCACGGCGGCCCCGATCGGCGCCCGCGGCTGACCGCCCCCTCGCGCGTCACCGCCGTCGCCGCGCACCCGGACGGTGGTTTACACTCGCCGGATGCGCATCCGTCTGGCCCTCGCCGCTTCGCTCGCCACTGCCCTTGCCGGCTGCTCCTCGCCGGCGGAGACGCCCGCCCCGGCGCCCGCGCCCGCCACGGCCGCCCCGGCCGCCCGCACCTATCTGCTCGAGCGGGTGGATGACGCCGCCGTCGTGCAGCTCTACGCCGACGGCTTCAAGGACCTGCCGCTCAACGAGAAGCGCCTCGTCTACCACCTCACACAGGCGGCCATCGCCGGCCGCGACATCTACTGGGACCAGCGCTACCGCCACAACCTGGCGATGCGCGGCGTGCTCGAGCAGATCGTGGCGCACCCGGCCGGCATCGACGCGGCGACGCTGGCCGAGATTCAGCGCTACACCAAGCTTTTCTGGATCAACACCGGGCCGTACAACAACCTCACGGCCCGCAAGTTCGTGCTGACCTGCACGCCCGAGGCCTTCGCCGCGGCGGCGGCGCAGGCGGCGAAGAACGGCGCCACGTTCGCGACCGGGACCGGCGAGTCGCTGGAAGCGATGCTGACCCGCATGCGCCCGTTGTTCTTCGACGCCGCGGTCGATCCGATGGTGACGCAGAAGACCCCCGAGGGCGGCAAGGACATCCTGCAGGCCAGCGCCAACAACCTCTACTCCGGCGTGTCGCTGGCCGACCTCAAGGGCTTCACCGAGCGCTACGGCCTCAACTCGCGGCTGGTCAAGCAGAACGGCCGGCTGATCGAAGAGGTCTACAAGGTAGGCGGCAAGTACGACCCGCAGATCCGCGCCGTCGTCGGCCACCTGGAAGCGGCGCAGGCGTTCGCCACGCCGACCATGAAGGAGGCGCTGGCGAAGCTGGTGCAGTGGTATCGCACCGGCGAGGACGCCGACCGCAGGGCCTTCGACATCGCCTGGGTGGCCGACAAGGACTCGCCGGTGGACACCATCAACGGGTTCATCGAGGTCTACATGGACCCGCGCGGCGTCAAGGGCTCGTGGGAGGCGCTGGTCTACTACGTGAACCGCCACAAGACCGGCGACCTCGAGAAGCTGGCCACCAGCGCGCAGTGGTTCGAGGACCACATGCCGTTCGCCGCCGAGTTCCGCAAGCCCGACGTCAAGGGCATCACCGCCAAGGCCATCGACGTGGTGATCGAGACCGGCGAGTCGGGCCCGGTGACGCCGATCGGCATCAACCTGCCCAACGACCAGTCGGTGCGCGAGCAGTACGGCAGCAAGTCGGTGTCGCTGTCGAACGTCACCGAGGCCTACGACCGCTCCACCGTGCCGGAGTTCCGCAAGGAGTTCGCGTGGGCGCCCGAGGAGGTCGCCCGGGCCGGCAAGTGGAGCGCCTTCGCCGGCGAACTGCACACCAACATGCACGAGGTGATCGGCCACGCCTCCGGGCGGATGAGCGCGAAGGTCACCGGCACGCCGGCGTCGGTGTTGAAGGAGTTCTACTCGGCCCTCGAGGAAGGCCGCGCCGACCTCATCGGCCTGTACTTCCTCCCCGATCCGAAGCTGGTCGAGCTGGGCATCATGAGCGCCGCCGACCAGCCGGAGATCGTTCAGGCGGAGTACGAGTCGTACACCAAGAACGCGCTGGTGCAGCTGCGCCGGGTGCGGCAGGGCACGCAGATCGAAGAAGACCACATGCGCAACCGCCAGATGATCGTGCGCTGGCTGATGGCCAACACCAAGGCCATCGAGGTGCGCGAGCGCGACGGCAAGACGTTCTACGTGATGGTCGACGCGAAGGCGTTCCGCGACGGGGTCGGGCGGCTGCTCGCCGACGTCCAGCGCATCAAGAGCACCGGCGACTACGCCGCCGCCAAGGCCCTGTTCGAGGCGCACGGCATCCACTTCGACGCCGCGCTGCGCGACCAGGTGGTGGCGCGCGTGGATCGGCTGCACCTGCCGTCGTACTCGGGCTTCGTGATGCCGGCGCTGACGGCGACGACCGATGCGGCCGGCGCCATCACCGACGTGGCCATCAGCTACCCGATGGACCTCACCGCCCAGATGCTGGCCTACGCCAAGGCGTCGGCAGCCATCCGCTGACCGGGCCGTCCAAGATTGCGACGCCGGTGGGCAAGAACTGCCACATCGGCCGTGATCGCGGCGCGGCCGCGCTGGGGCGTGGTGGGACGACGCGGTAGATCGTGTGCAATGGCGCCGTTCTTGCTGAATGAGGAGGCGGGATCACCCGACCTCGACGGACCGTGCCGCGATCCCTTGCGGGAGGTGAGCTGTGCGCCACGGCGTGGCGCACAGTCCCGTGGCAGTGCCATCATGACGCCGCCATGAACCTCCGCGCCTACCGGGCCGGGCAATCGGTCGAGGACCACTGCCGCGCCTGCCACGAAGACCGCATCCACACCGTCGTGGTGGTGGATGGCCAGGCCCAGCCGCTGCGCGTCACCTGCGACTTCTGCGGCAGCGAGCACAACTATCGCGGCGGCCCGCGCACCGGCCGGCCGGCGGCGTCGATCGCCGAAGGCGCGCCCTCGGTTCCGCCTGCAGTCCGTTCCGAACGCACGGTGCCGGCACCGCCCTCAGCGTCCCCCCTTGCTCTCGTCAGCGACCGCGAACTCTCGGAGCCGTCGATGTCCGATGCGTCCGTCCCCGTCGATCTCGAACGTCTGCTGCGCCGCGTCATCCGCGAGGAGAGCGGCCTCACCGCGGTCGCCCCGGCCGAGAAGTGGCGTGGCGGCGACCTGGTGCTGCGCCCGGGCAAACCTGGCGTGCAGGAGAAGAGCTGGCCGATCGAAACCTTCTTCCACAAGGTGGTGATGCTGCGCAACCGCCTGCGGACGCTGGAACAGCAGGTGAACGCCTCGGACCTCCCCGACGACCAGAAGGTGAAGCTGCAGAGCTACATCACCGGCTGCTACGGCTCGCTCACCAGCTTCAACGTGCTGTTCGCCGACGAGGACGACCGCTTCGTCGGCAGCGCCTCGGGCGACTGAGGCCGCTGCAACGTCGGGTACGGCGTCAGCCCTGCCGACCCGCGCGCACGATCTTCGCCGTCGTCACCAGCTGACCGGTGTGTCGTGACGCGTGCTCGGCGGCGTGGAACAGCAGGCCCAGCACCGTGGACGGCAGCCTGGCCCGGCCGACCTCGCGGGCGTCGGTGAGCGTCACCGCGTCGGTGGCCGCCAGTTGCGCCAGGGCCAGCGCCACGCA
>CAYUAX010000314.1:0-3982 GCA_964442845.1 uncultured Bifidobacteriaceae bacterium | reverse complement strand
GACGGGGCCTGGGCTGGTGGCGCCGGCGGCGCCGCCACCTCCGCCGGCGGCGCGGTGGCAGCAGCCTCCGGCTCAGCGCCCCCGGGCAGCGGCGGCAACCCCAGGTCGGCCACGTCCAGGCGCTCCCCTTCCCCGAGCACCACCGCCTGCAGGATCACGTTCTGCAGCTCACGGACGTTGCCGGGCCACGAGTGGGCCGCCAACCGCCGTTCCGCGGCCGCCGAGAACCCGGCCAGCGGCTTGCGCTGCTCGGCGGCGAACGCCCGCGCGAAGTGCCCGGCCAGCAGCCGCACGTCGTCGGGCCGCTCGCGCAGCGGCGGCAGGTGCAGGCGCACGACGTTCAAGCGGAAGAACAGATCCTCGCGGAACCGCCCGGCCCGCACCTCGTCCTCGAGCCGGCGATTGGTGGCGGCGATGATGCGCACGTCGACCGTGCGCGGCCGGGTGGCGCCGACCATCGAGATGGTCTTCTCCTGGACGAACCGCAGCAGCCGCGACTGGACGTCGAGCGGCAGCTCGCCGATCTCGTCGAGAAACACCGTGCCGCCGTCGGCCTGCGCCAGCCGGCCCAGCGATCGCTGCTGCGCGCCGGTGAAGGCGCCGCGTTCGTGGCCGAAGAGCTCCGAGTCGATCAGCGTCGCGGGAATCGCCCCGCAGTCGACGATCACGAAGGGGCGCGCCCGCCGCGCGCTGAGCTGATGCACGGTCTGGGCGAGGCGTTCCTTGCCGGTGCCGCTCTCGCCTGTGATGAGCACCGTGGTGTCGGTGGCGGCGACGCGGCGGGCGCGGGCGAGCAGGTCGTGCATCGCCGGCGACTGGAACACCAGCTGCTCCTGCTGCAACGCCGTGCGCAGATCCTGCACCTCGGCCTGCAGGCGCCGGCGCTCGTGCTCGGCCTGGACGCGGTGCAGGTCGGCGAGGTGCTCGCGGTCGAGGGCCACGGCGAGCTGGGCGGCGACGCCGGTGAGCACCGGCAGGTCGCTCTTGTCGAGGTCGAGGGCCTCCGGCGACCCGGCGAGCGCCAGCGTGCCCAGCACCCGGCCGGCGGTCACCATGGGCACGGCCACGCCGGCGAGCGGCCGGCTCGCGCCGCCGGCGCCGACGACGATCTCGCCCTGCCGCACTTCGCCGCTGGCCACGGCGGCGGCCATCAGCGCCCGCTCGGCTTCGCTCACGTCGGCGGCGTGCAGCGGCACGACCTGGCCGTCGTGGACGCGCTGCCCGACCAGCAGGCGCGGGCCGGCGTCGTCGCTGACGAACAGGCCGACGCGCTCGGGCCGCAGCAGCGTGCGCAGCCGCTCGACGACGTGCTGCGCCAGCTCGGTGCTGCCGCGGGCCGCCGAGAGCACCTGCAGCACGTCCCACAGCAGACCCATGTTGCGGTAGTCCTTGTCGGTGCGGCCGGTGAAGATGCCGAAGAGCCGGTCGGTGGCGAGGGCCGGGGCGCCACGGCCGGCGTCGCGCCACGCCACCACGGCGTCACCCCCCTGCTGGCGCGCCTCGGCCAGCGCCTCGTTGGCGCGGCGCAGCAGGTCGAGGGGATCGAGCCCCTCGACCTCCCCGGCCTCGCAGACGACGACGCCGACGGCGCAGCGCAGCCGCACCGAGTCGTTCAGGAACGCCCGGCCGGCGAGGTGCGCGCGCACCCGTTCGGCCACCAGCAGCGCCCCGGCGGCGTCGACGTTGCCGAGCGGCAGGGCGAAGATCGCGCCGCCATAGCGCATCAGCACGTCGGAGCGGCGCAGCAGCGACTGCAGCGACTGGACGATCTCGCGCACCACCGCGTCGCCGCCGCGGCGGCCGTGCTGGGCGTTGACCCAGTCGAGCCCGATCGGGTTCACGAGCACCAGCGCGCACGGCAGGCGCCGCCGCCGCGCCCGGTGCAGGTCGAGGCGCAGCGCGCCGTGCAGCTCGTTGCGGCCGGGCAGACCGGTGAGCGGGTCGGTCAGCAGGCCGTACAGGCTGACGACGGTCGAGGCCATCGCGTGCGCGAGGCGGACGTTGGCGTGGGCGCCGTCGTCGGCCGCCGTGGCGACGCGCAGACCGACCCAGCCGGCGGTCGATCCGAGGCCCCGGCCGTCCGATTGGCGGCGGCGCGGCGACGCCGTGCCCGACGTGGCGGTGCCGGCCCACAGGCTGGTGAGGAGCGGCACCGGGATCAGCAGGCCGTCACCCCCGCCGCTGACCACGATGCCGTCCGGCGTCGCCGGCGCGCCGCGCCACAGCCCGGTTTCGGCCACCTCGGCCGAGAACGCCTCGGCGGCCGCCTGGCTGGCCAGTTCGGGCAGCGGCGCCTCCGTCCCGACCTGCAGCAGCAGCGCCCTGGCGCCCGGGTCCCACGGCGTCGGCAGGTAGATCGACGCGGCGGTGGCGTGCGCCTGCTCGGCGACTCGCAGGAGCTGCTCCGTCAGTTTCTGCGGTGGGTGCATCGACGTCTCGACGTAAATATCGGATGATTCGCACCGATATTTAGACTTCTCATGACCGAAATTTAGATATCCGAGCTTGATGTCTGTCGAAATATCAGACGACCCACAGGAGCACCGTGCGCCGACGGCGGCCCATAAACACCTTCTAATCAGTAGCTTAGGCGCACGCGTCAGGGGCGGCTTGGGCAAAGAAATCAGCTGGCAGGCCGATTGAATTGGAGGACGCCGAGCTCCCCCGCTCGAGTCACATGACGCCAGCCGGACCGAACACCGACGCCGCCGCGCCGAACCGTGCCCTGTCCCGCTTCGTCGCCGCCGTGACCGTCGCGGGGCTCTTCGTCATCACCCAGTCGGTGGCGCAGCTGGGCGAGGTGCCGCGCCTGCCCGAGTGGCTGCTGCTCGGCGTCCTCGCGGTGGCGTGCGGATCCTTCGTGTTGAGCGTGCCGGGTGTCCCGGTCCACGCGTCGATCTCCGACACGTTCCTGTTCACCTCGGTGATGCTGTTCGGACCGGCGCCGGCCACCGCCGCGATCGCCGTCGACGGCTTCCTGCTGTCGTGGCGCCGCGGCCACCCCACCGAGCGCATTCTGTTCAACACCGCCAACCCGGCGCTCGGCCTGTGGGTCGGCGCCCAGGCCTTCATGCTGCTGGTGCAGCGCGGGCCCAACGGCGCGCCGCTGACCTCGGTCGAAGCGGTGGCCCTGCCCCTCGCCGCGATGGCCGGCCTGCACTTCCTCGTCAATTCCGGGCTCACCGCCATCGCCGCGGCGATGGAGCGCGGCGTCTCGCCGCTCGACGTGTGGCGCCGGCACTTCGCGGTGTTCTCGCTGAGCCACGCTGCCTCGGCCTCGGCCGGGTTGTTCCTGCTGGTGCTGGCCCAGCGCCTTGGCGTCGTCGCCCTGGCGGCGGTGATGCCGATGGTGGCCATCGTCTACCTCGGACTCCGGTCGCGCTTCGGCCGGCTCGCCGACGCCGAGCGCCACGTGCGCCAGGTCGATCGCCTCTACATGTCGACGATCCAGGCGCTGTCCACCGCCATCGAGGCCAAGGACGGCGTGACCAGCAGCCACATCCGCCGCGTCCAGACCTACTCACTGGCGCTGGCGCGCGCGGTCGGCGTCAGCGGCGACGGCGAGCTCAAGGCCATCGAAGCGGCCTCGCTGCTGCACGACACCGGCAAGCTGGCGGTGCCCGAGCACATCCTCAACAAGCCCGGCAAGCTGACGCCCGCCGAGTTCGAGGCGATGAAGCTGCACGTCGACGTCGGCGCCGACATCCTGTCGTCGATCGACTTCCCCTACCCGGTGGTGCCGATCGTCCGCGCCCATCACGAGAACTGGGACGGCAGCGGCTACCCCCGCGGCCTGCAGGGCGACGACATCCCGATCGGCGCGCGCATCCTCTCGGTGGTCGACTGCTTCGACGCGCTCACGTCCGATCGCCCGTACCGGCCGGCAATGACCACCGCCCAGGCGCTCGCGATCGTCATGGAGCGGCGCGGCACGATGTACGACCCGCGGGTCGTCGACACGTTCATCGACCTGCTGCCGACC
>CAYUAX010000313.1:0-4003 GCA_964442845.1 uncultured Bifidobacteriaceae bacterium | reverse complement strand
CCGGGCATCCGCAACCTGATCCGCGAGGACAAGATCCACCAGATCTACTCGGCGATGCAGGCCGGGCAGGAGAAGCTCGGCATGCAGACCATGAACCAGTCGCTGGTCACGCTGCACCAGCGCCGCCTGATCTCGCTCGAGACGGCGATGAACGCCTCGTCGCTGCGCGACGAGCTCACCGAGATGATGAGCCGCGGCGTCGGCGTGGTGGCCGGGGCCGGCCTGGGCCGGCCCGGCGGCCCGGTCCGGCCGACGGCGCGCTGAGCACGACCGGGCTTAGGAGCAGGAGACGACGGACATGCCGACCTTCGCATTCTCGGGCCGTACCCGCGGTGGCGAGCTGATCAGCGGTGAGCGCCTCGGCGACACCATGGAATCGGTGACCGCGGCGCTGCGCCGCGAGCAGATCATGGTGACGCGCATCGGTGCCGTGCAGGCCAAGCCGGCGGCGCCGCCGAAGAAGGCCCGCGCCAAGAGCGTCAACCCCAAGAACCTGGCGGTCTTCACCCGTCAATTCTCGGTGATGATCGATGCCGGCCTGCCGCTGGTGCAGTGTCTCGACATCCTCGGCAACCAGGAGGAGGACAAGAACTTCTCGGCCGTCATCCTCGCCACCCGCAGCGACGTCGAGGCCGGCGCCTCGCTGGCCGACGCCATGCGGCGTCATCCGAAGACGTTCGACACGCTGTTCACCAACATGATCGCCGCCGGCGAGGCCGGCGGCATCCTCGACACCATCCTCAAGCGCCTGGCGACCTACATCGAGAAGGCCGTCAAGCTGAAGGCCCAGGTCAAGTCGGCGATGATCTACCCGGTGGCGATCATCGTGATCGCCGCCCTGGTCGTCACCGTCATCCTGTGGAAGGTCATTCCGACCTTCGCCAGTCTGTTCGCCGGCCTCGGCGCCGAGCTGCCGTTGCTCACGCGCATCGTCATCGCGGCCAGCAACCTGCTGGTCAAGTTCATGCCGATCCTGATCGTGGCGCTGATCGCCGGCGTGTTCGCCTTCCGGCAGTACTACGCCACCGAGAAGGGCCGGCGGGTGGTCGACGGCACGGTGCTCAAGCTGCCGATCCTCGGCCCGATCATGCGCAAGATCGCCGTCGCGCGCTTCTGCCGCACGCTGTCGACCCTGATGACCTCGGGCGTGCCGATTCTCGACGGCCTCGAGATCACCGCCAAGACCGCCGGCAACGCCATCATCGAGGACGCGCTGTTCGACGTGCGGCGCAGCATCGAGCGCGGCGAGACGGTGGCCGGGCCGCTGAAGCAGACCGGCGTCTTCCCCGGCATGGTGGTGCAGATGATCGGCGTCGGCGAAGCGACCGGCGCGCTCGACACCATGCTGTCGAAGATCGCCGACTTCTACGAGGAGGAGGTCGACACCGCCGTCGCCGGGCTGTTGACCCTGCTCGAACCGGTGATGATCGCCTTCCTGGGCCTGGTCGTCGGCGGCATCGTCATCGCCATGTATCTGCCGATCTTCGGCCTGATCAGCCAGTTGACGTAGGATGCCGTTCCACCCGCTGCCACTTCCGGCGGCCGGCTAGCCCGGGCGAGACGACCCCCCATGTCGGCTCTTCGCCCGCGGCTGGCGCGGCTGGTCGTCGTCCGCGTGTTCGCGGCGACGGTCCTGCTCGGCCTGGCGTTGGCCCTGCGCGCCTTCGGGTCGACGCTGTGGCCGTTCGACCGGGCGGCGCTGGCCATCGCCTGGCTCTACGGCGTGGCGCTGGTCGAGGCGGTGACCGTCCGCTTCGCCGATCGCTATGCCTTCACCGCCGACGTCCATTTCGCGCTCGACACCGTGCTCATCGCCGGCTTCGTCGTCGCGACCGGCGGCGTCAGCTCGGTGTTCACGCCGCTGTTCGCGCTGCCGGTGGTGGCCGCCGCTGGCGTGCAGTACCGGCACGCCAGCCTGCGCATGGCGGCATTCGCCAGCGCCTGCCTCATCGGCATCGTGGTCGGGCAGTACACGATGGGCCGGCCGTTCAACGACGGCACGCCGCTGCCGGCCGACGACGTCGCCCGGATCACCGTCGGCATCAACGTCTTCGCCTTCTTCGCCGTGGCGTTCCTGGCCGGACAACTGGCCGAGAACCTGCGCCGCGCCGACGTCCTGGTCGAGGCGGCGTCCGAGAAGATCGCCGACCTCGAGGCCTTCAACCAGACGGTGATCGACAACCTCGCCAGCGGCCTGTTGACGATGGATGCGGCCGGCCGCGTCCTGACCACCAACCGCGCTGCCGCGGCGATCACTGGCTGGACGGCGGCCGTCACCGGCACGACCGCGGCGGCCGCGCTGCAGCTGCCGGCGGAGTTCGCCGCCGAACTGGCCGTGGCCGACCCGTCGGCGCGGGCGCGACGTGTGGACTACACCTTCCACCGCCCGGACGGCCGGCCGATCGAACTGGGCGTCAGCGCCGCGCCGCTGCCGCTCGCCGGCGGCGATCGCGGCGTGATCTTCACCTTCCAGGACGTCACCGACATCAAGGGCCTGGAGCGCACGGCGCAGATGCGCCAGCGGCTGGCGGCGGTCGGTGAGATGGCCGCCGGCATCGCCCACGAGATCCGCAACCCGCTGGCGTCGATGTCGGGCGCGATGCAGATCCTGCGCGGCGAGCTGCCGCTCTCGGCGGAGCAGGCGCAGCTGATGGACATCGTGCTGCGCGAGTCCGACCGCCTCAATTCGACCATCTCGTCGTTCCTCGCGTATGCCCGGCCGACCCGCGTCGACGTCACCCGCACCGACGCGCGCCGGTCGGTACAGGACGCCGCGGCGTTGCTGCGCACCAGCCCCGAGACCTCCGAGCACCACACCATCGAGGTCGAGGTGCCGGCGACGCCGGTGTGGCTCGACGCCGACGAGCACCAGCTGCGCCAGATCGTCTGGAACCTGGCCACCAACGGCCTGAAGGCGATGCCGCAGGGCGGCCGCCTGCTGCTGTTCGCGCGCGCCGAGGGCGGCGAGGCGCGGATCGGCGTGCGCGATGAGGGCACCGGCATCCCCGCCGAGGAAGTGGACGCGATCTTCCATCCCTTCCGCGGCTCGTTCCCCCGCGGCAGCGGCCTCGGCCTGGCCATCGTCCATCGCATCGTGACCGACTACAATGGGCGCATCGACGTGCAGTCGGCGGTCGGCCGCGGCACGACGATCGTGGCCTGTTTCCCCTCACCACGCGCCGCCGCCGTCGTGTCGGCGGGGCCTGCCGGAGACTGACGCCACATGCCTTCCGTTCCCGCCGTCAAGCCGCGCATTCTCGTCGTCGACGACGAGCCGTCGCTGCGCGAGATGCTGTCGATCGTGCTGCGCCGCGAAGGCTACGAGGTGGCGACCGCCGACAACGTCGGCTCGGCGCTCGACCAGATCCGCCGCGGGCCGCAGCCCGACCTGCTGATCAGCGACCTGAAGATGCCCGACGGCTCGGGCGTGGACGTGCTGCGGGCGCTGAAAGAGCGCAGCGCCAGCTCTATCGGCCTGCTGCTCACCGCCTACGCCTCGGCCGATACCGCCGTCGAGGCGATGCGCCTGGGCGCCGTCGACTACCTGATCAAGTCGCCGACCATCGTCGACGACGTCAAGCTGCGGGTCGCCAAGTACCTCGAGGCGAAGCGGCTGAGCGAAACCCAGGCCGCTCCGGCCGAGGGGCGGAAGAGCCCCGGGTTCGTGCTCGCCGGCCGCAGCCAGCAGATCCTCGACGTGATCAGCCTGGTGGCCCGCGTCGCCCGCACCGACGCCAGCGTGCTCATCACCGGCGAATCGGGGACCGGCAAGGAGTGGACCGCGCGCGAGATCCACCTGCAGTCGTCGCGCCAGGCGCAGCCGTTCGTCGCCGTGAACTGCGGCGCGTTCACCGAGTCGATCCTCGAGTCGGAGCTGTTCGGGCACATGAAGGGCTCGTTCACGGGCGCCGTGGACACCAAGAAGGGCCTGCTCGAGGCGGCCGACCGCGGCACGCTGTTCCTCGACGAAGTGGGGGAGACCAGCCTCGGCATGCAGGTGAAG
>CAYUAX010000312.1:0-4015 GCA_964442845.1 uncultured Bifidobacteriaceae bacterium | reverse complement strand
GGCGGATATCCAGGGTGATCACCGAGTTCTTCGACATGCCGCTCCTCCGCCAGGGGGGTCGGGCCGGTGCTCGTGCTCCGGCCGGCCACGCGCCTCAGGCGATCTCCTCTCCGTGAACGGCCACGCCACCGCGGTACGGCAGCACCCGCGCCGCGACACCCGCCGTCGTCGTGCCGAGCGCGGCCTCGACCCCGGCCAGCAGCTGGTCGGCGGTGAACGGCGCGGCCAGCGCCAGGCGGTCATCCGACGCGTCGGCGCCGGTCGTGCGGATCGGCAGCACCGTGACGGCGTGCCGGCGCGCCAGGTGGGCGGCGTCGCCGGCCGCGCCGCTGAGCGCGATGTCGGCGACGAGCAGGTCGACCGGCACGGCGCCGAGCGTCTGGGCGGCGGCGTCCACCGACGGCGCCACATGGGCCGCGAAACCGTGGCGCTGCAGCAGCGCCTGCACCAGGCTGCTGCGCCCGCCATCGGCATCGAGCAGCAGAATCGTCGCGCCGCGCGGCGCCGGGGTCGGCGCGGTGAGCGGCTCCACGCCGTCGGACGGCAGCAGCAGCGCCCAAGTCGTCATCGAGGCGCCGTCGCTTTCGGTGCACAGCCGCCCGCCGGCGCGGCCCAGGGCATCGAGCAGTGAGACGACGTCCGGCGAGTCGGCGTCGGCGACCGGCGCCGGACCGGCGCCCGGGAACACGGTGGGGGCGCTCAGCTCGATGCGGACATAACGCTCGCGGCGGCCGGCCGTCGCGATCAGCCCGGTGCCCAGCTCCACGTTCATGCAGCGCACGCTGAGCGTGCCGCCATGCGGCATCACGTCCACCGCCTGGCCGAGCAGCCGCGTCAGCACCGGTTCGACCAGCGTCGGCGGCATCGACACCGACCACAACCCCGGCGCGGCGTGCATCGTCACCGTCAGCCGATGGCCGAACCGCCGCACGGCGTCCTGCCCGGCCCGCTCCACGACCGGGGCCACGTCCACGCCGCGGACCGGCGCCGGCGTGCCGCCCAGTTTGCGGACCCGTTCGGCCAGCTTCGCGCCGCTCATCACCGCCCGCTGAATGGCGACGATCGAGTCGTGGTCGTCGCCGCTGGCCGGCAGCGCCGGCTCCAGGGCGTCGGCGTGGCCGCCGATTATCGCCAGCAGGTTGTTCAGGTCGTGAGCGAGTTGGCTCGCTTCGTCACGGTTCGGCACGGCGCGCAGCATCGTCGTGGAGGGAATCGGCAGCGGCGGCGTCATCTTCAATGCTGAGGTGGGGGCACCGCCGCGATCGACGGAGCCGCCGTCGACGCGCCCGCGGCCGGTGCCGGCGCGCCGGCCGCCGGCTGGCCCGCCTCGGGGAGCCCGGCCGCGGCCGCCGCTTCGGGGCGCTCGACGCCCTGTCGCAGAGCCTGCTCCAACCCCTTCTGGCTTTCGCTGCGCACGACAATCGACACCCGCCGATTGCGGGGGTCGCGCGGATCCTCCAGGCGCAGCTGGGTGGCGGCATAGCCGCGCACGCTCTGGACCTGGCCAGCGGCGAGACCCGACCCTTCCATCACCCGGCGAGCGGCGTTGGCCCGGTCGGCCGACAGCTCCCAATTCGAGTACGTCTGCCCGCTGTAGGGCAGGCTGTCGGTGTGGCCCTCGACGACGACGTCGTTCTGCATGGTGCCCAGCTCGCGGCCGATCACCTCCAGAATGCGGACGCTCTCGCCGCGCAGGGCGGCGCTGCCGCTGTCGAAAAAGCTCGACCCCTCGCGTTCCACCAGCTCGATGCGCAGGCCCTCGGCGGTGACCGTCATCTCGATCTGATCGCGCAGTTCGGCCAGGCCGCCGACGCGGGCCAGGCCCTCGCGGATGTTCTCGGCGGCCGTGCGCAGGATCTTCTGCTCGACGCGCAGCGCCGCCGGGTCGGGCATCGCCAGCGCTTCGGCGGCCCGCCCGGCGTCCACGCCGTGCATGCCGCTGGGCATCATCTGCGTCGAGTGCTCGAAGTCGAACACGCCGGGATCGCGGAAGTACCCGGCGATCGACTTCTTCACGTCGGGACTGGCGCCGATCAGCCACATCACCAGGAAGAACGCCATCATCGCGGTGACGAAGTCGGCGTAGGCGACCTTCCAGGCGCCACCGTGGTGGCCGCCGTGGTGGCCGCGGTTCTTCTTGACGATGATGATCGGCGCGTGGGGTTTCATGGCAGTGGGCGGCCGCTACGCGGCGGCGGCGTCGGGCCGGGTGGTGGCGCGGCACAGCTTCTCGGTTTCCTCGAACGACGGCCGCACCTCGTGCGGCAGCACGCGGCGGGCGAACTCGATGGCGATCGCCGGCGGCAGGCCCTTGAACGTGGCCAGCACGCCCGCCTTGATGCACTTCTCGTAGTGCCCGTCCTCGTCGACGCGCGTCTCGAGGCTGGCGGCCAGCGGGCCGGCGAACCCGTACGAGAGCAGAATGCCGAGGAACGTGCCGACCAGCGCCGCGCCGACCTTGTGGCCGATCTCCGACGGCGGCCCGTCGATGGCCTGCATGGTGATGACCACGCCGAGCACGGCGGCGACGATGCCCAGGCCGGGGAACGCGTCGCTCACCTTGGCCAGCGCCGCCGACGGCGCCCGCGCTTCGGTGTGATGGACGTAGATGTCCTCGTCCATCAGCGCCTCGAGGTCGTGCGGCGCCATGCCGCCGACGATGATCACCTTGATCGAGTCGGACAGGAAGTCGAGCGAGTGGTGGCGAGCCAGGAACTTGGGATACTTGCTCAGCACCGAGCTCTCGGCCGGCTTCTCGAAGTGCGACTCGAGCGCCATGATGCCGGTCTGCTGCGACATCCGGAACAGCTGATAGAGCATCGCCAGCAGGTCGGCGTAGTCGGCGCGCGACAGCGGCGGTTTGAACACGCCGAGCAGCTGGCCGACCAGGCTCTTGAGCACGCTGATCGGCGTGCTGATGATCATGCTGCCGATGGCGGCGCCGCCGATGATGACGAACTCGGCCGGCTGGCTGAGCAGCAGCAGCTTGCCGCCGTGCATCAGGTAGCCGCCGACCACCGAGCCGATGACGATGACGGCGCCGACGATTACGAGCACGACCGGCTCCGGGCGACGTGACGGCGGCGGCGGCCCGAGCGGACGGGCGTGCGACCTCGAGAAGACTGACGGGCGTTCATGTGGCTGACTGGGCAATCGGCGCCGGCGGCGGAACCTTGATGCCGGCAACCCGCTGTCGGGCGGCCAGTTGGCGGTGTCGGCGCACCGACATCCGGCCGCGGCGGCCGGCCGCCCTATAATTCGGCCGACCGGCCCGATGCCTGCGCCCCTCCTCCACATCGCGCCCTATCTGTGGAGCGGCGCCGGCAGTGTCATCACACGCCTCTGCGAGCACCAGGCCCGGCGCGGCCCGGTCGTCCTGGCGACCACTGGCGATGCCGGAGAAGGTGGCGACTGGCCGGCCTATCGAGCCCGGCTCCGGCGCGCCGGCGTCCGGCACGTGACCCTCGACAGCTTCCACCGCGAGCCGCCGCGGTTCTGGGCGAGCGCCGATCAGCTGGCGCGGCTGCTCATCCGGCTGCGC
The DNA here is from genome assembly GCA_964442845.1 of uncultured Bifidobacteriaceae bacterium. GTDB lineage: Bacteria > Acidobacteriota > Vicinamibacteria > Vicinamibacterales > UBA2999 > CAWAYR01. The sequence goes on along the minus strand of CAYUAX010000312.1, from coordinate 474 downwards.
CCCGCCGTGATCCACGCGCATGCCGGCGTGCCCACTGCCCTGGCCGTCGTGGCCCGCGACCTCGGCACGGTGCGACCGCGCGTCGTCGGCCAGATGTACAGCTGGGGACCCGACCGGCCGGAGTGGATGAACCGCCACGATGTGTGGGCGTTCGCGCGCGCCGACGTCGCCGTGTGCTCGGCGCATGCGTACCGGCGGCTGCTGCGGGCCGGGGGCGTCCCCGCGACGCGGCTCGCCTACCTGCCGTGGGGCCTGCCCCTCGACGCCCTGCCGTGGCGGGGCGCGACCCGCGCACACCACGCGTCAGGCCCGGTGCTCGGCTTCGTGGGACGCATCGAACCGCGCAAGGCGCAGGCCGACCTGGTGGCCGGTTTCGCGCGCCTCCGGCGCCACTACCCGGATGCACGGCTCGCGCTCATCGGGCCGGTGGCCGATCGCGCCTACGGGGCCGAGGTGCGTCGCGTGATCCGCGCG
>CAYUAX010000311.1:0-4040 GCA_964442845.1 uncultured Bifidobacteriaceae bacterium | reverse complement strand
CCGATACTATGCGTGCACGACGATGCGCTCCTACTCCCCGCGCGTACTCGGCACGGCGGCCTGCGGGCTGCTGCTCATCGGCTGGCTGCTCGGCTCGACGCTCTCGCCGCCGGTGGCGCAGACCCAGGTGCGGGCGACGCCCGCCGCGGCGCCGCTGGCCCTGCCGGCCATCGTCCCGCTGCAGAACCTCGCCGCCGTGATGCCGCGCGCGGCCGCGCCGGCGCCGGCCCGCAACCCGTTCGTGTTCGGTGACGCGGCCCCCCGCGCCGTCGCGCCGCACGCCGAACCTGTCGCCGCGGCGCCCGCCGCCATCGACGCGGAAGTGGAGGCGGCGCCGGTCGCCGCGCCGGTCCCGGCGTGGCGCCTGCTCGGCATGGCCACGGCCGCCGACGGCACCGTCACCGCCGTCATCGGCGGCGCTGGCGACGTGCACCTCGCGCGCAGCGGCGACAGCTTGCCCGGCGGTGTCAGCGTGACCGACGTGACCGGCGACGCCGTGCGCCTGGTCGGCGCCGACGGCGTGGCGATCGACCTACGGCTGCCCTGACGCGCGGCCGCCGGTGACCGCGTTGGTGACGCGGCCGGCGCGCAGGAAGTCGCGGATGGCCGTGGCGGCGTCGAGCCCGACGCGCGCCTGGGCCTGGGCGGTGGACGCCGCGACGTGCGGCGTCGCGATCACGCGCGGATGACGGGCCAGCGTCCAGTCGAGCGGCGGTTCGTGGGCGTGCACGTCGAGCGCCGCACCGCCGACCTGGCCCGAGGCCAGCGCGTCGAGCAGAGCCGCCTCGTCCACCAGGTCGCCACGCGAGGTGTTGATCAGCCGCACGCCGCGCCGGCAGCGGGCGAGGCGCGCGGCGTCGAAGAGAAGGCGGGTCGCCGGTGACGACGGCAGGTGCAGCGTCACGTAGTCGGCGCGCTCGCAGAGGACGTCGAGCGGCGCGAGCGCGATGCCGGAGTCGGGCAGATCCGCGGCGCCGACGTGCGGGTCGTGCGCGATCACCGTCATGCCGAAGGCGCGACCCAGCGCGCCGACGACGCGGCCGATGCGGCCGAGGCCGACGATGCCCAACGTCGTGCCTGCTACTTCGGTGCCGGCGAGCGCCTGCTTCTCCCAGCGTCCGGCCTTCATCGCCTGGTCGGCGGCCGGGACGTGGCGGGCGAGCGACAGCAGCAGCGCCATGGTCAACTCGGCCACGCTCGTCGTGGTCGCCGCCGGGGCGTTCATCACGACGATGCCGCGGGCCGCGGCCGCCTCGAGATCGATCGTGTCGACGCCTGATCCCGCGCGGGCGATCGCCCGAAGCTTGGGGGCCGCGGCGATCGTCGCCGCGGTGACCCGGGTGGCCGAGCGGACGATCAACGCGTCCGCGTCGGCGAGGGCGGCGAACAACTCGGGGGTCGAACGGCCGGTGGCGGCGTCCACGCTCCACCCTTCGTCGCGGAGCAACTGCAGAGCGGACGCGGGCAGGTCGTCGGCGACTACGATGTGCATGCGGTCGTCGGGCGGTGACGGGCGTGCGCACCCGGTCGCGAGCGCCCGGGTATAATACCCGACTTGTGTACGACGCGCGGCGCGGTGCCGATGCAGACCTGGTCGCGTGGGCCGCGCACCACACGTGGTGCAAAGTGGTGATTCGTTCCAGTTCGTGCGGTGTGCGGGCGTCAGCAGCGGGTCTTTTCCACAGGGTTTTCCACAGAATGTGTGAACGGCCGGGTCACACGGGGCGGGGGCCTGACCTAACCGCGTGATTCGGGATCTGGGAGTGTGCCGATGAATCGAAAAGTGACGGTGGTGGGCGGAGCGGGCAACGTCGGCGCGACGGTGGCGCGCGTCGTCGAAGAGGACCTACTGGCCCATATGGAGATCGTGGACATCGCCGTGTGCCAGGCTGCCGGGGTCGGCCTCGACATCTACCAGTCGTGCGCCACCGGTGGCTCGGCGGCGCGCGTCGAAGGCGTCGGCACCGACGGGTTCGCCGCCAGCGCCGGCTCCGACGTCGTGGTGATCACGTCGGGCGTGCCGCGCAAGCCGGGCATGAGCCGCGACGACCTGCTCGCCGTCAACTACAAGATCATGCAGGACGTGACGGCCGAGATCGTCAAGCACTCGCCGCACTGCATCATCGTCCCGGTGGCCAACCCGCTCGATGCGATGTCGCAGGCGGTGTTCCGGCTGAGCGGGTTCCCGCGTGAGCGCGTCATCGGCATGGCCGGCGTGCTCGACTCGGCGCGCATGCGCACCTTCATCGCCGACGAGTTGAAGGTCTCGGTCGCCGACGTCACCGCCTTCGTGCTGGGTGGGCACGGCGACACGATGGTGCCGCTGCCGCGGCTGTCCACCGTGGCCGGCATCCCGCTCACCGACCTGGTGACGATGGGCCACCTGTCCCAGGAGCGGCTCGACGCCATCTGCACCCGCACCGCCAACGGCGGCGCCGAGTTGACCAAGCTGATCGGCACCAGCGCCTGGTACGCGCCGGGCGCGTCGGCCGCGCTCATGGTCGAGGCGATCCTCAAGGACCAGAAGAAGGTGATGCCCTGCTCGGTGTTCCTGCAGGGCGAGTACGGCATCCACGACCTGTTCGTCGGCGTGCCGGTGAAGCTGGGCGCCCGCGGTGTCGAGCAAATCGTCCAGGTGGCGCTGACCGACGCCGAGAAGGCCGCCCTGCACAAGTCGGCCGGTGCGGTGAAGGAACTCACCGACATCATCAAGGTGTGAGGCGCCGGTGAAAATTCACGAGTACCAGGCCAAGGCGGTGCTGGCGCGCTTCGGCGTGCCGGTGCCGCGCGGAGAAGTGGCGGTCACGCCCCAGGAGGCCGTCGAGATCGCCAGGCGGCTCGGCGGACCGGTGGCGGTCGTCAAAGCGCAGATCCACGCCGGCGGCCGCGGCAAGGGCGGCGGCGTGAAGGTGTCGAAGGGGCTCGACGCCGTCGGGGCCAACGCCAAGGCCATCCTCGGCATGCAGCTGGTGACGCACCAGACCGGCCCGGCCGGTCAGCGCGTCGGCCGAGTGCTGGTCGAGGAGGGGCTGGCGATCAAGAAGGAACTGTACGTCGGCCTGCTGGTCGATCGCTCGACGAAGCAGCCGGTGTTCATGGCCAGCGCCGAGGGCGGCATGGACATCGAGGAGGTCGCGGCCAAGACCCCCGAGAAGATCCACAAGGCGCACATCCACCCCGGCATCGGGCTGGCGCCGTTCCAGGCCCAGCAGCTGGCGTTCGCCATCGGCCTGACCGGCGACGAGGTGAAGAAGGCCGCGAAGCTGATGCTGGCGCTCTACCAGGCGTTCGTCGGCTCCGACGCGTCGCTGGTCGAGATCAACCCGCTGGTTGTCACCGAGAGCGGCGACCTGCTGGCCCTCGACGCCAAGATGACGGTCGACGACAACGCGCTGTACCGGCACCCCGACACGCGCGACCTGCGGGATCTCTCGGAAGAGGACCCGCTCGAGGTCGAGGCGTCGAAGTTCGCCCTGAACTACATCCGCCTCGACGGCAACATCGGCTGCATGGTGAACGGCGCCGGGCTGGCGATGGCGACGATGGACATCATCAAGCTGTCGGGCGGCCTGCCGGCCAACTTCCTCGACGTCGGCGGCGGCGCCAACGCCGAGCAGATCCGCAACGCCTTCAAGATCCTGATGTCGGACACCAACGTGAAGGCGGTGCTCATCAACATCTTCGGCGGCATTTTGCGCTGCGACGTGCTCGCCGCCGGGGTCATCGCCGCGGTCAAGGACCTGGGCGTGCCGGTGCCGATCGTCATCCGCATGAAGGGCACCAACGTCGAGGAAGGGAAGCGGATGCTGGCCGAGAGCGGACTGAACTTCACGACCGCCGACACGATGGGCGAGGCCGCCGATCGGGTCGTGGCGCTGGCGAAGGGAGGTCACTGATGGCCGTCCTGCTCGACACGAACACCCGCCTCATCGTCCAGGGCCTGACCGGCCGCGAAGGAACCTTTCACGCGACGGCGGCCGAGGCCTACCCCCCGATCGTCGTCGGCGGGGTGACGCCCGGCAAGGGCGGCACCACCCACG
>CAYUAX010000310.1:0-4048 GCA_964442845.1 uncultured Bifidobacteriaceae bacterium | reverse complement strand
TGATCGGGCTGATCAGCATCTTGACCAGCGCGATGAAGCCGTCGCCGAGCGGCTTCAGCGCCACGCCCACGTCGGGCCGCACGTAGCCGATGAGGCCGCCGGCGACGATGGCCAGCAAGACCCAGAAATACAGATGGCTCGTGAGGCGTGTCATGCGGCGCTGGCGTGGGGCGACTCGGGATCGGCGCGCGGGGCGCGGCGGGCCGGAAGCGTCGGGCGGCGGCCTATGATTGCCCGAATTCCAGCGGTTGCCAAGGGAAAGACGGACGCGGCGCGGCGATTCGCGCGCCGCCGCCGGGTTCCCACCTCCACTGCGACAACTTGCGACGAGCGGTGTGTCGTCAGCGCCGGGCGGTGACGACGTGCGCCTGGATCGTCGCCTCGACCGCGCCGCGGCCGAACCGCTGCGCGATGGCCTCGGCGGCGGTGTCGGTGGCCAACGCGAGGCGCTGCGGGTCACGCGCCTCGATTTCGGCGCGCAGCGGCGAGCCCTGGCAGTAGCCCAGCGCCGGACGGCGCGCTGACGGCGCCCGGCTCGGCAGCGTGAGGGTCTCGATGTCCGGCGGCGATGCGAAGCCGCCGGCGGCGAGGTCGCGACGAATGGCGTCGAGATCGTGATAGCCGTACGGCGCGCGGGCCAGGAAGCGCGGCGGGTTCTCGGGGAACACGGTGGCCACCGCTTCGTGCACGAGATCGGCGAACGGGTTGGCGTCGAGCGGGCCCCACACGCTGAGCAAGTACACGCCGCCCGGCGCCAGGACGCGCCGCACCTCGGCGTGTGCTCTGGCCTTGTCGGGGAAGAACATCACGCCGAACTGGCAGACCACGGCGTCGAAGGCGCCGTCGGCGAACGGCAGGGCCGCGGCATCCGCCGGCCGCCACTCCACCGGCCGTGGCGTGCCCACGGCAGCCGCCTCCTCGAGCATGGCCGGGTTCAGGTCGGTGGCGACGATCGCGGCGTTCGGCAGCGCCGACGCCAGGCGGCGGGTGACGACACCGGTGCCGCAGGCGATTTCGAGGATGCGCGCCGGAGCGGCGGCGACGACGCGGCGCACCAGGTCGTCGGCGTAGCCCTCGAAAAGGAGCGGCACCAGTTCCGCCTCGTAGACGTGCGGCACGGACCCGGTGAAGGCCTTGTCCGTGTTCGGCGTCGTCATCGCGGGCTCCCGGGGTGTGGGATCAGCTTCAGCAGCTTGCCGTTGCCGCCGTCGGTGAGCAGGTACACCGCGCCGTCCGGCCCCTGACGCACGTCGCGGATGGGCTCGCGCAGGTCACCGAGCAGCCGCTCCTCGCCGATCACGCGCTCGCCGTCGAGCGACAGCCGGACCAGTTCGCGGCTGCCGTGGCCGCCGATGAAGAGGCTGCCCTGCCACGCCGGGAACAGGTCGGCGGTGTAGAACGCCATGCCGCTCGGCGCGATCACCGGATCCCAGTAGTAGCGCGGCTGCTCCATTGCCGGATGCTGGGTGATGCCGCCGGTGATCGGCCCGCCGCCGTACTCGATGCCGTAGGCGATCGTCGGCCAGCCGAAGTCGTGGGCGGCGCGGGCGATGTTGATCTCGTCGCCGCCGCGGGTGCCGTGCTCGACCTCCCACAGCTCACCGGTCACCGGATGCAGCGCCGCCGCCTGGATGTTGCGATGGCCGAGACTCCACAGCGCCGGCGGCACGTCGGCGCGTCCCACGAAGGGGTTGTCGTCCGGAATCGAGCCGTCGCGGTTGATGCGGGCGACCTTCCCGAGCAGGCCCTCGAGGCGCTGCGACTGCATGCGGCCCTCGGTGATCGAGCGGTCGCCCATCGTGATGAACAGCGTGCCGTCGCGATGCCACACCAGGCGACTGCCGAAGTGCAGGGTCGATCCCAGCGACGGCGCCTGGTGGAAGATGACCTCGACGCCCTCCACCCTGGGCGCCTCGCCGTCGACGAACGTGCCGCGCGCCACCGCGGTGTTGTTGGCGCCGCCGTTGCGGGGTTCGGCGTAGCTCCAGTAGATGCGGTGATTGGTGTCGAACTCGGGGTCGAGGGCGATGTCGAGCAGCCCGCCCTGCCCCCGGGCGTCGACCACCGGAAGCCCTGCCAGCGGAGCGCTGCGCGAGCCGCCGGCGTTCACGATACGCAGGGCGCCGGGACGCTCGGTGACGAGCATGCGGCCATCGGGCAGGAACGCCAGGCCCCAGGGGTCATCGAGGCCGGCGGCCACGGTGACGACGTCGAACTCCACCCCCAGCACCTGGGCCGGTGCCCGGGTCTGCCCGTCGAAGGCCGGCTTCTGGCTCGGCGCGTTCGGCGCCCGCGGATCGGCGCCTGGCCACGGCGTGGACTGCGCGAAGAGCGCCAGCCCGGCCGCCACGGTGCCGGCGACGGCGACGGGCAGCCAGCGCGTTCTCGCGATCCGGCCGATGGTGAACATGCGGATCGTCAGCGCGCGCCGCCGGGCGTCGGCCGGCCGCCGCCGCGCTGCGGCGGCGGGTTCTTGATCCGCCGGTACTGCTCGAGGCCGGCGTTGACCTTGAAGTTGATACCCATGCGGCCGATCTCGGCCGTGGCCCGCATCGGGTCGCCGGTGACGCCCGAGTCGGCCGGGCCGCCCCACGGCATGATCCGGTCCTTGCGGATACCGGCCGGATAGACGTGCAGCATCTGCGAGGTGTCGCTGATGCCGGCGTGCGAGCCGACGATCGTGTCGTCGTAGTCGAACGCCGCTTCCATCCAGGCGCGGTAGGTGACGCGGCCCTGCTCGTAGTAGTCGGTCAGCGCGAAGACGGTCACGCCCTGGCCCTTCCATTCTTCGTTCAGCGCCTTGGCCACCGCGACCATGCCGGCCTGGTTGCCGCCGCTGTCGCCGATGAAGAGAATCTCCTTCATGCCGTGCGCCTTGAGGCTGCGCGCCGCGGCGTCGAGCAGCGCGTCGTAGGCCGGCGACGGCAGCGAGATGGTGCCGAACGACTGGCGATCCGGATCGCCTTCGGGCACGTACTGGATCACCGGCGCCACCAGCGTGTGGCCGAGCTTGCGGGCCATCTGGTTGGCCGCGTAGCTCACCACGTAATTGTGCTTGCCGAGCACCATGTGGTACCCGTTCTTCTCGGTGCCGCCGGTTGGCACGATCACCGTGGTCTTGCCCGCCTTCATCAGGTCGCGGGTCTCTTCCCAGGTCAGCTCGTCGATGAACACCGTGTCGGGCGGACGCGTGGGCGTCTTCCCGGCTGGCGCGGTGAGCATCGTGGGCTGGGCCGGACCTGCGGCCATGGCCGGACGGGCACCGGCGCCGCGGCCGCCACCGGGCGGCGCCGGCGCGGCCGGCACCGGCGGCTCGGCGCCGCTCGTCATCCGCTTGATCTGCGCCAGGGCGTTGTCGATCTTGATCTGCAGCAGCTGACGGCCGATGTCGGGCGACGACTTCGCCTGGTTCACGCCGCTCACGCCGTTGTTCTCGTAGTCGTTGCCGACCAGCCGGTCGGTGCGGATGTGCTGCGGCGCGACGAACAGCAGCTCGGAGGTGTCGAGGATGTTGGCGTGGTTGCCCACCTCGTTCGGCGGCACGCCGAGGATCTTCGCCGCCAGCGCTTCCTGCTCGCGGTGCGCCTTGGTGTAGTAGTCGTCGATCCACAGCGCCTTGGCGCTGCCCGCCCACAGCGTGTTCAGCTTCTCCGCGGCCGTGCGCATGCCGGTGCGGTTGCCGCCCGACTCGCCGATGAACAGCACCGTGGTGAAGCCACCGGCCTTCAGGCTGCGCCCGGCGTGGACGAGCAGGTCCACGAAGCGTTCCTCGGGCAGCGTGATGGTGCCCGGCTTGCCCATGTGCCCGGTCGGCGGATCCCAGCTGCCCTCGGGCACGTAGGTGACGACCGGCGCGACCAGCGTGCGGCCGAGGGCGCGGGCAATCTTGTCGGCCGCGTAGGTCATGACGAACTTGTGTTCGCCGTCGACCATGTGCGGGCCCTTCTGTTCGGTGCCCGCCGTGCCGATGATCACCGTCGTCCAGCCGGCGCGGATCAGGTCGCGCGACTCGGCCCAGGTGAGCTCTTCGAGGAAGACGGAGTCAGGC
>CAYUAX010000309.1:0-4068 GCA_964442845.1 uncultured Bifidobacteriaceae bacterium | reverse complement strand
TGTCGAGGATCTCGCGGATCCGGTCGAGCCCGGCGAAGGCCTCGGTGATCTGCGTGCCGATGGAGGCGATGGAGATGAGCGGGGCCGCCAGCAACCCGATGAAGAAGACGTACATGATGAAGTCGCCGAGCGTCATCCGTCCGGCGAGGATGTCACCGCCGCCAATCCAGATCATGACGACGCCGATGACGCCGACGATGACGGTGCTGCCCGACGTGGTCGCCGAGACGCCGGTCATCGACTGGGCGATGTTGCGGAACAGCCGATGGGCGCCGTGCGTGAAGACGATCTCCTCGCGCTTCTCGGCGGTGTAGCTCTTGACGACGCGGATGCCGCCGAGGGCTTCGGTGAGCCGGCCGGTCACCTCGGCGCTGATCTTGCCGCGCTCGCGGAACAGCGGCCGCAGCGTCTTGAAGGCGTAGGCCATGCCGCCGCCGAAGGCGCCGAGCACCACCATCGTCACCAGCGTGAGCCGCCAGTTGAGGTAGAGCAGGACGCCGAGCCCGATCGTCGCCGTCACCAGGCCGCCGACCAGCTGCACCAGCCCGGTGCCGACCAGGTTGCGCAGCCCGTCGGCGTCGGACATGATGCGCGACACCAGGATGCCGGTCTGGGTCGAGTCGAAGTAGCGCACCGGCAGCCGCATCACCTTCGCCTGCACGCGAATCCGCATGTCGGTGATGGCGCGCTGGGCGGCCACGCCGAGGATCTGCGACAGGCCGAAGGAGCTGGCCGCCTGCACGATGGTCGCGGCGCCGCCGGCCAGCGCGATCGGCAGCAGCAGCTCGTGCCGCCCCTTGCCGATCACATCGTCGATGACGTACTTCGCCGAGGCCGGCAGCACCAGGCCGGCGAGCCGGCTGATCAGCATCAGCCCCAGCCCCATCGCCAGCCGCCCGCGGTGGGCGTGGATGAGCAGCCGCGCCTCGCGCCAGGCGGCGCTGGCGGTGACCTTCTTCTTCTCACCGGGGCCCGCCGTCGCCGCTGCCACCGGCGACGGCGTCGAGCGTTCGGCCTTGCGCGAACTGGGCATCGACGAGCGCATCAGAGCCATGGGACGGGGCGGCCGATCAATTGAGCGCGTTGGGCATCGCCAGCGTGAACGGCGCGATCTCGGCGTCGAACGTCGCGCCCTCCGGCGTGACCATCGTGTAGCTGCCCTGCATGGTGCCGACGGCGGTGGTCAGCGGGCAGTAGCTGGTGTACTCGAACGACGTGCCCGGGGCCAGCACCGGGGTCTCGCCGATCACGCCGGGACCGCGCACCTCCTGCACGTCGCCGTCGGCGTTGGTGATCACCCAGTGACGGCTGAGCAGCTGCGCGGTCTCGGCGCCCTCGTTGGAGATGCGGACGTGATAGGCGAAGAAGAAGTGCTGTTCGCGCGGGGCGCTGCGTTCGGGGACGAACACGCTGCGGACCTGGACGCGGATGCCTCTGGTGACGGTGTCGCTCACGATCGGATCGTCGCTATCGTACGTGGTTCGCCGGGGGGCCGCAACCGGGCCGCGGCGGCGTTCAATCGAGATGGCCGCGCTCGGCGTCGCCCATCGTCACCCTTCCGTACGGGAAGTACTCGGCCCAGCGGTCGGTCACCCGCGCCGCCACGTCGGGTGCCCCGGACACTTCGGCCGGGTACCACGGCTTCATGCGCGCGTCGATGGCCACCGGCGGCGTGAACGCGACGTGGTTGCGGGCCAGGCGCACCTGCGCGGCGTGGATGTCGGCGGCCGGCTCGAAGCGCGTGAACGTGGTCCACAGGAAGTTGACGGCGCTGCGCGCCGCCCGGGCGGCGTCGTCGGTGACGACGAGGAGCGGCCAGCCGGCGAAGGCCGGGTGTGCCGCCAGCCGCCCTGCCGCGTCGCGGTCCTCGGCGAAGGGCCGGGCTTCGACGACCAGGCAGCCGCCGCAGAACACCCGCACGTCGCGGACGTCGCTCGGCGGCGGCACTGCCGGCGCGAACCGTCGCGGCAGGTCGCGCACCGGATCGCCGAGCCCCATCCACACGCCCTTGGAGCCGCGGTTCACCTCCGGCCCGGTGTAGTCGAGGGTGTCCATCGACAGGTGGCCGAAGACGTAGAGGTCGGTGCGCGGGTCGGTGCGGGCCAGCACGTGCTCCAGCGTGGCACGGAAGTCGGTGACGTCCACCGCCCGATCGGTCAGGAGGAGGAACTTCTGCAGCGACAGTTGTCCCTCGCCGAGGATGCGGAAGGCGCTGGCCATGGCCTCGCGCGGGTAGCGCTGCTTGACGACGGCGGCGGCCAGCGAGTGGTAGCCGGTCTCGCCGTAGGACCACAGCCGTTCCACCGCCGGCATCACCAGCGGGAAGAGCGGCGACAACAGCTCCTGCAGCAGGTCGCCGATGTAGAAGTCCTCCTGCCGGGGCTTGCCGACGACCGTCGCCGGGTAGATGGCATCGCGGCGGTGGGCCACCGTGTGGACACGAAACACCGGGTAGTCGTGACGCAGCGAGTAGTAGCCGTAGTGGTCGCCGAACGGCCCCTCGGGCCGGCGCTCGTGCGGCCGCACCTCGCCCATCAGGGCGAACTCGCAGTCGGCGACCGTCGGCAACGGATGGCCGAACGAGCCGGGCACGCGGCCGAGCCGGTGTCCAGCCAGCAGCGACGCCAGCAGCAGCTCGGGCACGTTCTCGGGCAGCGGCGCGATCGCCGCGAGGATGAGCGCCGGCGGCCCGCCGAGCATCACCGTCGCCGGCAGCGGACGCCCGGCCGCCTCGGCCACGGCGTAGTGGAAGCCGCCGCCCTTGCCGATCTGCCAGTGCATGCCGGTGGTGGCGGCATCGTGGACGTGCAGCCGGTACATCGCCAGGTTGTGGCCGTGGCCGGCGGGATGCTCGGTGTAGACGAGCGGCAGGGTCACGAACGGGCCGCCGTCTTCGGGCCAGCAGGTCAGCGCCGGCAGCTGGTCGAGCCGCGGCGTCCGCGTGACCACCTCGGTGACCGGCCCCAGCCCCTGCCCTTTCAGCCCGACTTTCAGCAGGTCGCCGGCGACATCGCGCGCCGCCCAGAGCTTGCCGGCGTCGGGCGGCAGCAGCGTGTGCGCCAGCTCCACCAGCCGCCGTACCAGCTGCAGCGGCCGCTCGCCGAATGCCAGCGCGGCGCGCCGCCGCGTGCCGAACAGGTTGGTGACGAGCGGAAACGCCTTGCCGGTGACGTTGGTGAACAGCAGCGCCGGACCGTCGGCGGCGATCACCCGCCGATGGATCTCAGCGACCTCGAGGTGGGCGTCGACCGGCGCGGTGACGGTGACGAGGTCACCATCGGCCTTCAGCCGGTCGAGAAACGCGCGCAGGTCGGGAAACACGGTGTTCCGTGACGACGGTGGGTCTAGCCGCAAGCCGCTAGCCCCTAGCCGCTAGCCCGTCGGTCCCTGCCAGGTCTCGTCGGCGCTGCCGCCGTAGATCGACGGCACCTTGCCGCCCATCGGCCGCAGGTAGCCCGACAGCTGGCCGCGATGGTGCACGCCGTGGACCAGGGCGAAGTTCATGTAGACGATCGCCGGGTTCTTCATGCCGTAGAAGTCGATGACCTCGGCAAAGCGATGGTCTGGCATCGCCAGCACCTGTTCGAGCACCTTCGGAAAGGCATGCCGGTACCACTCGGCGAGGGCCGCAGGGGTCGGCGCCTGGGCGCGCAGCTTGGCGTCGCCCTCGGGATCGCGCTCGAACCTGCCGTTCAGCACCGACTGCAGGAACCAGATGTCGGCCCCGGCGAGGTGCACCGCCAGTTCCCACGCCGATCGGCTCTTGGGTTCGGGCCGCCAGTCCTTGTTGGCCTCGGGGATCGCCCCGATCACCTTCGCGGTGGTCATCCACTCGTGCTGCAGCTGTGTGCCGATCACGTTGGCGGCGGCGCGCGCCTCCTGTGGTGTCATCGTGTGCCTCCTTCAGGCCAGCCGCTAGCCGCTAGCCCTAGGTTCTCGTCAGCTTGCGGTACTTGAGCCGGTGCGGTTGATCGGCAGCGGCGCCGAGCCGGCGCTTCCGATCGGCTTCATAGTCCTGATAGTTGCCCTCGAACCAGGTGACCTGCGAGTCGCCCTCGAAGGCCAGGA
>CAYUAX010000308.1:0-4102 GCA_964442845.1 uncultured Bifidobacteriaceae bacterium | reverse complement strand
TCGCGGGCGTCACCAAGAGCAGCTGGTAAGGACCAGCGGCTCGGGACTAGCGGCTAGCGGCTAGAGGAACACAAATGACTGATCCGATCGCAGACATGCTGACCCGGGTGCGCAACGCGGTGTCGGCCCGACACAACCGCGTGGACATGCCGGCGTCGAAGCTGAAGGCCGAGATCGCCAAGATCCTGCAGGACGAGGGCTACATCGCCGGCTATCGGCTGGTGGACGAGAAGCCGGCCCGGCCGGGCGGCGCGTCGCGGCCGCTGATCCGCCTGCTGCTCAAGTACGGGCCGGGCGGCGAGCGCGTGATCTCGGGAATCCAGCGGGTGAGCCGCCCCGGGCGGCGCGTCTACGCCGGCGCCGACGCCATGCCGATCGTGCTCGGCGGTCTCGGCGTGAGCATCCTCACGACCTCGCGCGGGGTGATGACCGGCCGCGCCGCCGCCAAGGCCGGCGTCGGCGGCGAGATCCTCTGCAACGTCTGGTAGCAAGGGGCTGGGGGCTGGGGACTGGGGCTGGGGCGTGCAAGAGGCAACAGCCGGCAGCCGGCAAGAGCTCCGATAGGTTCAAAACAATGTCTCGTATTGGTAAGAAGCCGATTCCGATTCCGAAGGGCGTCACCGTCAAGGTCGACGGCGCCGCGGTCGACGTCAAGGGCCCGAAGGGGCAGATGCGTCAGGCGCTGCCGCCCGGGGTGATCGTCGCCGTCGAGGACGGCCAGGTGCTGGCCAAGCGCGAGCGCGACGACAAGGCGCTGGCCAAGTACCACGGCCTGGGCCGCAGCCTGGTCGCCAACGCCGTCGCCGGCGTGTCCGACGGCTGGAAACGCGAGCTCGACATCGTCGGCGTCGGCTACCGCGCCGAACTGAAGGGCAAGCAGGTCCACTTCGCGCTCGGGTACTCGCACCCGGTGGTGTTCGACATCCCGGCCGGGATCGACGTCGCCGTCGACAAGCAGACCCACATCACCGTCACCGGAGTCGATCGCCAGCTGGTCGGCCAGGTGGCCGCCAACATGCGCCGGCTGCGCAAGCCCGATCCGTACCAGCAGAAGGGCGTGCGCTACACCGGCGAAGTGCTGAAGAAGAAGGCCGGAAAGACGGGGGCGTAGCGCCATGAAGGTCACCAACAGGGACGAACGGCGGCAGCGGATCAAGTATCGGATCCGCAAGCGGGTGCGCGGAACGGCGGAGCGGCCGCGGCTGAGCGTGTTCCGCAGCGTCGGCCACATCTACGTGCAGGTGATCGACGACCTCGCCGGGCGGACGCTGGCGGCGGCGTCGAGCGTCGAACCGGCGGTGAAGGCGAAGCTGGGCGAGGGCGCCCGCGCCGGCAACAACAAGGGTGCCGGGGTGGTCGGCGAGGCCATCGCCGAGCGGCTCAAGGCGCAGGGGATCTCCCGGGTGGTCTTCGACCGCAACGGGTTCCTCTACCACGGCCGGGTCAAGGAAGTGGCCGAGGCCGCCCGCAAGGCCGGGCTCGAGTTCTGAGAGCGACTACTCATATGCGGACACGTGAACGGATCGACGCGGGCCAGCTCGACATCAAGGACACCGTCGTGGCCATCAACCGGGTCACCAAGGTGGTCAAGGGCGGCAAGAACCTGAGCTTCAGCGCTCTGGTCGTCGTCGGCGACGGCCAGGGGGTGGTCGGGTTCGGCATCGGCAAGGCCAAGGAGGTGCCCTCGGCGATCAAGAAGGGCATCGAGGCGGCCAAGAAGAACCTGATCCGCGTGCCGCTCAACGGCACGTCGATCCCGCATCCGGCGCTGGGCCGCTACGGCGCCGGCCGGGTGCTGCTCAAGCCGGCCCCCGAGGGCACCGGCATCATCGCCGGCGGCGGCGTGCGCGCCGTGGTCGAATCGGCCGGCATCCACAACGTGCTGACCAAGTCGCTCGGCACCGCGAATCCGCACAACGTCGTCCGCGCCACCTTCACGGCGCTGTCGATGCTGAAGGACCCGCGCATGGTGGCGCGGCTGCGAGGCAAGGATCTCGAGGACGTCACCGGCGCCACGGCGTAGGCGACGAGGGACCCATGGCGAAAGCGACGGCGAAGACGACGGCGGGCAAGACGGTCAAGGTCACCCTGGTGCGGAGCCCGATCGGGTTCGACCGCACCCAGGCCGCTACGGTGGAAGGGATGGGGCTGCGCCGCATCCGCCACACCGTGGAACTGCTGGACACCCCGGAAACCCGCGGGATGATCCACAAGGTGCGCCACCTGGTCACGGTGGCCGAGTAGGGACATGGCGACCAATCTCAGCAATCTGAAGCCCGCCAAGGGCGCGAAGTTCACCCGGAAGCGCGTCGGCCGCGGCCCCGGCTCCGGCAACGGCAAGACCGCGGCGCGCGGCTACAAGGGCGCGCAGTCGCGGTCGGGCTACAAGCAGAAGCGCGGCTTCGAGGGCGGCCAGATGCCGCTCCACCGCCGCATCCCGAAGCGCGGCTTCAACAACATCTTCCGCGTCGAGTACGCGGTCGTGAACCTCGACGCCATCGCGTCGCGGTTCGAGGCCGGCGCCGTCGTCGACCCCGACACGCTGCGGGCGTCGGGGCTGGTGAGTGATCGGCGGGCGCCGATCAAGGTGCTGGCGCGCGGCGAGGTCGGCAAGGCGCTGACCGTGTCGGCGCACAAGTTCAGCGGCAAGGCGGCCGAGAAGATCGCCGCCGCCGGCGGCACGGCCGCGGTGCTCGAGGCCGCGACAGCCTGATCGACCCGGTCCGGGACGAGGCGTAGCCCATGCTCGAAGCCTTCAAGAACCTGTTTGCGGTCGCCGACCTGCGGAATCGCGTGCTGTTCACGCTGGCGATGCTCGGCGTGTATCGCATCGGGAGCCACATCCCGACGCCGGGGGTCAACACCGCGGCGCTGGCCCTGCTCGCCGAGCAGGCCCGCGGCACGATGTTCGGCTTCTACGACATGTTCTCGGGTGGCAACCTGTCGCAGGTGACGATCTTCGCGCTCGGCGTCATGCCGTACATCAGCGCCTCGATCATCCTGCAGCTGCTGACCGTGGTGTGGCCGTATCTGGAGCGGCTCTCCAAGGAAGGCGAGTTGGGCCGGCGCAAGATCACCCAATACACCCGCTACCTCACCGTGATCCTGGCCGTCGCCCAGGCGATGGCCATCGCCATCTACCTCGAGCGTCAGACCAACATCGCCGGCGGCCTGCCGCTGGTCTACGAGCCGGGCTGGGGCTTCCGGCTGATGTGCGTGCTGACGCTCACCACCGGCACCATGTTCGTCATGTGGCTGGGCGAGCAGATCACCGAGCGCGGCATCGGCAACGGCATGTCGCTGCTGATCTTCGCCGGCATCGTCGTCAACTTCCCGCGCGCCGTCACCCTGACCTTCGACCAGCTGCGCACCGGCCAGATCGGCCTGATCCGCCTGGTGCTGCTGATCGCCTTGATGGTGGCGGTGGTGGCGGCGATCATCTTCGTCGAACGCGGCCAGCGCCGCATCGTCGTCCAGTACGCCAAGCGCGTGGTCGGCCGCCGGCAGTTCGCCGGCACCAGCACGCACATCCCGCTCAAGGTCAACACCGGCGGGGTCATCCCGGTGATCTTCGCCAGCTCGCTGCTGGCCTTCCCGGCGACGCTGCAGGGCTTCTTCCTGGCCGGCGGCTGGGGCGACGCCATCGTCCGCCAGCTCGCCTACGGGATGCCGCTCTACAACCTGCTGTTCGTGGCGCTGATCCTGTTCTTCGCCTATTTCTACACGGCAATCATCTTCAACCCCGACGACGTGTCGGAGAACATGCGCAAGTACGGCGGCTTCATCCCGGGCATCCGGCCCGGCAAGCGCACCGCCGAGCACATCGACACCATCCTGACGCGCATCACCCTGGCCGGGGCCCTCTACCTGTGCCTGATCGCCATCCTGCCGGAGTTCATGATCACCGGCTTCCAGGTGGCGCCGATTCCGTTCGTCGGCGGCTGGCTCGACACCAACCTGCCGCAGTGGTTCACCCAGGGGCTGGGCGTCAATTTCTTCTTCGGCGGCACCTCGCTGCTGATCGTCGTCGGCGTCGCCATGGACACGGTGAGCCAGATCGAGTCGCAGCTGATCATGCGGCACTACGACGGCTTCATGAAGA
>CAYUAX010000307.1:0-4110 GCA_964442845.1 uncultured Bifidobacteriaceae bacterium | reverse complement strand
CGCCGGCGCCGCGCCGTCGACGTCAACCGGGGTTGACGCGCCTGCCCGGTATGCGGGCGCGGTGGCCGGCGCCGTCCGCCAACCGGGGTTGCGCCGCCGGCAACCGGTGACGCGCTGCGGAAATCCGTGGCCAGTCGCCGCCGGCTCATTACAATGCGGCGCACGTCCCTCACCCCAGGAGACTGCCCGTGACTCACCGCCGCCTCGCCGCCCTCGTGCTGGTCGCGCTCGTCGTCGCAGCCCGCTCCGATCTCCATGGCGGCCAGGGTGCCGCCGCGGCCGCGTGCTCCCGCAGCTGGGTCGGTAAGGAAGCGGACATCGAGGCGTTCCTGGCCACCGGCAAGGTCACCCGCATGGAGGCGGTGCCGATCGGCGTCACCAAGCCGCAGCGCGGCTACCTCGAGCCGGGCCCGGTGGCCCGCTTCGCCTGGAAGCAGCTGCCGCCCGGCCGCCGCAACGGCTACATGGAAAACTACAAGGCCGAGATCGCCGCCTATCGGCTGGATCGTCTGCTCGAGCTGCACATGGTGCCGCCGGTCGTCGAGCGCACGGTCGACGGCAAGATCGGCGCCGCCGTGCTGTGGATCGAGGACACCAAGGGCTGGGACATGAAGAAGCCGGTCCAGGGGCCGGAGCCCGGCTGGTCGAAGCAGGTCAGCCGCATGAAGCTGTTCGACCAGTTGATCGGCAACATCGACCGCAACCAGGGCAACCTCATCTACGACAGCGACTGGCACCTGTTCCTGATCGACCACTCGCGCGCGTTCACGACCCGCAAGAACGTGGACGGCATCGCGCCGATCGGCATCGTGGACGCCGCACTGTGGAAGCGGATCGAGGCGCTCACCCCGGCCGAGGTCGAGCAGGCGCTCGGCCCCTGGCTGTCGAAAGCCGAACAAGAGGCGCTGTTCGCGCGCCGCGAGAAGATGCAGCAGGCGGTGGCGAAGCTGGTCAAAGAGAAGGGCGCCGCCGGCGTCTTCCTGCAGTAACGTGGGGCTGTGGTGAGCCGGGCCGTCGCCCTCGTCGCCCTGCTGCTGGCCAGCAGTGTGGTCACGCCGACCGCGCAGCCGCGCGGCGGCGAGCGCCGCGTCGTCGCCATCGGCGACGTCCACGGCAGCCTCGACGGGCTCACCGGCATCCTCAAGGCCGCCGGGCTCGTCGACGACGCCCGGCGCTGGACCGGCGGCACCGCCACGCTGGTGCAGACCGGGGATCTCACCGACCGCGGCGCCCAGGTGCGCGCCGTGCTCGACCTGATGATGGCGCTCGAACGCGAGGCGCCGAAGGCGCGCGGCAAGGTCGAGCAGGTGATCGGCAACCACGAGGTGATGAACCTGCTCGGCGACCTGCGCGACGCCACCGCCGCCATCTGCGCGGCGTTCGCCGACGCCGGCAGCGAGAAGTTGCGCGAGCGGGCGTGGAGCGACTACACCGGCCTGGTCGAGGCGCGCGCCCGCACCCGTCCCGGGGAGACCCCGGCGGCCTACACCCGCACCCGCGAGACGTTCCTGGAGGCGTTTCCGCCCGGCTGCATCGAGTACCGCCAGGCCCTCGGGCCGCGCGGCGCCTATGGCCGCTGGCTGCGCAGCCGGCCGATCGCCGTGCAGGTGGACGACAGCGTCTTCATGCACGCCGGCCCCAACCCGGCCACCGCCGTGACCGTCGCCGAGCTGAACGCCACCGCCAAACGCGAGATCGAGCGGTTCGACCGCTTCGTGCAGCGCCTCGTCGACACGCGGATGGCGCGGCCGTGGTTCCGCTTCGAGGACGTGCTCGCCCTGGCCGCCGCCGAGGTGCGCTGGACCAACGGGATCCTGGAACGCGCCAAGCTGGCCGGCGAGACGCCCGACCTCACGGGCATCGACGTCGACCTCGTGCGCGAGGCCGTCGACATCCTGCAGATCGGCACGTGGTCGCTGCTGGCCGGCGACGGGCCGCTGTGGTATCGCGGCTACGCCACCGCCGACGACGCCGCCCTGCAGCCGGCCGCCGAGGGCCTGCTGGCCCGCTGGAAGGCGTCGCGCCTCGTCGTCGGCCACACGCCGCAGCGCGACTCCCGCATCAAGGCCCGATTCGGCCGCGTGTTCCTCATCGACACCGGCATGCTCGCCGAGGTCTACAAGGGCGTCCCGTCGGCGCTCGAGATCACCGCCGCCGGCACGGCGGCGCTCTACGGCGACGGCACCCGCACCCCGCTCGGAGCCACCACGCCATGACCCGCGTCGTGATCGCCGTCGCCGTCGCCGCGCTGACCGCGACCACCGCCGCCGCCCAGACCGCCGCCGAGACGCGGGCCGACCGCGAGCGCTTTCTGGCCACCGCCAAGGTCGTGGCGACCCGCGAGGTCACCACCGGCATCACCGGCACGCTGCGCGTCACGCTCGACGACGGCAGCCGACGCCACGACGCCAGCGTCCAGCGCATCGACGAGACCAAGACGTCGTTCCGCGCCGCCGGCGGCAAGCGCGAGTTCGGCTTCCGCGACACCTGGAAGTTCAACCTCGCCGCGTATCACGTCGCGCTGCTGCTCGGGCTCGACGCCGTGCCGGTCACCGTCGAACGCGAGCACGCCGGCTCGCCGGCGTCCTTCACGTGGTGGGTGGACGACGTGATCATGGACGAGGGCGGCCGCCAGGAGAAGAAGGCCGAGGCCCCCGATCTGCGGCGCTGGGAACACCAGATCGCCACGCTGCGCGTCTTCGACGCCCTCATCGCCAACACCGACCGCAACAAGGGCAACCTGGTGATCGACAAGGACTGGACGGCGTGGTTCATCGATCACACGCGGGCGTTCCGCCGCTCGCGCGAGCTGCTGGCGTCGGTGCCCCTGGTGCGCTGCGATCGGCGTCTGTTCGAGGCCTTGAAGGGGCTCGACGAGCCGACGGTGCGGGCACGCACTGAGCGCTGGCTGAGCGGCGACGAGATCCGCGCGATGCTGGCCCGCCGCGACGCCATCGTCGCCCGGTTCTCGGCCAACCCCGGGTCGCTCTACAGCTACGACACGCCGTGACGGCGCCGGGTCAGGCCGGCTGCGGCCGGCCCGCCGCCCACGCCACGGTGCGGCGCAGCCCCTCGGCGAAGTCGACCCTCGGCCGGTAGCCCAGCAGCCGCTCGGCCTTGTCGATGGCCGCCTGCGAATCGCGGATGTCGCCGGCCCGCGGCGGGCCGTAGACCGGCGTCAGGTGGGTGCCGAGCAGCTGCTGCACGTCGGCGAGCAGGCGGTTGAGCGACACCCGGCCGTTGGTGGCGATGTTGATCACCTCGCCGGCGACGCCGGGCGCCACCGCCGCACGCAGCACGCCGTCGACGGTGTTGGCCACGAAGGTGAAGTCCCGCGTCTGCTCGCCGTCGCCGTGGATCGTCGGCGGCCGGCCGTCGAGCACGGCGCGGATGAACAGCGAGATGACGCCGGAGTACGGCGACGACGGATCCTGGCGCGGCCCGAAGACGTTGAAGTAGCGGGTCGACACAGTCTCGAGCCCGTACAGCGCGGTGAACAGCCGCAGGTACTGCTCGCCGGTGACCTTCTGCAGCGCGTAGGGCGACAGCGGGTTCACCGGCAGGCCCTCGTGCTTGGGCAGCTCGCGGGCGTCCCCGTACACCGACGACGACCCGGCGAACACCAGGCGGCGGACCCGCGCGTCACGGGCGGCGACCAGCAGTTGCAGCGTGGCGTCGACGTTGGCCCGATGCGACGCGATCGGATCGGCCACCGAGCGCGGCACCGACGGGATTGCGGCTTGGTGCAGCACGTAGTCGATGCCGTCCACGGCCGCCGCCGCCACCGCCGGATCGGCGAGATCGCCCTCGATGAACTCGGGGGCGGCCGCGCCGGCCGCCGCCACGGCGGCGTCGAGGTTGGCGCGCCGGCCGGTCGAGAGGTTGTCCACCACCCGCACCTGATCGCCGCGGCCGAGCAGGGCCTCGACCAGGTGCGAACCGATGAACCCGGCTCCGCCGGTGACCAGATACCGCGCCATGGGGCTCGCGGGACTCAGTTCGGCCAGCCAGCGCCGGGCAGGCCGGGCACCAGACGCAGCGCGTTCTTGTAATACAGCTTCTTGAGCACGTCGTCGGGCAGGCCCATGCCGTAGAGCTTCCAGAACGCGT
>CAYUAX010000306.1:2290-4140 GCA_964442845.1 uncultured Bifidobacteriaceae bacterium | reverse complement strand
CGGTGGACCAGATGACGCTGCTCAACACCGGCATGACCCGCGACGGCCTGTTCCTGATCGAGAACGGCGAGATCGTCGGGCCGGCGCAGAACTTCCGCTGGAACGAGTCGCCCGCGGTCGGCTTCAACAACATCACCATGCTCGGCCCGTCGATTCCGATGCACACCGGCGAGGCCTACGACAACCCCGGCACGGCGCTGGTGCCGGCCATGAAGATCGAAGACTTCACGATGACGTCGGTGTCGCCGGCGGTCTGACGAGAGAGCCATCATGCAGAACCGCCGCAGCTTCATGAAGACCCTGAGCGCCACGGGCGCCGCGATCTACGCCAGCGACCTGGTCGGCGAGCTGGTCGCCCAGTCGCCACGCGCCCGGGTGATGGACTCGCGCTTCAAGGGCCTGTCGGATATCGCGCTGGGCGAGGCCAAACGCCTCGGCTGCACCTACTGCGACATCCGCTTCACGCGCAACATCACCGACTCGGTGGCGGTGCGCGACCGGGTCGTCGTCGACAGCTTCGGCTTCGGCGGCGCCGGCCGCGAGGAGAGCGCCGGCTTCGGTGTGCGGGTGATCCACTCGGGGGTCTGGGGCTTCGCCAGCAGCCCGCTGGTCACCGAGGACGAGATCCGGAAGATCGCCGCCCGCGCCACCGAGGTGGCCAAGGCCAGCGCGCTGGCCAAGAAGTTCGACGTCCAGCTGTCGCCGGTCGAGGCCTACCAGGACTACTGGGCGACGCCGGTGAAGACGGTGGCCGACACCGTCTCGCTCGACGACAAGATCAACTTCCTGCTGCAGATCAACGAGCTGGGCCTCAAGCAGCCCGACGTCATCCGCATCCAGTCGCAGATGGCGTTCGACTTCGAGTGGAAGTACCTGGCCACCTCCGAGGGCAGCTACATCGAGCAGGAGATCCATCGCGCCTCGCCCGGGTTCTCGGTGACCGCCCGCAAGAGCGGCAAGGTCAAGCAGCGCACCTTCTCGGTGGCGCCGAAGAGCGCCGGCTACGAGGTGATCCTCGAGGCGAAGATGCTGGAGAACGTCGAGCGCATCTGCGCCGAGGCGGCCGAGCACTGCACCGCGCCGCCGGTGCAGGTCGGCTTGAAGGACCTCATCATCTCGCCGTCGCACGCCATGCTGACGATCCACGAGATCGTCGCCCATCCCACCGAGCTCGACCGCGTCGTCGGCTACGAGGCCAACTACGCCGGCACCAGCTTCATCTCGCTGCCCGACGTCGGCAAGCTGACCGTGGGCTCCAAGCTGTTCAACATCACCGCCGACCGCACGCTGCCGGGCGGCATGTGCACCGTCGGTTACGACGACGACGGCGTGAAGAGCCAGCAGTGGCCGCTGGTGCGCGAGGGCCGGCTGGTCGACCTGCAGACCAACCGCGAGACCGCCCACTACCTGAAGCAGAACTTCTCGCGCGGCTGCACCTTCGCCACCTCGTGGCGCAACTTCCCGTTCCTGCGCATGCCCAACGTCCACCTCGACGCCGGCCCGCCGGGGTCGCCGACGCCCGAGCAGATCATCGCCGACACCAAGGACGGCGTGCTGATCGACGGCCGCGGCAGCTACTCGATCGACCAGCAGCGCTACAACGGCCAGTTCGGCGGCGACGCGTTCTGGGAAGTGAAGAACGGCAAGAAGGTTCGCATGGTGAGCGACGTCACCTACAACGCCATCACCACCGACTTCTGGAACAACCTCGACGCCATCTCGGGGCCGGAGTCGTGGGCGATGTTCGGCACCACCGGCGACGCCAAGGGCCAACCCGTGCAGATCAACCACCCGTCGCACGGCTCGCCGTGGTTCCGCATCCGCCGCGTCATGGTCGGCGCCGCCTACAG
>CAYUAX010000306.1:0-2190 GCA_964442845.1 uncultured Bifidobacteriaceae bacterium | reverse complement strand
CGGCGGACAAGAACCGCCGTCGCACGAGACTTTTCGACCCCGAGTGCGCGGAAGGGACCGCGATTGCCTGGTACGCCGCATGCTGTAGAGGTGGCCGATGGCCTGGCTCGCTCGTGCTGCTCACCGTGCGCCGACACCACTGCAACTCCGGGAGGTCGTCGATCGGCGCGCCGACCCCCGGTTGAGTGCCGACGTGCTCGGCCTCGACCCCGCGGCGCGGCTCACCGCCGGCGTACAGGTGCAGGTGGTGAACCTGTCGGCACGCGGGGCGCTGCTCGAGCAGCGGGAGTGGCTGCGGCCCGGCACCCGCACCGAGCTACGGTTGGCCCGTACCGGCCCGGGCGACGAGCCGGAGCAGTACGCGGCCTCGGCGGTCGTGGCGCGCTGCTGGGTACATGCCCTGTCGCCGCTGCGCTACCGCACGGCGCTGGTGTTCGCCGGCGACCTGGCGGTGCCGGCGCGTGCCGACGAGGCGTTCGACGAGGTCGAGGTCGAGCTGGTGCTGCAGGAGCTGACCGCCTAGCGGTCCCGGGCCGCGGGCGTCAGGCGGTGAGGGCGTAGACCGCGAGGTTCACCGCGAACGTGGTGTTGTCGTCGCGGCGGAAGCGCTTGTTGCGCCAGTCGTAGTCCCACTCGCAGCCGTAGTCCTTGTTCGAGTAGACGACGCCGAGGCGGCCGCGGTGCTCGACGCCGCGCAGGTAGTCGTGCACCAGGTCGTCGCCCCAGCCGTTCAGCTCGTGCGAGGTCTGCGGCGGGCCGTCGGGGAAGTCGAAGAACGCCGAGTAGAGCGGGTGGCGGCCCGGCAGCCGGGCCAGCGTCGCCGGCCCCGGGAAGGTGGTGCGCATCTCGCGCTCGAAGCTCACGGCGTAGAGCCCGGCGATGTCGTGGTTGCAGTCGTCGGAGAACAGCAGCCCGCCGCGATCGACGAACCGCTGCAGGCCGTCGCGCTCGCGCGCCGAGAAGCGCACCAGCATGTGGCCGGTCATGAAGAGGAACGGAAAGGCGTCGAGCTCGGCCGAGTCGGCGGTGATCACCACCTCTTCGGGATAGACCGGCACGGTCGTGTACTCGACCAGTGAGTTGAGGACGTTGCCGGCCACTTTGGGGTTGTAGTCCCAGTCGCCCGAGGTGTAGCGGAGGCGTGCGAAGACGAACTCCGAGGGCCGCGGCCGGCCACGCGTCGGCGCCGGCTGCGCGGCCGCCACGTCGGGGGCGAGCGCGCCGGCCGTCGCGGCCAGGGTGGTGGCTACGAACGCGCGGCGGTCGACGCGCGTCATGGCCGAAGGCTCGTGGCCAGTGCCGCCTGGACGACGCGCGATCGCAGGGGATGGCCGAGCGCGGGCTGCAGTGCGGTGGAGGCCGCCATCACGCCCGCCAGCGAGACGCCGGTGTCGAGACCCAATCCGTCGAGGAGATACAGGAGGTCCTCGGTGGCCAGGTTGCCAGACGCGCCCGGCGCATACGGGCACCCCCCGAGGCCGCCGGCCGACGCGTCGAAGGTGGCGAAGCCGAGGTCGAGGGCGGCGAGGACGTTGGCCAGCGCCGTGCCGCGCGTGTCGTGGAAATGCAGGGCGAGCTGCGGCCGCGGGAGCGTCCCGGTGAGCGCAGTCATCACCGCGCGCACCTGCCCTGGGTGGGCAACGCCGATGGTGTCGCTGACGGCCACCTCGTAGGCGCCCATTGCCAGCAGCGCGGCGGTGACGCGCGCCACCGCGGCCGGGGCCACGGCGCCCTCGAACGGACAGCCGAAGGCGCACGACACGTAGCCGCGCACCGGCAGGTCGTGCCGGCGGGCCTCGGCGGCCACCTCGGCGTAGCGCGCCAGCGAGTCGTCGATCGTCTGGTTGATGTTGGCCTGGCTGAACCGCTCGCTGGCAGCGGCGAACAGCGCCACCTCATCCACCCCGGCGGCGATGGCGCGCTGCAGGCCCGCGAGGTTGGGGACCAGCGCGGTGTAGCGGACGCCTGGGCGCCGGGTGATGCCGGCGAACACCTCGGCGGCGTCGGCCATCTGCGGCACCCACCTGGGCGAGACGAACGCCGAGACTTCGATCGTGCGATGGCCGGCGGCGCTCAACGCATCGACGAAACGGATCTTGTCGGCGGTGGCGATCGGCGCGGCCTCGTTCTGCAGGCCGTCACGCGGGCCGACTTCGAGGGTCGCTCGATAAGGATCTTGGAGATGCCCGC
>CAYUAX010000305.1:0-4142 GCA_964442845.1 uncultured Bifidobacteriaceae bacterium | reverse complement strand
GGCCAAGGCCGTCGCGCCACGCGTGGCCAGCAGGTCGCGCCACGCCTCGGCCGCCTCGGCGGCCCGGCCGGCCCGGCGCCGCAGCAGCGCCAGACGCCGCAGCGCCTCGCCACGCAGGCGGCCGTCGCCGGCCCGTCCGCCGGCAGTGGCGGCGTGCAGAAAGCAGGCCTCGGCATCGTCGGCGCGGCCGATCCGATCGTGCAGCCGGCCCAGCCCGAGGCACTCGTGCGGGCTCTCGGCGGCGCCGGGGCCGAGCACGACCAGCGCCGACGCCCGCGCCGCGACCAGCAGCGTCGACAGCAAGTCGAGACGGTTGTGCTCGAGCACCGCCGTCAGCGGCTCGGGACGCCCGTCGCGGACGAACTGGAAGTAGCGGGCCGGAATCTCGAACCCGGGCACATCGCCGACACGGTGCACGCCGCTCAGCCGCCGTTCGAGCACGCCCAGCGTGCAGCGCGCCTCGTCGGGGTCGGGGCCGGCCACCTCGGCGCGATCGCGCCAGAACCGCCGCGCCGGATGCAGCGCGTCGAGGTGCGGCAGCGCGCCCCACGGCCAGGCCAGGCGGTGGTAGCTGAAGCGCATCTCGAGCAGCGGCACGTCGAAGGTGCGGCCGTTGAAGGTGACGAGCTGGGTGCGATCGCGCAGCCACTCGGCCACCAGCTGCAGCTGCGCACGCTCGTGTTCGAAGCCCGGTGACAGGAACTGGCGGATGTGCACGCCGTCGCCGTCGAGACGGGCGCAGCCGACCAGGAACGCCTGGGTGCCGGCGCCGCCGGCCAGGCCGGTGGTCTCGAGATCGACGACGCACAGGCCGTCGAGGTCCGCCACCAGCGGCGCGTCGTCCGGCCCGACGGCGCGGTTGCCAGGCCACGCCCGGCGCAGGGTGGTGAAGCCGTCGATCGACGCCTGCAGCGTGCGCACGATGTGGCCGACCGGCAGCCGGCCGTGCCGATCGTCGGGGCCCAGCCGGCGATCGACCACGAGGCAGCGGCCGCCCACGGCCTGTTGCACGGTGCCGCCGAGCACCGCCGCGGCGTGCGCGAGCCGCGCGGCCGAGCCTTCGGCTCCTGGCGCGTCGTCGGACGCGGCGAGGTCCACCCGCGGCACGACCGGCGGCGTGGTGCCGACGACGGCGCGCAGGCGATCGGCGAGCGACGGCTTCATCAGAACGGCACCACATCTGCGGCGCCGGCGCCGCCGGCTCGCGCCGCCAGGGCCGGCGCCCCCTGCAGCGCCGCGAGGATCGCCAGGGCCACGGTCTTGGCGCGCGGCCCGGTCTCGCCGATGGGCCCGACGCAGGTCGGGCAGCCGTGATCGCACTCGCAGCCGGCAACCAGCTCGCGCGTGCGCGCCAGCAGCTCGTCGTGCATGCCGTGCAACGGCGCCGAGAAGCCGATGCCGCCCGGGAACGCGTCGTACAGGTAGATGCGCGGCTCGTCGGTGAGCTGCTCGGGCAGCGCCGTGCGGCCGCCGGTGGGCCGCGTTTCGCCCTGGGCCTCGTCGCCCTGCCCGAAGGCCAGCCCGAGATCGCGCTCGTCGCACATCAGCAGCAGCGCGGCGATGCTCTTCATCGCGAAGCCCAGGCCGACGACGCCGTCGCGCTTGTCGTCCTTGCCCCACGGCAGCGCCTGCATCACCGCCGGCGGCACCTCCAGCCAGTAGGCGGTGGTGTGCATCTGCTGCTCGGGCAGATCGAGCTCGCCCGAGCCGACGTTCTCGTTGGTGTAGAACTTCACTTTCTTGAAGCCGACGACGCGGCTCGACACGTGGACGTCGCCGTGCGACGGCACGGCGCCGGCGGCCGTGGCGCGATCGAGCACGGTGACTTTCGAGTACGAGATGGCGTTGGTGTAGTAGTCGCAGTCGACGCTGCGGACGTAGGCCTTGCGGCCCTCGAAATCCAGGGACTCCACCTGGTAGAGGCGGCCTTCGACGATGTAGATGGCCTTGGGGTGCAGCGTGGACGGGCCGCTGGTGAAGTCGGTCTCGCCGATCACCGTGGACCCGGTGGTGAGGTCGACGATCACGAAGTTGTCCGAGGTGATCGAGCGCAGGCTGATCGCATCCGCCGGGTAGCTCTCGCTGGTCCAGTGCCACTGCCCCGGATCGGCCTCGTCCTCGGGGTCCCCGGAGCGGTGCACCAGGCCGTTCTCGCGAAGGATCTGCAGCACCTCCTGCACGTCCACCGCGCCGAACGTGTCGTGGCCGCTGAACGGCAGCTCGAAGGCGGCGCACTTCACGTGATCGACCAGGATGTGCAGGTTGTCGGGATTGACCAGCGCGTGTTCGGGCGAGGCGCCGAAGAAGTACTCCGGGTGTTTGACGACGAACTGATCGACCGGCGCGGAACTGGCGACCATCACCGCCGCCGAGCGCGCCGTGCGCCGACCGGCCCGGCCGGCCCGCTGCCAGGTGGAAGCGATGGTGCCGGGGTAGCCGGCCATCACCGCCACGTCGAGCGCGCCGATGTCGATGCCCAGCTCCAGCGCGTTGGTGGAGACCACGCCGCGCACCAGCCCCTCGCGCAGGCCCTTCTCGATCTCGCGGCGGCGCAGCGGCAGGTAGCCGCCGCGGTAGCCGCGGATCTGCTCGGCCATCCCCGGCACCGTCTCGAAGTCCTCCTTGAGATAGGTGGTGAGGATCTCGGTGGCCAGCCGGCTCTGCGCGAAGACGATCACCTGCAGGTGGCGGCGCAGGAACTCCCCCGCCACGCGACGCGCTTCGGCGAGGTAGGAGCGGCGGATGCCGAGCTCCTTGTTGACCACCGGCGGGTTGACGAAGACGAAGAACTTCTCGCCGCGCGGGGCGCCGCTCTCGTCGACGAGCGCGAACGGCTGCTCGACGAGCCGCTCGGCGAGCTCGCGCGGATTGGCGATGGTGGCCGACGAGCAGATCACCTGGGGATGCGATCCGTAGTGCGCGGCGATGCGGCGCAGGCGGCGCAGCACGTTGCACAGGTGGCTGCCGAACACGCCGCGGTAGGCGTGCAGTTCGTCGATGACGATGAACCTCAGGTTCTCGAACAGCTTCGCCCAGCGCGGGTGGTGCGGCAGGATCCCGGAGTGCAGCATGTCCGGGTTGCTGAGCACCACGTGCGCCCGCGTGCGGATGCTGCGGCGCGCGTCCTGCGGCGTGTCGCCGTCGTAGGTGTGCACGCCGATCGGCTCGCCGCCCGCCTCGCCGACCAGGCCGACGAGCTCGTGCAACTCCGCCATCTGGTCCTGCGCCAGCGCCTTGGTCGGGAACAGGTACAGGGCGCGCGTCGACGGGTCCTTCAGGATCGCGTCGAGCACCGGCAGGTTGTAGCAGAGCGTCTTGCCCGAGGCGGTGGGCGTGGTGACGACGACGTTGCGCCCCTCGCGTACGTGCGCCACGGCCGCGGCCTGGTGGCTGTAGAGCTGCTGCAGGCCCCGCTGCTGGAGGGCCGCCTTCAGGCGCGGGTCGAGGTCGTCGGGAAACGGCGCGTACTGCGCCTCGACCGGGGCCATGCGCCGCACGGCGGTGATCACGCCGTCGGGCGTGTCGGGCCGCTCGACCCAGCCTCCCGGGGCCAGGGTGGACAGCGCGTCCTGGAGGGCGACGTCCTTGCGCTCGGCGCGCCGGATGGCGGGAAGGCGGCTGGGCGAATCGCCGGTCATGGTCGTTCCCGGAAGGCACGCGCATCGTACCAGCCGGCCGGGACGCGATCAATAGGCGAAAGGGCCGGGCCAAGGCCCGGTCAGGCGCGGTCGGGACCGTCGACCGGGGTCGCCAGGGCCTGCTGCACCAGCGGGTTCGCCAGGATCGGCGCGAAGTCGGGGTCGCGCGGCAGGCGCCACCGGGTGAACGGCCCGATCTCGCGCAGCGGCGCCGCCAGGTGCTGCAGGGCCGGCTCGACGTCCTCGCGTTGCGCGTAGAGCGCGGCGAGGTAATAGCGCGTGAACGGGTCGTCGGCGCCGGCCGCCAGGCGCTGGTCGAACGCGCGCGTCGTCGCGGCGAAGAACTGGTCGGCCTCGTCGCGCCGTCCGCTGCGGTAGTAGGCCGCGGCCAGCTTCTGCTGCACCTCGATGAGGGTGCGCTCACGCAGGGCGTGATCGCTGAGCGACAGGTACTCGAGCTCGCGCCGGTAGGCGCGAATGGCCTCGTCGTACTCGCCCTTCAGG
>CAYUAX010000304.1:0-4172 GCA_964442845.1 uncultured Bifidobacteriaceae bacterium | reverse complement strand
TCGAAGCCGATGTAGGCGAAGAAGACGATCGCCGCGCCCTGGTGGATGCCGGTGAAGCCGTTCGGCGCGAACGGCTGGTAGTTGGCCGGATTGATGCTGCCGAGCCCGACGGCGATGAAGAGGCCCAGCGCCAGCAGCTTCACGACGACCATCACGTTGTTGGCGGTGGTGCTCTCGCGGGCGCCGCGCAGCAGCAGCCACGTGATCGCCGACACGATCAGGAACGCTGGCAGGTTGACCAGCACGGGCACCCCCAGCAGACGCGGCGCCGTGGCGATGAGGGCCTGCACGTCGGGATTGGCGCTCAACGCCGCGGTCCGATACCCGGTGGTGAGCCAGGCCGGCAGGTCGACACCCGCCGTGCGCAGGAGCGTGTTGAAGTAGTCGCCCCACGAGATGGCGACGGCGACGTTGCCGACGGCGTACTCGAGGATCAGGTCCCAGCCGATGATCCAGGCGACGAACTCGCCGAGCGTCGCGTAGGCATACGCGTAGGCGCTGCCGGCCTGGGGGATCATCGCCGCCAGTTCGGCGTAGCACAGCGCCGCCAGCGCACAGGCGCCGCCGAGCAGCAGAAACGAGAACACCAGCGCCGGTCCGGCGCCGTAGCGGATCACCTCACCCGACGGGTCGGTCTGGCCGGCGGCGGCGGTGCCGATGGCGCCGAAGATGCCGGCGCCGATCACCGCGCCGATGGCGAGCATCATCAGATCGCCGGCGCCGAGCACCCGCTTCAGGGAGTGCTCGGTGCCTTCGCTGGCCATCAGCGCGGCGATTGGCTTGCGACGAAGCAGCTGCATCATGCCGGCGGCCGAGCCCTCTCCCGGCGGATGAGGCTAGCAGCCCGGCCGCGGTGGCGCAATCGCCGCGTGCGGCCTCAGGCCGCAGCGGGAAACCGGTAGAGACTGTCGGCGGTCGCGGCGAGCAGGGCGCCGTCGGCGGCGAACGCGACGCCGACCAGGCCGGGTCCGGCGACGACGGGCCGGCGCGGCGCGCCGGGATCGAGTCGGTAGATCGCGCTGGCCCCGGCCAGCGCCTCGACGACGTGCAGCGCGCCGTGTCGATCGAAGGCCAGGCCCTGCGGCCGGCCGAACGTGACGTCGAGCGTCTCGTGGCGGCCGCTGGCGTCGAAGCGGTGCACGGCGTCGTGCGTGGCCAGTGTCGGCGCCGTGACGTAGAGCTGCTCGTCGGGGCCGAAGGCGAGATGGAAGGCGGCGACACTCGGCGGCAGCGTCGCGAAGGTCTCGACGCGAGCCCCGCCGCCGCTCACCCGATGGATGGTCCCGCTGCGGTCGCCGACGAACAACGAGCCGTCTGGCGCGAACGCCAGCCCGCACGCGATACCCAGCTCGGCGGCCATCGACTCGGCGCGCCCGTCGGGAGCGATGCGGTAGACCACGCCTTCGTAGCGGCTCGAGACGTGGAGCACGCCGTCTGGCGACAGGGCCAGCCCGGTCGCGTTGACGATGCCCTCCACGAACGCCTCGCGGTCGCCCTGCGGCGTCAGCCGATACACCGACACCGCCGATTCCTGCCCGCGCGATCCGCTGAACGCGGCGTAGATCCAGCCGTCGCGGCCGGCGGCCGGGCTGTCCACCTGATGCAGGCCGGTCGCCAGGCGCGCGCCGACGTCGACGAACAGCGTCGCCCCCGGCGCCCAAGTCGCCCGGACTGGCGCCCGTCCCGCGGCGGCCGTCGCCGGCACGACGACGGCGACACGGTCCGGGGCCGCGAACACGACGCGGGCGGCGGCGCCGCCGATCGAGATCGCCGGGTCGGTGCCGCCGCCGGGCGGCAACCCGGCGCCACGCAGCCACACTCGGCCGCCTTCGATGACGCCGCGCGGCTCGATGCCGGTCAGCGTGATCGGGCCGTGGCTCATCCGGTCATCCTACCTTGATAGCATCAACACGTGACCTGCCCGGGCTGCCGTCAGGACGCGGTGTCGGTGACCCTCGAGGGCCAATACGGGCGGGTGCTCGCCATCGACCTGTGCCACGCCTGCAACGGCGTCTGGTTCGATGGCCACGAAGACCTGCACCTGGCCCCGGCCGGCGTGGTGGCGCTGTTCGAGGCGATGGGTCAGGCCGCCGCCGCGGCTCGACAGCCGATGGCCGCCCGCAAGGTCTGTCCGCGGTGCCAGACCGGGCTGCTGCGCGCCCACGACCGCGTCCGCGACACGCGCTACGAGTTCTTCCGCTGCGCGCAGGGGCACGGCCGCTTCATGAGCTTCGCGGCGTTCCTGCGCGCCCGTCATTTCGTGCGCGACCTGAGTGCCGCCGAAGTGCGCGACCTGAGCGTCCGCGTCGCGATCATCAAGTGCGTGAACTGCGGCGCGTCGGTGGACGTCCGCACGCAGTCGGCGTGCGCGTTCTGCCAGGCGCCGGTCGCCGTGCTCGACGAGGGCCAGCTGGCGAAGACCCTCGCCGACCTCGAGGCGGCGGCGGCGAAGCGGGCCGCGGTCGACCCGACGTGGCCCCTGCGCGCGGCGCAGGCGCGCCGGCAGACCGAGGCGGTGTTCGCGGAGCTGAACCGCGGCAGCGGGTCGTCGTCGTCCACCGACCTGGTCGACGCCGGCATCGCCCTGTTCGCCGGCGTCCTGAAGCGGCTGCGCTGACCGGATCAGCCGGCTTCGGCGTCCAGTTCCAGGTTCCAGTACAGGTAATCGCGCCAGCTGTCGGGCGTGCGTCGCAGTCCGATCGTGATGCGGACCGCCGGCGCCGAATGCGGCCGGCGCGGCGGCCGGACGAGGTGCATCCCGGCTTCGGCGGGCGTGCGGCCGCCCTTGCGCCGGTTGCACGACACGCAGCAGGTGACGATGTTCTCCCAGTCCTTGCGGCCGCCCTGAGACACCGGGATGACGTGGTCGAACGTGAGGTCCTGCGTGGGGTGGTGCGTGTTGCAGTACTGGCAGGTGTGCGAATCGCGGGCGTAGATGTTGGCGCGCGAGAACGGCACGTAGTCGAACCGCTTCTTGATCCGCACGTAGCGGAGCAACCGGATCACCGACGGCAGGCGCAAGCTGAACGACACCGCGCGCACTTCGCGTTCGTGCGACGCGATGATCTCGACCTTCCCCTGGCACCAGAGGGTGACGGCCTTCTGCCAGTGGACGACCTTGAGCGGCTCGAAGGTGGCGTTGAGGAGGAGCGTCTGCTCCATGTCGGCTCGTGGAGAAGAGTGTGCCCGGCCGCGCCGAGGGCTGTCAAGCGACCAGGGACGTAACGTGCTCTGCGGGATGGAGTTAGCGGTATCCTGAGGGACCGGGTTTGGCGGCGCTGGCGAGGCCGCGCGGCCGGGCCGATAGTGAGAACGACATGATCGGGCGGCTGCTGATGACGGCGGCGCTGGCGGTGACGACCGTGGCGTGCGCGAGCGGGCGCGGCCCAGCCGCCGGTGCGCCGCCGCCGACCCCGGCCCGCGCCAGCGAGGCGCTGGGCCATCGCATCGCCGCGACGGCGCTCGAGTTCCGCGGCGTCCCGTATCGCAACGGCGGCAGCACACCGGCCGGCTTCGACTGTTCGGGCCTCGTGCAGTACGTGCTGGCGCAGCACGGCCGCGCCGTGCCGCGCCAGACCCGCGATCAATTCGGCGCCGGCACCCGCATCGACCGCCACGACGTGCGCGCCGGCGACCTGGTGTTCTTCAGCACGGTCGCGCCTGGCGTCTCGCACGTCGGCATCGCCCTGGACGGCGAGGCGTTCGTGCACGCGCCCAGCAGCCGCGGCGTGGTGCGCGTCGAACGGCTGGCCACCGAGTATTGGCGGCGCCGGTTCGTCGGCGCCCGCCGGCTGCGCTGATCAGGGCCCCGGGGGCCGCGATGGAGGCGGCGCGGCTGCTTCTGGCGCCGGTGGCGGGTCCGCGGGTGGCTCGGCCGTGGCCGGTGGCTCCGCCGCACCGGACTCGGACGTCGCCGCTGGCAAGGCCGGCGGCGGCTCCACGCCGCCCATCCGTCCCAGGATGATCTGCTGACGGCGCAGCAGCCGCCGGGTCGGGCGCGCCGGACTGTGGACCCGCGGGTTGATGATCGCACCGGCCAGCAGCGCGGCCTCGGTCGGTGCCAGCGCCGCCGCGCTCTTGTTGAAGTAGGCCCGTGCCGCCGCTTCACAGCCGAAGATGCCGTCGCCCCACTCGATCGAGTTCAGGTAGATCTCGAGGATGCGCCGTTTGCT